>NZ_JBHJYS010000009.1:0-330381 GCF_042270245.1 Streptomyces sp. NPDC055955
TTCGTCACGGGTGCGCCCGTACCGGTGGACGGGGGGGGCCGCGCCGTCTGAGCCCTGACCGCCCGCGCTCCGGCCGGCCCAGGGCCGGCCGGAGCGCGGGCGTCAGTAGGCCGGACCGCTCAGACCCCCGCTCCCGCAAGGCCCCTGGACACGCCGTCCGCGCCGCCCGCGTCCGCGCCGCCGCCCCGCCACACCGTGCCGGCCGCCGCCTCCGTGTCCAGCGTGCGCAGCAGGGCGTCGTCGATCTCGTGCAGGGAGCCGACGAGGTGGCGTACCCCGGTCTCCCGCATGAGCTCCGCCTGATGGCTGTGCTCGAAGGTGCTGGGGTGGCCGATGAACGGCGCGCCCAGCGCTTTGGCCGCCTCGGCCACCCGCGCCACGTCGTCGATGAACAGCACCTCGCCGTGGTCGAGGCCGAAGTGCGCGGTGATCTCCTTGAGGCCGGGCCGCACCTCGTTCGTGCAGATGTACTGCGGCTCGGCGAACAGGTGGGCGTACGCGCCCAGATGCTCGTCGAAGTGCGACTTGTCGAGCCCGCCGTAGCAGACGAAGGGCAGGCCCGCGGCGCGCAGCCGGCCGAGGAGGCCGAGCGCGCCGTCCATGATCTCCACGGGGTGGTCGGCGAGATAGTCGGCGCGCTCCTCGAAGTACGCCTGAAGCGCCTGCGGGCCCGTCATGTCCTGCGGCACCGACTCCGCCATGGCCTGGCCGGCGACGGCCTGGCGCTGGGAGAAGATCCTGCGCTCGACGGCGGCCGAGTACACGCCGCCGCGTCCGGTGACGAACCGGTGGATCAGCGGACTGAACGTGTCGTTGAGCAGCACGCCGTCGATGTTGACGGCGGCGAGCCGCAGCCGGCGAGGCAGGTCAGTCATCTTCGCTCCCCTTGTCGTGCGCGCCCAGTGCGGTCCACAGGGACTTCGCGCGCTCCTGGCTGTTCTCGATCAGGCCGAGGGTCCGGTCGGCGGCGATGCCGGGCAGCAGCAGCTTCCACATGTTCACCGTGCGCCGCGGCAGGTCCGCCCGCTTGGAGACGACCTGCGCGTACTCCTGCATGCCGGTGCACGCGCCGACGACGAACTCGGCGAGCTCGCCGAGTTCCACGTGCTCACGCAACTCGCCGCTGTCGCGCGCCACTTCGAGGCAGTCCTCGAAGCTGCGCGCCCAGACCGCGTACGGGGACGCGTCCTGGAGGCCGAAGCTGGCCTGTTCGCCGGTGAGGCGCACGCCCGCCCGCAGCAGCGGGTCGGCCTGCAGCGAGTGCGACCAGATGAGGGTGATGTCCACCAGGCGCTGGAGCCCGGTGGACGGCACGTGCGGCTCGATGGTGGTGCGCTGGGCGTGCATGACTTCCAGCGCGAGGTCCTGCTTGTTCTTGAAGTGGAAGTAAAGCGCCCCCGCCGTCACGCCCGCCCGCTGGAGAATCTTGTTGATCCCCGCGCCGGCGTAGCCGTACTCGTCGAAGACCTCGGCCGCGGCCCTCAGGAGCTGCTCCCGGGTCTGAACTGCGCGTTCCTGCTTCGGTGCTGCCATGCCACGTCCCGGTCTCGACAAAAAAAAGAACGCCCTCTATGTTACTGGCTGTGGCGCGGATCCGCTACCGCGTCGGGGGCAGCGCATGACAGCGCTCACACAGGGGGGTCACTGATGAACGACATGGCTTCGACGATCACTTCGATACCTGCTCGCGTCACCAAGGAACTTGTCCACAAGCACGACGCCTCGCAGGTTCTCCTCACGGACCTCAGACGCATCGGCGACGACGAGTTCCTGATCACCGCGGACTGGACGGACACCAGCCGCCTGATGAGCACCCAGGACAGCCGCCGCGACGACGCGGTGCTGCTCACCGAGACGATCCGGCAGACCTTCCCGCTGCTCGCGCACGCGGGTTACGAGGTCCCGTTCGGCCATCACCTGCTGTGGGACGAGTACCGCTACGCGCTCGGCCTGGAGGCGCTCGGCCGCGGCGGCGCCGGCGGCAGGCCCCAGCTGCACATCAAGTGCTACGACATCGTGCGCCGCCGGGGTGTCGTCTCCGCGCTCTCCCTCGACATCACGGTCCTGCGCGACGGCGAGCAACTGGCCACCGCCCACACCCGGTTCGACATCCAGCCCGCCGCGATCTACCGGCGCCTGCGCGGCGCCCGCGGCGACGCAATGGAGATGCTGGCGCTGGCCCGCAGCCGCCCGCTGCCGCCCCCGGTCTCCGGGGCGAGCGAGGAGTTCCGCGACGCCGTCCTGTCGCCCACCGACGAGCGCGACCGCTGGCAGCTGCGCGTCGACACGCACCACCCGATGTACTTCGACCACCCCAGCGACCACGCGCCGGGCATCCTGCTCCTGGAGGCGGCCAAGCAGGCGGCCCGCGCCGTGCGGCACCCCAGGGCGGGGATCACCGAGGCGATGGAGACCGTCTTCCACCGCTACGTCGAGCTGGACAGCCCGTGCCGGGTGGACGCGCAGCCCCTGCCGGACGACCAGCAGGGCCGCGCCCGCATCCTGGTGACGATGCACCAGGAGGACAAGCTCTGCTTCACCGCGCTCGTGTCGGTCGCGAAGGCCCCGTCCGGCCGATAGCCCGGTCGTCCCCGGCGGCCGCGCCCGGCCCGGTCCCGGGCAGCGTGCGGCCCCCCGCCCGCGTGACATGGGCCCCGAGCACCAGGTCGTCCCCGACCGCCACCGGGTGGCCCACGGAACGCAGCAGATCCAGGTCGGAGGCGTGGTCGCCGTAGGCGGCGGCGCGCGGTGGGGACACCGCGCGCCGCGCCATCAGTTCCCGCGCAAGGCGGCCCTTCTCCGGGCCGATCACGGGTCGTTCCAGATGGCCGGTGAAGCAGCCGCCGACGATCTCCGGCTCGCTGCACAGGATCTCGTCGGCGCCCAGGAGCCGGGCGACGGGTTCCAGGCACGGCCGGAACGAGCCGGAGACCAGGGCGATCGTCGCGCCGTCGGCGCGGTGCCGGCGCAGGGCCTCGACCGCGGGCGGGTGCAGGAGCGTGCCGCCCGCGCACTCCGCGTCGAACCAGGCACGCCCGTGCGCGAACACCTCCTTCGCCGGACGCCCGGCGAACAGCCGGTAGTACTCGCGGTTCGTGTCCCGGCGGGACACCCCCGCGGCGGACCTGGCCCGCAGGTCGCCGGCCGCTTCGGCGTACGCCGACGGCGGCAGCCCGCGCTCCTGGAAGTGGAACTCGAGGAATCGGAACATGCTCTTGACGGTGATCAGGGTCTCGTCGACGTCGAAGAACGCGATGTCGACGGCTGAACCGCCGGTGCTGTCGGGGGAGATGGGGACGTCCGGCATGTGAGCCGCCTTCCGTACGGGGGCAGGTGCGGGGTGAGGGGGCTGCCGGGTCAGGCCGCGACCGGGGCGGGAACGGGGGCCGCGGCGCGCGCCGTCAGATACGCGCGCACTCCCTTGCCGGCCGTCTTGCGGCCCAAGTGCCGCGCGGTGACGAGCTGTTCGAGCAGCGCGGCGGGCGCCGGTGTCCACAGCGACGGTTCCGCGTGGAGCCGCCGCTGCACCTCCAGGGCCACGTCGGCGCCCACGGTGTCGAGCAGCCGTACGGGACCGAGCGGCTGGCCGCCCACCGACTTCAGCGCCAGGTCGAGCGTCGCCGTCGTGGTCTCACCGGCGTCGAGCAGGCCCAGGGCCTCGTTCAGATAAGGGAAGAGCAGGGCGTTGACGATGAACCCGGCCCGGTCGCCGCACTCCACGGTCTGCTTGCCGAGCCGCTCGGCCACGGCGCGGGCCCGCGCGAGGGTGTGCGCGCTGGTGCGCTCGCCGGGGACCAGTTCCACCAGCGGCATCAGCGGCGCCGGATTGAAGAAGTGCAGGCCGAGGACGTGCGCGGGGCGGCCCGCGGTCTCCGTGCAGGCGCCCACGGGCAGGCTCGACGTCGACGTGGCGAGCAGCGTGTTCGGCGGGCACACCGTGCCCAGTTCGGCGAACAGGCGCCGCTTGACCTCCAGGTCCTCCACGACGGCCTCGACGACGATGTCCGCCGAGGCGAGCACGGATCGGTCGCTCGTCGCGGTCCAGGAGACGGGGCCGGTCTCGTCGGAACCGGTGTCTGCGGAGGCGGAGTCGCGCCGGAGAGCGAAGTCGATGCGTTCGGCGGCGGCCGCGGCCTTCTCCTCGGAGCGGGCGAGCAGCGTCGTGCGGAACCCGCCGCGCGCACATGCCTCGGCGATCCCGGTGGCCATCGTGCCCGAGCCGATGACGACCACGTTGCGTCCGGGCGGGGCCGTGGGGCGAACGGTCCGCCGCGGGGCGTCCCCGTCCTCGTAACGGTGGAAGCCTCGGCCCGATTTGGCGCCGAGCGCGCCCTGCGCGACCAGCTCGTCCAGGATGGGGGCCGGGGCGCGCAGGCCGCCGCCGAGGTCGCCGAGGCGGGCGAGGACATCGCGCGCCGTGTCCAGGCCGATCTGGTCGAGCGCGGCCAGCGGCCCGTCGCTCCAGCCGCAGCCGAGCCGCACCGCCGTGTCGACGTCCTCGGCGCTCGCGTACCCGTCGTGGACCATCCACGCGGCCTCGTTGAGGAGGCCGAGGAGCAGCCCCGGCGCGAGGGAGCCGGGCCGGTCGCCGACCTGATGGGCCTTGATCCCGGCCGTCGTGAGGACCTCCACGACCCTGGCGGCCGCGGCGTCCCCGGCACGCGGGGCGCGGGCCAGCTCCACGGCGTCGAGCGCGTCGGAGCGCAGGAAGCGCAGCGCGAACAGGTCGGGTCCCGCGGCGTCCTCGAGGTCCCCGAGCGGGGTGGTGAGGGCGGTGGTGAGGACGGGCGTTCCGGGCCGGCGCTGCTCGCGCAACGAGGCGAGCACCGTCCGTTTCAGGGCCGCGGGTTCCGGGACGGCCTCGATGACGAGGTCGGCCGAGGCGACGCCGGCCGGGAAGCGGGTCAGGGTGCGCGGACGCTCCCCGGGGCTCAGTCGCAGGGCCCTGACCAGGGCCGCGGGGTCGTCGTCGATGCCTATGACGCGAAGCCCCGCGCGGGTCAGGCGGCGCGCGAGGGCGAGCCCGGTGCCGCCCAGGCCGACAACGGCCACGGTGAAGGGCGGCGGCGTGCCCTCGGCGGAGGCGACGGTGTCGGTGGTGGGAACGGTGTCGGTGGGGGGAGTGGTGCGGGTGTGGTCGGCCATGGTGCTGCTCCTGCCTTCGCGGGTGGGGGCATCAGTAGCGGCTGCCGGTGGCGGCGGGCGCGGCGTCCAGGTCGCGCAGGTCCTGGAAGGTGAGGCGCAGGCCGGCCGCGGCCAGGTTCGCCGTCAGATAGCGCAGCTGCTTGGTGCCGGGGATG
Organism: Streptomyces sp. NPDC055955; assembly: GCF_042270245.1. Classification (NCBI taxonomy): domain Bacteria; kingdom Bacillati; phylum Actinomycetota; class Actinomycetes; order Kitasatosporales; family Streptomycetaceae; genus Streptomyces; species Streptomyces sp. NPDC055955. The sequence goes on from NZ_JBHJYS010000009.1 coordinate 5,301, forward strand.
GGGACGACGTGGTCGCCCTGGGCGAGCGTCCAGGCGAGCGCGACCTGGGCCGCGGTGGCTCCGTGCCGGGCGGCGACCTCTTCTACCGCCTTCACGATGCGCAGGTTCGCGGTGAACGCCTCGCTCTGGAAACGCGGGTTGGTGGCGCGGAAGTCGCCCTCCTCGAAGTCGTCGGGCCGGGTGTAGCGGCCGGTGAGGAACCCCCTGCCCAGGGGTGCGAAGGGGACGAACGCGGCGCCGTTGGCGGCGCACCACGTGGCGATTCCGGTGTGCGGGTCGAGCGGTTCGCGGGTCCACAGGGACAGTTCGGACTGGACGGCCGCGACGGGATGCGCCGCGTGGGCGGCGGCCGCCTGCGCGGGGGTGACCTCGGAGAGGCCGAGATGGCGCACCTTGCCCTGCCGCACCAGGTCGGCCAGGGCGCCCCAGGACTCGGCGAGCGGGACTTCGGGGTCGACGCGGTGCAGGTAGTACAGGTCGATGACGTCGACGCCGAGGCGGCGCAGCGAGGCGTCGGCCGAGCGCCTGATGTGCTCGGGGGAGCCGTTGCGGCTCAGGGTGCGGGTGGCGAGCTCGTCCACGACGATGCCGGTCTTGGTGGCCACGACGGCGTCGTCGCGGCGCCCGGCGAGGGCCCGTCCGACGAGGGTCTCGTTGTGGCCCGCCCCGTAGGCGTCGGCGGTGTCGACGAGGAGGGGGCCGGAGTCGAGGGCGCGCCGGATCACGTCCACCGAGGCCGCGTCGTCGCGCAGCGACTCGGCGTAGCCCCAGCTCATTCCCATGCAGCCGAGGCCGACGGGGGTGACGTCGAGGCCGGTCGTGCCGAGCTGACGCGTTTCCACGCGAACTCCCTTGTCGGTAGAGGTATGTGGAGATGTGCACAGAGGTGCGGGGGTGGTGCCGGGCCGGGGCGCCGGTGCCCCGGCCCGTTCAGGCGGCGGTGAGGACGAGGGCGGCGTTGTGCCCCCCGAACCCCAGCGACGTACTCGCGGCGACCTGGATCCGCTTCTGCCGCGCCTGGCCCGTCACCACGTCGATGTCGACGTCGATCGAGGGGTCGAGCGAGTTCACGTTGGCGGTGGGCGGCAGGGCGCCGTGGTGCAGCGCCAGCGCCGTGTACGCGGCCTCGACCGCGCCGGCCGCGGCCAGCGTGTGCCCGGTGACCCCCTTGGTGGAGGTCACCGCCGCCCGGTCGCCGAGCACCGAGTGCAGCGCGCGGGCCTCGGTGAGGTCGTTCATCGGGGTCGACGTGCCGTGCGCGTTCACGTGCTCCACCTCGTCGGGGAACACCCCCGCGTCGCTCAGGGCGTCCCGCAGGGCCCGGGCCAGGCCCGCGCCCTGCGGGTGCGGCGCGGTCGCGTGGTGCGCGTCCGACGTCGCGGAGAAGCCGGCGATGTCGGCGTAGCGCCGCGCGTTGCGGGCGGTGGCGTCCTCGCACCGTTCGAGTACGAGGATGGCCGCGCCCTCACCGGCCACGAAGCCGTCCCGGTCGTGCGCGAAGGGACGGGACGCCGCGGCCGGGTCGTCCGTGCGGGCCGACAGGGCACCCATGCGGGACAGGCCGTTGAGGGTGCCGGGGCTGATCGCCGACTCGGTGCCGCCGGCGAGGACCACGTCGCACAGGCCGGACAGCAGCCACTCGCGGGCGGTGCCGATGGCGGACGCCCCGGAGGCGCAGGCCGTCGCCGTGACGAGGCTGGGTCCGTGGATCTTCTGGTCCATGGCCACGTACCCGGCGACCATGTTGACCATCCCCATCGGGATCATCAGCGCGGACACGTCGTCGGGCGTGCCTTCGAAGTACGTCCGCAGCTGCTTCTCCAGGGTGGCGACGCCGCCGAGCGAGTTCCCGATGACGACGCCGACGCGGGTGCCGTCCCAGGACCCGCAGTCGAGCCCCGCGTCCGTGACGGCCTGCCGCGCGCTGACGATGGCGAGCTGCGCGAACCGGTCGAGCTTCCAGGCGTTGCGCCGGCCCAGTTCCGCCGTGGCGTCGAAGCCGGGGACGCGGCAGGAGATGTCGACCCGTTCGCCCTTGAGCTCCGGGTCGGTGGTGGCGGCGGACACGCCCGACAGGACGCGCCGCCAGTTCTCGTCGACGCCGATGCCGGCGGGGGTGACGAGGCCTATGCCGGTGACCGCGACTCCGCGGCCCCGGGCCACCCCGCTCATGCCTGGTCCGCCTTCGCGGCGATCACGGCGACGGCCTCGTCGAGGGTGAAGGACGACTTGAGCTCGCCCTCGACCAGGACGATGCCCATCTCCTTGCGCAGGATCAGGCTGAGCTCGACGAGGATCAGCGAGTCGATGTCGAGCTCGTCGAACGTGGCGCCCGAGAGCAGCTCCGCCTCGTCGAGGCCGAACTTGTCGCTGATGAGGCCGGAGACCTGGTGCTTGAGGGGGGACTCGATGGAAAGAGCGGTCATGACTGACTCCTGAATTCTGTGAAATGGGTGATGTGTGAGGTGAGTTGAGACTGTGCGGGTCACGGCCTACGGCTGGGTGACCGGTTCGATGTCCGGCCAGACCAGCGCGGCCGAGCCCCAGGTGAGGCCGCCGCCGAAGCCCGTGAGGACCACGCGGTGGCCCGGTACGAGGTCGCCTGCGGCGGCCGCGTCCGACAGGGCGAGCGGGATCGAGGCGGCGACGGTGTTGCCGACCCGGTCCAGGTTCACCACGATCTGCTTCTCCTCCAGGCCCAGCTGCTCGCCGACGGCGTGCAGGATGCGGACGTTGGCCTGGTGCGCCACGACCTTGTCCAGGTCGGCGGCCGTCCAGCCGACGCGGTCGAGGAGGCGCTGCGAGGACTCGCTCATGTTGATCACGGCCTCGGTGAAGACGGGCCGTCCCTCCATGGCGAAGTACTGGTCGCCCTCGGCGGGCGGTTCACCCGTCGAGCGCTGGCGGGAGCCGCCGGCGCGCACCGTGATGAGGTCGGCGCCGCTCCCGTCGCTGCCCAGGTCGAAGCCGAGGAGCGCCCCGGGTTCGCCGGACTCGCCGGCCCGCAGGACCACGGCGCCCGCGCCGTCGCCGAAGATGGCGCGGGTGGTGCGGTCGACGGGGTCGAGGATCGTCGAGAAGGTGTCCGCGCCGATCACCAGGGCCCGCCGGGCGACCCCCGCCGTGATCATGGAGGCGGCGGTGGCCAGGGCGTACACGAACCCCGTGCAGACCGCCGCGACATCGAACGCGGGGACCGTGCCGAGCCCGAGCCGGTGGGCGACGCCCGGCGCGGTGCCGGGGCAGGGCCGGTCGGGCGTGCTGGTGGCGAGGACCACCAGGTCCACGTCGGCCGCCTCCTCGCCGCCCGTCCTGCGGGCCGACTCCAGGGCGCGCTCCCCGGCCGCGACGGCCAGGTCCGAGGTGGACTCGCCCGGCGCGACGACGTAGCGCAGGCCGATGCCCGTACGCGTACGGATCCACCGGTCGGACGTGTCCAGCTGGGCGGCGAGTTCGTCGTTGCTGACGGCGGTCGCGGGCAGCGCGCCGCCCAGACCGCAGACCACGGCGGCGCGGCTCATGAGGCCAGCTCCTCGACCTCGTGGGCGGCCGGCACGGGCCGCGCGGGCACGGTCCGTACGGGACGTGCCATGGCCTTGAAGGAGCTGCCCGCCCGGCGCAGTGCCGAGCGCACCTCGGCCGGGTCGGGCGCGGTCAGCGCCGCGATGTGTCCGTCGGGCCGTACGAGTACGGCCTTGGGGGCCTTGCCGAGGAGGGGGGCGAAACCCGGCCAGGCGGAGATGTCCTGCACACGAACGCCCTCGGGCGCGGCGGCCGTCAGCGCTTCCCTGCTCGCCACCCAGTCGGAGTCCTGGCGCTCGCCCGCCCACAACAGCAGCGAGAGCCGCGCCGGGTCGACCGAGGGCCAGCGTTCGGCGCCCTTCTGGGGGGTACCGTGCGCGGCGAACACGGGGAGGCGGTCTCCGGCGCGGACCTTGCGGGTGAGGCCGGGCAGGGTGTCGCGCAGGGACTCGGCGGGCCGGTAGCTGACGTCGTGCTGCGCCATCAGCGGGGCGCCGAAGCGCTGGAGGAGACCGGTGCGCGAGGCCAGGCGCAGCGCGCCGTCGCGGGCCGCGATCTCGTGGCGCCGCTTGAACAGGCCCCAGCTGGTCTGCTTGGCGGTGGTCAGGACGATGCGCTCGGCGGCCAGGTGCCGGTCGGAGTCGTACGTGTCGAGGATGCCCGGCTCGAACAGGCCGCCCACGACCCCGGCGAGTTTCCAGGCGAGGTTGACCGCGTCCTGGATACCGGTGTTCATGCCCTGCGCGCCGGCCGCGCTGAACACATGGGCGGCGTCGCCCGCGAGGAACACGCGCCCCGCGCGCATCGTCTCGGCGACCCTGCGCCGGGCCCGGAAGATCGTCGACCAGTCCAGCGTGCCGACCAGGCCGGGGCGCGGCGAGCGCTCGTCGAGGAAGTGCTGGAACAGCTCGCGCGGCGGGCCCTGCTCCTTGTCCCAGTCCGGCACGCTGATCGCGAGCCGGAACTGCCCGTTGCCGAACGGCGCGATGCCGAGGGCGCCGGTGCGTGAGTAGCAGTAGACGAGCGAGTGGGGGTCCATGTCGCCGTCGACGGGGCCGTCACCGATGGCGAAGAGCACGTCGTTGCCGGTGCCGAGGAGTTCGATGCCGGCGAACTCGCGGACCGCGCTGCGGGCGCCGTCCGCGCCGATCACCCAGTCCGCCTCGATCTGCTCGACGCGTCCCTCGGCGTCCGCCACCTCGGCGACCGGGCGCGGCCCGGACGTGTCGAGGCCGGTGAGCGTCCCGAACTCGATCTCGCCCCCATAGGCGGCGAGCCGGGTGCGGATGACCTCCTCGGTGGTGTCCTGCGGGATGACCACGCCGAACGGGTACGGGGTGTCGGTCAGCCGGCTCATCTCGATGGCGCCGATGGCCCGCTTGTCGGAGTAGTACTGCACGGAGTCGAGGCGGTTGCCCGCGTCGACGACGCCCTGGGCGGCGCCGATCCGGCCGAGGAGCTCCAGGCTGCGCGGCCAGACCACGCTGGCCCGGGAGTGCTGGACGGGCCCGGCGGCCGAGTTGTCGATCAGTCTCACCGGGACGCCCTGGCTGAGCAGTTCGGTGGCGAGCACCAGGCCCACGGGGCCCGCGCCCACGACGAGGACGGGACGTCGTCCGCCGGGGCCCTCGCGCAGAGGGATCGTCATGACAGGTGTGCCTTTCGTCGAGTCGGTGGCTACGGCGGTCAGGGGCGGTGCACCACGACGGCGCTCCAGGTGAATCCCGCGCCGGCGCTCAGCACGGCGGCGTACTCGCCGCGTTCGAGGCGGTACGGGCTCGCGCCCGCGGACAGTGCGGTCAGGTTGGACAGGAGGTCACCCGCGCCGAGGTGCCCGGTGCGGTCACCCAGGTCGGCGACCGGCGCGTGCGTGACCTCGGCGACGGCCGGCCCGTACACGTCGCGGGCGGTGGCCCGGCCGAGCCTCGGCAGCAGTACGGTGCGCAGCTCCCGGCCGCCCCGGCCGATGCCCGCGTCGCGCAGCGCGTCGGCGAGGACCTCGCTGGTCTCGCGCCGCAGCCGGCCGAGGAACTCCGGCTTGCCCTGCGTGGCGAGGAAGGCCTTCTTGGTGCGGCGCACGTCCACGGCGGCGCTGCTCGTGTGCGGCGCCGGGTGGAACGCGCCGGTGTCGCGGTGGGCGCTCTCCAGTGCGGGGACGGCCCGGGTCCGCAGGGCGCACAGGGTGAGCGCGCCCTCGGGTACGTCGTCGGCGGTGGCGGCCCGCGCGACGACGGCCGCGGTGGCGCCGTCGCCGTACCAGACGCCGTAGTCGCCGGCCCAGCGGTCGAAGCCCGGCCGGGCGAAGCGGTCCGCCGTGGTCACGAGGACCGGTGCGTCGCCGCCGTCGGCCGCGATGCGGTCCACCGCGGTGCTCAGGGCGGCCGCCGCCCCGTTGCACATCTGCTGGATGCCGGTGGGAATCGCTCCGTGAGCGCCGGTTCCGGCCGCCACGTAGTGGGCGGGCGACCAGAAGTCGTGGCCCTGGTAGTAGGTCCAGGCGTGCAGGGTGGCCGACAGGTCACCGGCCTTCGCGCCGACCCGCGACAGCGCGCGGTGCGCGGCCCGTACGGCCATCTGCGGCGCCGACTCCCCGGCGGACACGGGCAGTTGCTCGTACCCCATGGCATCGGCCTCGGTGGCCGTCACCCGGCCGTCGGCGAGCGCGTCGACCGTCTTCTCGGCGGTGGGCGGCAGCCACTGGGCGGCCGACAGCCACACATGGCCGGGGATCACAGGCACTCCTCTCCCTCGGGCAGCGCGGTGACCGCCGCGGACGTCGTGGTGTGCATCCGGCCGGAGGCGATGACGTCGCCGTCCTGCACGAAGTCGATGTGGAAGGTCCGCAGGTCGGGCAGCATCAGGCTGAGGTTGTCCTCGTGCGCGTACGGCTCGGTCTTGCGGATGTGGACCGTGGTGGGCGCGTCGAGTTCGGCGTAGCGCATGAAGTCGAAGTCGAAGCCGGCGACCGTGGTGCGGCTGACGGAGGCGCCCCACAGGTCGGAGACGCCGAGCAGGCACAGCTGACGGGCGGCCTCCATGAGGACCATGCCGGGCACGTGGTCCTGGCCGTGGTCGAACATGCTGCGGTTGTCGAGGGGGATCCGCACCGTGGCGTGGGCGTTGTCGGTGTTGACGGTGGCGGAGGCGAGCACCACGTTCGACGGGGAGCTGCGGCCCACGAGGTGCGGGGCCACATACGCGTTCTCGCGCGGGATGTCCTTGAAGGGGACGAGTGGCTTGCCGCGGCCCTGGACGCGCACGGCGTCGTAGACCTCGGCCGGTATGTAGCCCACGTCCATCTTGACGAAGCCGAGGCAGCGCTTGGCCAGCTTCATGTCGATGCCGAAGGTCAGCCGGCGCACATCGCCCGGCGTGCCGCGGCGGTTGCTGGTGCGCACCGAGATCCGCAGCTCGCCCGGTGTCTCCTCCTCGGGCAGGGTGAGCAGGCCCGGCAGCTCCATGGACCAGGACCGCAGCAGGAACTTGCTCTGGCGCGACACCCCGGCGAACTCGTGCCCGCCGTACGTCTCGGCCTGCCGGCAGCACTCCAGGAGCAGCATCGGGTCGGGGGCACCGAGCCGCGAGGTGTGCTCGGTGTAGTAGGCGTGGGACGGGGGGAGCTGGGCCGCGGCGAGGTAGTCGTCCTCACCGGTCCGCCGGCTGTCCGTCAGAAAGACCTCGGAGAGCGCCCAGCGGTGGAGAAGGGAACGGTCCACGGTGCGCATGAATTCGAGGTTCGCGGCGCCCGGCAGGCAGGTCCTGGCTGCGGGGGATTCGGCGGTCTCGGTGTTCATATTCGTCCTCCTGATGCGGCGCGAGGCGAGCGGGGAATTCTCCCGGAATCCGGGATTTCCTTTTCTCTTTCCTCGCTTGATTCCATTGTCGAGGGGGGTGGCAAAGCGTTCACTAAAGGCAGCCTCAAAGGGCCGGCGGACCTGGCTCAGGCCGCCCAGGCGAGCGGGCTGCGGTAGCCGTCGGCGGGCCGGTCCCACACCGCGCGGGCGGGCACCACGGGTGCGTCCTCGCCGGCGTCGGCGCGGGAGCGCAGCGTCGCGGTCAACACCGCGACGAGCGCGGCCAGTTCCTCGGGTGTCGGGTTGCCGCGCACCACATGGAACGCGGCCTCCCGCAGCACGTCGGAGCCGCTCGCGGCGCTCACAGCGGGGTGATCCCGTGCTTGCGCTGCGGCAGCGCGCGGTGCTTGGTGCGCAGCATGGCCAGCGACCTGGCGAGCACGGCCCGGGTCTCGCCCGGCTCGATGACGTCGTCCACGAGACCGCGTTCGGCCGCGTAGTACGGGTGCATCAGCTCGGCCTTGTACTCCTTGACCATCTGCTCGCGCATCGCGGCGGGGTCGTCGGCGGCGGCGATCTGCCGCCGGAAGATGACGTTGGCGGCGCCCTCGGCGCCCATCACCGCCACCTCGTTCGTGGGCCAGGCGAAGGAGAGGTCCGCGCCCACGGAACGCGAGTCCATCACGATGTACGCGCCGCCGTACGCCTTGCGCAGGATCAGCTGGATGCGCGGGACGGTGGCGTTGCAGTACGCGTACAGCAGCTTCGCGCCGTGCCGGATGATGCCGTTGTGCTCCTGGTCGACACCCGGCAGGAAGCCGGGCACGTCGAGCATCGTGACCAGGGGGATGTTGAAGGCGTCGCACAGCGACACGAACCGCGCGGCCTTCTCGCTGGCCTTGATGTCGAGCACGCCGGCGCTGGCCATCGGCTGGTTCGCGACCACGCCGACGACATGCCCGTCGATCCTGGTCAGGGCGCACACCACGTTGTTCGCCCAGTCGGGCTGGATCTCGAAGTACTCGCCGTCGTCGACGATCTCCTCGATCACGGCCTTCACGTCGTAGCCCCGGGCCGGGTCGGCGGGCACCAGGTCGGCGAGCGCGTCGGTGCGCCGGTCCGGCGGATCGTCGGTGGCCGCCGCGGGCGGCGCCTGCCGGTTGTTCGACGGCAGGAAGGAGAGCAGGTAGCGCACGTCCTCCAGGCAGGACACCTCGTCGTCGTACGCGAACGCCGACACACCCGAGACCGACGCGTGCACGTCCGCCCCGCCCAGCTCGTCCATGCTGACGCGCTCACCGGTGACCGCCTGCACGACGTCCGGGCCGGTGATGAACATCTGCGCCACGCCCCGCACCATGAACGTGAAGTCGGTCAGCGCCGGTGAGTACGCGGCGCCTCCCGCACACGGCCCGAGGATCACGCTGATCTGCGGGATCACCCCCGAGGACAGAGCGTTGCGGCTGAAGATCCCGCCGTATCCGGCGAGCGCCGTGACGCCCTCCTGGATACGGGCGCCGGCGCCGTCGCAGAGGCTGACCAGCGGGGCGCCGGACGCCTCGGCGAGGTCCATCAGCTTGTGGATCTTCGCCGCGTGGGACTCGCCGAGCGCGCCGCCGAAGATACGGAAGTCATGCGCGTACACGAAGACCTGACGGCCCTCGACCGTGCCCCAGCCCGTGATCACACCGTCGGTGTGCGGCCTGCGCTTCTCCAGGCCGAAGCCGGTCGCACGATGCCTGCGCAGCGGCTCCAGCTCCGTGAACGAGCCCTCGTCCAGGAGGAGTTCGATGCGTTCACGAGCCGTGAGCTTGCCCCGGTCGTGCTGTGCCCGGGTCGCCCGCACCCCGGGTCCCGCATGGACCTCGGCGCGCAGCCGGCGCAGTTCCTCGACGCGCACATGCACGCTGTCGGGCCGCTCCGGTTCACTCTCCCCGGAGATGTCCGGGCTTTGTGCGACGGGTTTCTCGACCACAGTGGTCATGCCATGTCCTCCCATCCGACCGGCACCCGAATGGCGCCACCCGGGGAAAAGGATTCGGGGCGGGCGGCAATGCGCGACTCAAGGCCGGGAAAAACAGCATTCCTTTTCCACGCCTTGAGCGGGCGGGCCGCACGATGCCTACCGACCGCCACCGGAAGGGAAGATCATGACCACGCACCCTCACGAGTCGTCCGACTCCTCGCCGCGCTACGCCGTCCTCTTTCCCGGACAGGGAGTTCAGCGGCCCGGGATGGGCGAACCCTGGCGCGCCACCGAGTCCTGGGAACTCGTCGAGTCCGTCTCGCGCGCCTCCGGCTTCGACGTCGCCGAGCTGCTGCTCACCGCCGGCCAGGAGACGCTGTCGCGCACCGACCACGCGCAGATATCGGTGTTCACGGCCTCCCTGCTCGCGTGGTCGGAGCTGCGCAGGCGCGAGTCGGACGCCCGGGTCGTGGCGGTCGCCGGCCACAGCCTCGGCGAGTACACCGCGCTGGTCGCGGCCGGTGTCCTCTCCGTCGCCGACGGCGCCTGGCTGGTGGGCGAGCGCGGCCGTGCCATGGCCGAGGTCGCCCGGCGCCGGCCGGGAGCGATGGCCGCCGTCATGGGCGGCGACGCCGACGAGGTCGCCGCCCTCGTCGACACCTTCCGGCAGGAGGGCGCGGACCTGTGGGTGGCCAACCACAACAGCCCTCAGCAGACGGTGATCGCGGGCAGCCGTACGGCGATCGACGCGGCGGCGTCACGCGCGGCGGACGCCGGCCTGCGCTACAGCGTCCTGCCGGTGACGGCCGCCTGCCACAGCCCCTACATGGAGCCCGCGAGCGCGGCCCTGCGCCGGGCCCTCGAGCTGACCCACTTCGCGGCCGGCGTGCTGCCGGTCGTCGCGAACGTGGACGCCCGCGCGCACTACGGCGGCAGCCAGTGGCAGGAACTCAGCACCCGCCAACTGGTCAGCAGGGTCCGCTGGGTCGAGTCCCTGAACACGCTCCACGAGGAACTCGACTGCACCGCGTTCCTGGACATCGGTCCCGGCGGCACGCTCGCGGGTCTGGCCCGCCGGGCGCTGCCGGGCGTACCGGCCCACAAGTTCACGGCACCCGCGCCCCTGGCGGTGGCGGCTTAGCAGTCACTTACGTCGCCACGCGTGTCGCCACGCGCGTCGGTACGCGCAGAGGCCCGGCCCGGGGGTCAGAACCCCGGGCCGGGCCTCGGTCGTTGCGGCGGAACTCAGCTGATGCAGAGCAGGCCGAGCACGCAGACGGGCTCGGGCGACGCCGTGCTGGGAGCGGGCGCGGGCGTCGTCGCCTGGTTCCCGCCGGACGACCCCGACCCCGACCCCGACCCCGAACCCGTAGCCGTAGCCGTACCCGAGCCGGAACCCGTACCCGTGCCTGACTGGCCGGCCGACGCGGGGGAAGAGGTCTGCGGGGCGGGGGCGGCGGGCGTGGCGGTGTGTGCGGCGGCGGCCGGCGCGGCGGTGGTGTGCGGTGCGGCGGTGCGGGCCGGGGCGGCGTGGCGCGGGGCGCCGGTCGGCACCGTGGACGCCGCCGGCGCGGACGTGCCGGCCGGGCGGGCGTGGCGCGGGCCGGTGGACTTGTGCGAACGGTCGCTGCCGCTCCGCGAGGCCCGGTCGTCCGGCGTGTCCGTCGCGACGTCCGTGTTGGCCAGGGCCGGCGAGGTGGTCACCGGATCCGGGGCCGCGGAGGCGTGCGTGCGGTCCGGGGAGGCGTCGTTCGGCAGCGCGGCGATGGTGAGCCCGCCACCGACGATCGCGACGGCGGTCGCGGCGACGGCCCGGCGCTTGTTCTTCTTCCACTGCGCCAGCTTCCGCCGCCGTGCGGCGCGGCCGCCCCCGGACGCGGCCACGGGCGCCGATTCGTCCACGGCAGCGGCGGCCGTCTCGCCCGCGCCGGGCACGTCGAAGGCCTTGGCCGTGGAGAAGGGGTCGAAGTCGTCGAACGGGTCGGCGGAGCCGGAGGCGGCGTACGCCCCGGAGGCACCCGCGGGGGCGCCACCGTGGCCATGGTCGGCGGCGGGGGAGACCCCGAAGAACGCCGAGGAGGCCGAGGCCGACGCATGCGCCGAGCGGGCCGAGGACGAGGGGTACGACGAGAGCGACGTCGCCGCCGGCGGGGCTATGTCCGGGGCGTACGCGCCGCAGCCCGGGCACACCAGCGCCCCGTTGAGGGTTCGACGGCAGGAGGAGCAGTAGTCCATTTCGATCTTTCTGTGGCTGACTGCGCCGCCGGGACGCCGGGCATTTGGTCACGTTCGTACGCGAGATCGAGCGGCCAGCAACGCTATCGACGCTTTCCGAAGGCGATGCGCACACGGTGTGATGCTCCTGCGAAGATGTGTGACCGCTGTGACGGGAGAGGCCCGGACCGCAGCAGCGATCCGGGCCCCTCACCTCACAAGATCGTTACCTCTTGCCCCTCAGACCAGCGCGTTCTTGTAAAAGATGCTGGAACGCCGGTCGCCCTCCTCGCCGGAGGCGAATCCGAGGAAGAGACGAGACTCACCCGCGTCGGTGCGGTAGATCGCGAGCCCCTCGGGCTCCCGGTAGACCAGCGTGGAGCCGGCCTTGGTCAGGGTGGGGCCCTGGGCGATGGCACCGGTGTTGATGTTGATGCTGGTGATGTACGTGTTCCCCGGGTCGGGGTTGGACGCCGAGTACGCGTCACCGGTGATGAAGTACATGTACGAGCCGTAGAGCGTGTATCCCTGCGGCGTGCCGGAGATGGCCGGCGGGGTGAACATCGCGACGGGCGAGCTGAAGTCGCCCTTGTCGGTGTCCGCGAGGTCGTAGACGGCGATGTGCTTGGCACCGTCCTTGTGGTAGCGGACGATCATGCGGTCGTAGACCGGGTCGATGGAGCACGTGAACTCGGTGGCACCGGCGACCGGCGTGAACTTGCCGTAGCCCGGGGCGGAGGCGTCGACGGTGGTGCCGGGGTCGTATCCGATGAAGCCGAGCCTGGAGCCGTAGCCGTTGGCGTTGGCGTCGGTCTCGATCCACAGGTTGCTGGTGCTGCCGACGGGCCGCACGCCGAAGGCGACGCCGTGCCCGAAGCCGTTGAGGTGCATGTACGACACGTAGTTGCCGGCGAAGTCGAGCTGGCTGATGCACAGGTCACCGGCCGACTCCGGGCTGTCCAGCCGCTTGGCGGCGACGAACAGGCGCTTGTTGACCGAGTCGAACGCGAAGCTCTGCTGGACGCGGTTGCTGTGCAGATTCTTGTCGCGGAACAGGTCGTACGACGGCTGCGACAGATCGAACCGTGAGGTCGTGCCCACCGAGGCGACGGCACTCGCGGCCCCGTACCCGACCCCGAACGCGGCAAGGCCCACGCCGGTGGCGGTGCGCAGCAGCCCTCGACGGGTCAGTGACGTACGGGAGTTGTGCTCCATGAGGGAACTCCTGAGGAAGAGTGGAATCGGAGTCCCCAGACTTTACGCAGGGGGATCCCGTGCTCTTCGGCCGTACGTCTGACGGCTGCCGGTTGCCCTGGGCCGCCGTCACGCGGCCCAGGGCTTCAGCGGTTCAGCGATCCGGTCAGGACTGGAGGAGCCTGCGCTTCTGCTCCTCGAACTCGCTCTCGGTGAGCACGCCCTGGGCCTTGAGATCACCGAGCTGCTTGAGCTGTTCGATCTTGCTCGACATATCGGTGGTCAGGGGCGCGGTCGGGGGCACGGCGGGGGGCGCCGGGGGCGGGGGCGCCGGAGCTTCGTACTCCTGCTGGGCGGCCCAGCGACCCTGCTGGCGGCGGCTCACACGGTTCGACACGGCGGTCGCCGTTCCGGCGACCACGGCCGTGCGCGCGACCCCACGGAGTAGACCTGGCATGGCGGTATCCCTTCTGCTCGTCGGCGACTGCCGGCAGCCGCTCAGGCTTCCGTGCTGTCGAGCGCGGCCAGGATGGCAGGCACGGGGATCCGCCCGGAGGCGACCATCCTCGCGCCGCCGCGGCTGAGAGCCGCGGCGAAGGGCGCGGCCCAGCGGTTCTCGTAGATCAGGACGCCGGCGGAACTGCCGGGCTCCAGGGCCCTTGCGGCCTCCTCGATGTCGTCCTGGCCCAGCAGGCCGGACGACGCGCCTTCGAAGACGGCCAGGTCGAGGGCGCCGTCGCCGGTGACGTCGGCGAGCTCCAGGCCGCTCACGGAGCCGTCCTCCTCCTTCCTGACGAACGTCAGGTCGAGGATGCGAATGAGGCCGCGGTCCACGAGATCGACCAGGAGGGGCAGGCCCTCTCCCGTCATGCGGTTGCCGGGGAACTCCACGACCAGATAGTCGATCGGCCCCATTTCTTCGACTTCGTCGTTCACGGCACAACCCCTGTGTTCGTAAGCGCTGGTCTTCGTAGCCCGTGGTGTTCGTAAAGCCGGTCTGTCACTCCCGGTGTCCTGTTCGTGGCTCTCCATGTAGACCCATTGCATCACCGGTCCAGTGCCCTCGCACGTCGGTGCGCCTTTCACCCGGCCGCCCGCGGCCGGAGGGGCAGGAGCTTCCCCGGTTCCCGCGAGAGCAGCGGGGTGACGGCGGTCGACAGCCCGGCCGTACGGTCGGTGTCCGCCCGGCTCGGCCGCACGGCTGAACGCATTCGGTCGGGTCCGAACCGGCTGAATTCCACGGCGAATTGGCCAGTGGATCCGAACTCGCCGTATATGACGGAGGGTCATGTTGCGTTGTGTCGCGGGGGATTCAGGGAGATTTCTCGACCGGCCGGCCTTCTCACCACCTCGCATATCGCTGGATCTCCCGTGGAGTTGTAGTCGCCCATATGGGTGACTACAGTGGATTTGGCTCTATATGAGAAATTGGCCCGAGGGGACAGTTATGCTCGCCAAAAGAAAACGGCTCGCCCTGAGCTCGGTCTTCGTCGCCGCAACCATGGGCTTTGCGCCCCTCGGCTGGACGCAGGCTTCCGCGGCCGCACCGAGTGAGACCCACGTCGGCACCACTGCAACCGCCAAGGCCTTCAAGTCGCACCAGGACTACCGGCGCGGCTTCAAGGACGGCTTCAGGTCCGGGTTCCGCCAGGGGTCGCACAACTGCCACCGGCACGGAGACGGGAAGGGCGGGCAGGCCGCCACCGTCGTGCACAAGGACGCACGCCAGGACTACCGGCGCGGCTTCAAGGACGGCTTCAGATCCGGGCTCCGCCAGGCACAGAGGTCGTGCCACCGCTGAAGCTGTCGTGGTTCCCCGAGCCCGAGCGAGGCATCGGCCGGTGGCCCAGGCTCACATCCGCCGTCGCATCGGAAGCGCACAGCACGGGGCCCAGGTCGCTGACCTGGGCTTCTGTGATGGAGGCGGTGACGTGCGCCTGTGGTGCGCGACAGCTGAAGGAAGCTGAAGGAAGCTGAACAGGTCCAGGCAACGAACAAGGCCCAGGTCGCTGACCTGGGCCTCAACTGTGGAGCGGGTGACGAGAATCGAACTCGCACTCTCAGCTTGGGAAGCTGATGTTCTACCACTAAACTACACCCGCGTAAGACGCCGGTTGAACCGGAGTCGTAACGTCGCACACTGTACCTCATGCCAGGCCCCCGGTGCTTTCTCCGTGGGGCCTGGCTGCGTTGCGCGTGCCGGATGTGACTGCGGGTGAAGGGAGTTGAGGCGTACGGTGGGGCCGGCTTCGAGGGTCCTTCCGTGTCCGGAGCGCCGTCTGGAGCGGCGTCCCTTTCATCCCGTAATGTGACCCCTCGTTGTCAGCCAGAAATGGCTGAGTGGCTCGTGGGGAAGGGACTCTGGGACTCGATGGAGCGCACATTCGTCCGTTGTGCCGAGGGGCACGTGTTCAGCACCGCTTCGTTCCCGATGCAGCGTGCCGACCGGCTCGGACCCGGCCGGCTGATCCGATGTCCGCGGTGTGCGCGGCTGAGGAACGCGGTTCCTGTGGAGTTCGAGAAGCGGTAGCCGGCGCACAGTCGAAGGACAGGCGCGCGGGTGCGCCACAGTCGCGGTGAATGGCCGGATTGTGGCGGGCCCGCGCGCTCTGCGTATCCTCGCTACGTGCTTCTCTCAGACAAGGACATCCGGGCCGAGATCGACGCCGGGCGGGTCCGCATCGATCCGTATGACGAATCCATGGTGCAGCCCTCGAGCATCGACGTGCGGCTCGACCGCTACTTCCGGGTGTTCGAGAACCACCGCTACCCCCACATCGACCCCGCGGTGGAGCAGGCCGACCTGACGCGCCTCGTGGAGCCGGAGGGCGACGAGCCCTTCATCCTCCACCCCGGCGAGTTCGTGCTCGCCTCCACGTACGAGGTCATCTCGCTGCCGGACGATCTCGCCTCTCGCCTCGAGGGCAAGAGCTCGCTCGGGCGGCTCGGGCTCGTCACCCACTCCACCGCCGGCTTCATCGACCCCGGGTTCTCCGGGCACGTCACGCTGGAGCTGTCGAACCTCGCGACGCTTCCGATCAAGCTGTGGCCGGGTATGAAGATCGGCCAGCTGTGCATGTTCCGGCTGAGCTCGCCCGCCGAGTTCCCCTACGGCAACGAGCGCTACGGGTCCCGCTACCAGGGCCAGCGCGGTCCCACGGCCTCCCGTTCCTTCCTCAATTTCCATCGAACGCAGGTGTGAGCAGCAGCATGAGTGACGTACGCGAGAACCTTACGTACGAGAAGTTCGGCACCGCCGTGCGCGAGCTGGCGCAGACGATCGCCGACGACGGGTACGAGCCGGACATAGTGCTGTCCATCGCGCGCGGTGGCGTCTTCGTGGCCGGCGGGCTCGCGTACGCCCTCGACTGCAAGAACATCCACCTCGTGAACGTCGAGTTCTACACGGGTGTGGGGACGACGCTCGAGATGCCCGTCATGCTGGCGCCCGTGCCCAACGCGATCGACTTCTCGGACAAGAAGGTGCTCATCACCGATGACGTCGCCGACACCGGGAAGACCCTGAAGCTGGTCCACGACTTCTGCCTCGACACCGTGGCCGAGGTCCGCTCCGCCGTGATCTACGAGAAGTCGCACTCGCTCGTGAAGTGCGAGTACGTGTGGAAGCGCACGGACGACTGGATCAACTTCCCGTGGTCCGTCGAGCCGCCCGTGGTGAGCAGGGCCGGGCAGGTTCTGGACGCCTGAGCAGTTCGTGTACGTGAGTGGGGCCCGGCACTGTGTGCCGGGCCCCACTCACGTACACGGGTGGGCTATGGCGTCGCGGAGCGTGGCTGGGTCGTCGGGATCCGTGAGGTGAAGAACATGGCGAGCAGCGCCGTGAGGGCGAGGATGGCGAGCGCGGCGCGCAGGCCGTCGAGCCGCGCTTCGCGGTTCGCGTCGAGCGCCGCCCGCGAGACCTCCGTGCTCGTGCCGGACGCGTCGAGGGCGGTCGTGAGCTGAGCGTCCGAGAGGAAGGGCGCGCCGCTCTGGAGCTCGACGGAGGTCTGACTCTTGACGTCGGCCGGGATCGCCGGATTCTGCTCGATGCTGGTCAGGAACGAGGCCGTGAGCGCGGCGATGAGGATCGACCCGGCGAGTGCCGTACCGAGCGAGGCGCCCAGGTTGGTGACGGCGTTCTGGACCCCGCCGACTTCCGCGCTCTGCGCCTGTGGCACCGCGGACACGGTCACCGACCCGAGCTGGGACGCCAGCGCGCCCATGCCGAGCCCGATCAGCAGGAGGGGGAGGGTGACGATCTCCGCGCCGGCTCCCGCGTCGAGTGCGGCCATCAGGACCACCGCGCCGGCGAGCAGCGCGAGGATGCCGAGCCGCACCACCCGGCGCGGCGAGACGTCCGGGAAGAAGCGCGGGATCAGGACCGCGGCCGCCAGCAGCGTCAGCGAGAGCGGCAGGAGGCGGGCACCGGTCTCGAGCGCGGACAGGCCCAGGGCGATCGACAAATACAGCGGGACGACGAAGAACACGCCCATCTGCAGGAAGTACTGGAAGAAGAACATCGTCAGGCCACCGGTGAGCTGCTTGTTCTGCAGCAGGGCCGGGTCGATGAGCGGCTCCTTGCGCTGCTTCACCAGACGGGCCTCCCAGCGGAGAAACAGCCAGATCAGCAGCAGACCGGCCAGCGCCAGCCACACGACCAGCGAGATCCCGAGCCACGAGGGTGCGCCGGGTTTGGGCTGGAACCAGCCCCATTCGTCCGAGCGGAGGACTCCGTAGACGAAGATCCCGAGGCCGAGGGCGGAGAGCACGCAGCCGACGAGATCGATGCGGGTGCGTTCGCCGACCGGGGCGTCGGCGATGGGGCGGGCGAGCACCAGGATGCCCAGCACGACCACCACCTCGCCGGCGAACACCCAGCGCCAGGAGAAGTACGTCGTCGCGAGCCCTCCGACGAGCGGACCCACCGCGATCGCCACGGCCGCCGCGGCCGCGACGAGTCCGTATGCGGCGGGACGGCGTTCGGTGGTGAAGTTGCCCGCCACGAGCGCCACGATCGCGGGCAGGATGAGGGCGGCTCCGAGCCCTTCGAGCAACGCCCAGCCGAGCAGCAGTACGGGGAGGTCCGGTGCGAGCGACGTGGTCAGGGAGCCGCAGCCGTAGACGCAGCAGCCGATCATGAACGCGCGTTTGCGTCCGATCAGCGCTCCGACCTTGCCGCCCGGGATCATGAACATCGCCATCACGAGGGTGTACGCCGTGATGGCGCCCTGGATCCCCGTCACGGTCGTGCCCACGTCCTCGGCCACCGTCGCGATCGAGACGTTCATGACCGAGCTGTCGAGAGCCATCAGGAACTGACCTGCCGCGAGGGTCAGCAGGACAAGCCGCCCCGTCGCCGGACTCGCATCGGTGCCTGCCGCAGGTGTCATGGGCGAATCGTGGCAGTTTGCCGGGGGAGGCCGGTGCTTTGACCCGCCACCGGCGGCAATCTCCCGGCGACGGGACGAGGACGACCGCAGCGGGTTTGGCACGATGCGCGTGGGGCCCGGCACTGTGTGTGCCGGGCCCCACGCGCGTTCACCAGGTCTCTAGAACGTGCCCAGCTTGATGATCGACAGAAGCGCGATCAGCTGGATCGCGGAGGCGGCCAGCGCCTTCGGCCACGGCAGGTCGTGCGACCGGCTGACCATGAGCGTCAGCAGGAAACCCGCCAGGGCCCATGTCGCCCAGCCGAGGATCTGCACGAACGGGGCGTCGCCGCCGAGGAACATTGCGAAGAGCAGGCGCGGGGCGTCCGTGATCGCGGTGATCAGCATCGCCAGTCCGACCGTGGGCTGCCACGCTCCGTCACCGCCGAGCTGGCGGGCCAGCGTGTGCGTGACCACGCCCAGGACGAAGAGGCTGACCGTGATCGCGACGCCGGTCGTGAGGACGTACGGAACCGCCGACGAGAGCGTGGCATTGATCACGTCCTCGCGGGCCGAGTCGAAGCCGAAGATCGCGAGCAGCCCGTAGAGGAACGTCACGATGAGGGCGGGGCCCCACATCGCGTGGTCCCGCATCTGGAGGTATGTCTGACCGGGTCGCAGGACGACTCCGGACAGGAGCGGCTTCCAGTGCAGCCGCGGCCCGACGGGCGTGGCCGGGGCCGAACCCGCCCGGTACGTGTCGCCCTGGCTGTACGGGTCCTCGCCCACGGAGAACGCCTGGGTGTGCCCCGGGTTGTTCGCCGCGTACGGGTCGTAGCCCTGGCCCTGCTGACCGTGCCCCTGTGGGCCGTTCGGGTCACCGAAGTACTCCGGCTCCCCGTGGCCTCCGGACTGGGGCCACTGCTGCTGACCGTACGGCTGCTGCGGTTGCTGCCCGCCGTACTGGTGCTGCGGTTGCCCGTTCGGGGGCGCGGGAGGGTAGCCGTACGGGGCCTGCCCCTGGGGGGCCCGCTGTCCGTACGGTCGCGATTGCGGGGCGCGGTTGTCCCGGCCGCGTCCGATCCTGAATCCAGCCACGTCATCGAACGTACCTGGTCCCGGAGAGGGAGGTGCCGGGCCCAGTGGATCGGGCCCGGCTTTGCTGCCGAGCTGTGACATCCCCTAAGGGTGTCGGGAGGGTGTCTACGGGGTGGTCGGGGGCACGGATCCGTACCGCGGGGGATCGACGGTCAGGGCGGCCGCTACGAGGGCGGTCACGGCTGTGGTGGTGCGCAGGCGCACGTCGGGCTCCTCTGGGTGAGACCGGGAGGGGGGTCAGTCGGTGAGTTCGGCCCAGTAGAAGCCGGCGAGTTCCGGGGCCTGGACGAGGAACGAGCCCGTGCCGGTCGGGCCCGACGCCGTGCCGGGCAGAAGGTAGAGACGGTTCACCTCGGGGGCGGATGCGACCAGTTCGGCGCGGCCGTCGCGGTTGAAGTCGCGCAGCTCGACGGAGGCACCGAGCCAGCCCTCCTCGGTGGGCTCGCCCTCGACGCCCGGCGTGGCGTAGTCGTACCAGCGGGAGTTCGTGCCGGTGACGCCGGAGGAGGTGCCGCGCAGGACGGTGGTGCCGCCCGCGCGGAACGGGCCGTCGCCGATCATCTCGCCCTTCACGCCGACGGCCAGGTCCGGGTAGCCGTCGCCGTTGGTGTCCGCGGCCGAGACGTCGCTGCCGAAGGAGTCCGCGGACTCCGGGGAGCCCGCGATGCCGGACGTGGACTGGGTGATCTTCTTGGCGGAGGCGCTGGGGCCGGTGGACGTGCCGGGCAGGATGTAGACCGCGCCCCCGGTGCCGGTGCGCGGGGCGCCGACGGTCAGGTCGCCGTAGCCGTTCTTGTCGTAGTCGGCGATGGTGACCGAGGCCTCCATGAGGGAGGCGGCGGCGGGCA
This sequence comes from Streptomyces sp. NPDC055955, assembly GCF_042270245.1. Taxonomy (NCBI): domain Bacteria; kingdom Bacillati; phylum Actinomycetota; class Actinomycetes; order Kitasatosporales; family Streptomycetaceae; genus Streptomyces; species Streptomyces sp. NPDC055955. Next base: position 25,306 of record NZ_JBHJYS010000009.1, read on the forward strand.
GGCTGACCTTCTTGGTCTTGGTGGGGCCGCTCGACGAACCCTTGTAGAACCAGACGCGGTTGCTGTCGGTGTCCCAGTCGTCGCCGAGGACCGCGAAGTCGGCGGTGCCGTCCTTCGTGACAGTGCCCGCGACGACGCGGTCGGGGGAGATGTTCTCGCCGTCGGTCGGGTCGAGGTTGGTGGCGCTGCCGCGCGAGCCCGATTTGGTGAACGGGCCGCGCAGATACCAGATGTTGTCGTCGTCGACGGCCACGACGTCCTGCTTGCCGTCGGCGTTGAAGTCACCGACGGCGAGGTCCTTGGCGAACCCCTTGTCCGGATACTTGGGGTTCTTGTACGCGCTGCCGCTGGTCAGGCCGGAGGCGGAGCCCCACAGGACGGTGAACGTGCCGTGGTAGCTGCCGTCGTTCTCGCCGGGCGCCGTGGTGATCACGTCGGCGTAGCCGTCGCTGTTGAGGTCGCGGGTGGTGATGTCGGTGCCGAACCCGTCGCCGGCCTCCGCCGAGCCGGGGATGCCGGCGCTGTTCTGGGAGACGGTGGTGTGCCGGGACGCAGGGCCGAGGCCGGTGGCGGAGCCGTACACGACGACGACGGCACCCGCCTTCGAGGCTCCGCCCACCGTGGCACCGCGGTCGCCGACGGCGAGGTCGCGGTAGCCGTCGCCGTTGAAGTCGTCCGCGGACGCCGCGGTGGCGGCCGTCGCCGGGGTCGTGAGGGCCGCGGGGGCGAGCAGGCCGGAGGTCACGGCCGCCGCCAGGGCAAGGGCGCGCTTGCGCATGATGTCGGGCTTTCCTGGGGTCAAGGGAGGCCGGGTCCGTGACGTGGGCGCGGACTCGGCCGGCGGGGGTGGTGCAATGGGCCCGCGCCGAAGAGGCGCGGGCCCAACAGGTCGGCCAGGTGGATCAGTTGGCCGCGTTTCCGCCCAGCTCCGGGTACGCGTCCGTGGAGACGCCCACCGACGTCGCCGAGAGGGAGCGAGATCCCGTCGTGGTGATCTTCGAGCCGTTCGACGGGAGGTAGGTCAGCGCGCCGTTGCCGCTGTTCTCGCCGTACGCGCCGATCGTCAGGTCGGCCTTGCCGTCGCCGGTGACGTCGGTGAGCTTGACCTCGTTGCCGAAGAAGTCCTTCGTCTCGTCCGAGCCGGGGACGCCGGCCGTGGACTGGGCGAAGAACTGGCCGCCGGACTGCGTGTCGATGCCGCTCGCCGAGCCGTAGAGGACCGTCACGGAACCGGTGTCGGTGACGCCGCCCAGGTTCTCGCCGGGGGCGCCGACGACCAGGTCCTGGTAGTTGTCGCCGTTGATGTCGCCGAGGGACAGCTCGCCGCCGAAGCCGTCGCCGCGCTCGGAGCCGCCGGGCACGTTGCCGGTGTCCTGGCTGATGGCGGTGGTGGTGGCGGGGCCGCTCGCCGAGCCGTACGTGATGTTGACCTTGCCGCCGTCGGTCGACTCGGTCGGGTCCGGGGACCCGTCCGTGGGCTCGTCCCACTCCTCGCCGGTGACGATGTCGCCGAACCCGTCGCCGTTCACGTCACCGATGTCGGTGATGACGCCGGGCTTCAGCGTCTGTGCGGACGCCACGACGAGGCCGGACGCGCTGCCGGGGACGTAGTAGTTGGTGTTCCAGCCGTCGCTGGTGTTCGTCTCGAAGCCGTCGACCACGAGGTCGGTGGCGCCGTCGCCGTTCACGTCCCCCGCGGTGAGGGTGAGCGGGCCGGTGCCGCCACCGGACTGGATCGGGGGCTTGAGCGTGTAACGCCCGCCCGCGGTACCGGTCTTGGCGATGCCGCCCTTGTAGACGTAGACCGTGGCGGCCGTGGAGCCGACCGCGAGGTCGTCCTTGCCGTCGCCGTCGAAGTCGCCGGCGGCGAGCGTCTTGCCCCACTGGTCGTGGGAGGACACGGCGGGGTCCGCGATCGTCGTGCCGCCGGTGAGGCCCGACGGGGAGCCCCACATGATCATGACGGTGCCGCCGTCGGTGTCGCCGTCCACGTCCTCGTAGCGCGCGGACGTGGCCAGGTCGTCGTAGCCGTCGGCGTTGAAGTCGCCGTACGCGCTGACCCAGCCGAAGCCGTCATTGGTCTCGGCGGTGCCGGGGACGCCCGTCGTGTTCTGGCTGACGGTCTTGCGGGAGGCGGCGTTCAGGCCGTTCGCGGAGCCGTACAGGGCGACGAACTCGCCGGCGCCCTTCTTGCCGCCGACCGTCGCCCAGCCGGCGGAGAACGCGACGTCCCCGATGTGGTCGCCGTTGAAGTCGGCCTCGTGGTGGTGGACGGAGTCGGCGGCGAGGGCCGAACCCGTGGAGAGGGAGAGCAGCCCGCCCGTCAGCGCGACCGCGGCGGCCGATGCGAGGGCGATACGTATGGGCTTGTGCATGCGGGATTCTCCTGCAGCATGCGGGGATGCCTGGCGGGCATCCGCAGTCAATGGGGTGCGTTCCGCCGGTGTTTGCCGGGAGTTGTCCCAGGCGTGGCCCTGCGGTTGGCGAACAGGAGACTCGTAGTGGGGCGGGAGGGTTGTATGGGGTGCACAGATATTTTCGTCCGCCCGGAATTTCCGTGGTTCCGGGGCCGGTTCAGCGCAGGACCGCCCCGAAGGCACGTCCCGCACCGCTCGTGGCCGCCCCGAAGTCCGCGCCGTTGAAGGACGTGGCGTAGGACGTGGTGACGTACGGGACCGCGCCGCGCAGGACCCAGACGGCGCCCGCGTCGGCCGAGGTGCCGATGTCCTCGCCGTTCGCGCCGATCGCCAGGTCGGAGCGGCTGTTCTTGTTGATGTCCTTGAAGCGCAGGGACGAGCCGAAGTGGTCGCCCGTCTCCGGGACGCCGGGCACCCCGGCCGTGTCCTGGTGGTAGGCGCGGCCCGCGGCGAGCCCGCCGGTGCCGCCCTTGAGGACGGTGACGCCGCCCGTTCCCGTGACCGTGCCGACGCTCTCGCCGGGTGCGCCCACGGCGACGTCCGCGTACCCGTCGTGGTCGAGGTCGCCGGCGCTCACGGCGGCGCCGAAGCGGTCCTCCGGCTCGTCGGCGCCGGGCACGCCCGCGGAGTCCTGCGTGTACGTCTTCGTGGCCCCGAAGGAGCCCTGCCCGCCGTAGCGCACGGTGACCGAGTTCGCGGCGGCGTTGCCGGTGACGAGGTCGGTGTAGCCGTCGCCGTTCACGTCGGCGGCCGCGGCCGCTTCCCGGGTGGCGCGCGGGTCGTCGCCCTCGGCGAGTACGCCCGAGTAGTAGCCGATGTCGCCGACGCCGCCCTTCATGTACACGGTGTAGGGCTTGCCGTCGGCGCGCTCCCCGTAGAGGACGTACGTGTAGCCGTCCTTGGAGAGGAACGTGGCCGCCTCCATGCCCTCCAGGCGGACGCCCTCGGGAAGGAAGTCGACCTCGGGCGCGATGGCGCGGGTCGGGTCCGCGCTCTCCGCGTAGTACCACCAGCCGTCGGAGCTGATCACGGCGAGGTTGGCGGATCCGTCGTCGTCGATGTCGGCGAAGGAGGCGGCCTCACCGAAGCGCTCGGTGTCGGTGGTGGGTGAGTTGAGGACCTTGGCTCCCCGGTTGAACGCCTTGGGGCCGCCCCAGACGATGGTGACGGAGCCCGTGGTGTTGCCGGTGACCCGCTCGCCGGGCGCGCCGACGATCAGGTCCGCGTACCCGTCGGCGTCGACGTCGCCCGAGGTGACGTTCTCGCCGAACTCGTCCTCCGGCTCGGTGACTCCGGGCACTCCGGCCGTGTCCTGGGTGACGGTCACGGAGCGGGACGGGCTCACGCCGCTCGCGGAGCCGAACGTGACCGTGACGGTGTTCGCGCCCGGAGTGCCGACGGCCAGGTCGCGGTAGCCGTCGCCGTTGAAGTCGTCCTTGAGCGTGGTGGCCGCGGTGGCGGTTCCGGCGAGCGGCAGGGTGAGTCCGGCCGCCGCGACGACGGCGGCACCTGCGGCGATGACGAGCTTGCGCATGCGCACGAGAAGCACTCCCGGGAAATGGGGGAAGGGGTTCCGGGGATGTGACGCGCGAGGTGTGGGGATGGTTGTGTCCGGGTGGCCGCTCGGTGAACGGCGGACACGGATACGTGGCGGACGCCAGCCCGCTCTCAGAACTCCGTGGTGGAGAAGGTCACTTGGGGCCTCCCGGCCAGGAGCGGGCCGCCCTCGACGCCGGGGTACACGGCGATCGTGTCCGTGTTCTCGCCGCGGTACGTGCGCACCACGAGGTCGGCGCGCCCGTCGCCGTCGAGGTCGGTCGCTTCGAGGACCTGGGTGGTGCCGCGGGCCCCCGGAGTGACGGTCACGGCCGCCCTGCCGTTCGCGGGAAGGATCTTCGGTGCCTTCGACGCGCCGCCGGACACGACGAGTTCGGCCACGCCGTCCCCGTCGAAGTCACCCGCGGTGATGGCCGTTCCGCCGCCCTTGAGGGTGGGGGCGCCCGGCCCGGAGAGGGTGACCCCAGAGGCCGTGAGCAGTGCGGTGTCCGCGCCGGCGCCCTGGGTGAAACGGCCGACGGCGAGGCCGAGGCCGGACGGCAGCGCGGCGCCGGAACGGGCCGGTCCCTGGGGACCTCCCCGCACGATCCGCGACGGCGACGAGCCGCCGGAGGTACGGCGCACGAGCAGGTCGTCGTACCCGTCGCGGTCGACGTCGAAGGCGGGGCCCACGGGTACGTTGCCGGGCGCGGTCAGCGGTTTCCCGGCCGCGCGCGGGGCGCCCTCGCGGGTGAAGGGGCCGCGCAGGAAGCTCAGCCGCCCGCCGCTCGCGTGCACCGTGAGGTCGAGCGAGCCGTCCCCGTCGAAGTCGCCGCACACCGGCTGGTCGGGCCAGTCGTTGCCGAACCGGGCCTGCGCGGGCACGACGAGTTTCACGCCCCGGTGGGTGAGCCCGCCCGGGCCGCCGAAGAGGATCTGCAGCGGTACCGGCGGCTGCCCCTGCCCGTCGAAGGGCGGATCCGTCGACACGACCAGATCGGTGAAGCCGTCCTTGTCCAGGTCGCAGCTCGCCTCGGAGTCGAACGCGGCGGGCGTCTCGCCCTTCGTGGGCGCCGCGTACTTCGTCGGACGCAGCAACTGCCGGGCCCCGGGCACGAGTCCGTGCCCCTTCTTCCCGTAGACGACCCCGATCCCGGCGTCGTCCCCGAGCCCGTCGTGCACGAGGTCGTCGAGTACGAGGTCGGGGGCGCCGTCGCCGTTGAAGTCGTCCGGCACCTTGCTGCCGCTGCCGCGCGGGACGGGGAGTGCGGCTGACTTTCCGGACACGGCCACGGGGTGGTGCGCGGCGGCGGGCTTGTCGTCGCCGCCGCAGCCGGTGACGGCGGCGACCATGAGCAGGGTGCACCCCGTCGCGGCCCCGCGTATCGCGGCGCTGCGGCCGCCTCGTGTGCCCACCATCGCCTCTGACCCCGCCCGCCTCATGCGCCACTTGACCCGTTCATGATGCCGTCGGGGTGAGGGAGGGGGTAGGGGCGGGTCCTGCCGGTTCGGTCACGGAGCGCGTCCCCTGGCCCCGTGGACGCCCCTCCTGTGTCCTGTGAACGCCCCCCGCGAACGCCGAAGGGGCCGACCGGGTCTCCCCGGCCGGCCCCTTCGCGTACGTCGGTACGGAACTACGGAACCGCTACTTCACCGGCTCCGGCTCCGGCGCGTCCTCGGTCTCGGTGTCACCGGCCGGGTCGACCGGTGTCTTCACGGAGTCGAGGAGGAGCTGGGCGACGTCGACGACGGTGACGGACTCCTTGGCCTGGCCTTCGTTCTTCTTGCCGTTGACGGAGTCGGTCAGCATGACGAGGCAGAACGGGCAGGCGGTGGAGACGATGTCGGGGTTGAGCGACAGCGCCTCGTCGACGCGTTCGTTGTTGATGCGCTTGCCGATCCGCTCCTCCATCCACATCCGCGCGCCGCCGGCGCCGCAGCAGAAGCCGCGTTCCTTGTGGCGGTGCATCTCCTGCTGGCGCAGGCCCGGGACGGCGTCCATGATCTGCCGCGGGGGCGTGTAGATCTTGTTGTGGCGGCCCAGGTAGCACGGGTCGTGGTAGGTGATCAGGCCCTCGACCGGGGTGACGGGGATGAGCTTGCCCTCGTCGATGAGGTGCTGGAGCAGCTGGGTGTGGTGGATGACTTCGTAGTCGCCGCCGAGCTGCGGGTACTCGTTGCCGATGGTGTTGAGGCAGTGCGGGCAGGTCGCGACGATCTTCTTCGCGGACTTCGGCTTGGCGGACTCGGCGACGACCTTGCCGTCGTCGTCGAGTTCCTCGCCGAACGCCATGTTCAGTGCCATGACGTTCTCCTGGCCGAGCTGCTGGAACAGCGGCTCGTTGCCCAGGCGGCGCGCGGAGTCACCGGTGCACTTCTCGTCGCCGCCCATGATCGCGAACGTGACGCCCGCCATGTGCAGCAGCTCCGCGAAGGCCTTGGTGGTCTTCTTCGCGCGGTCCTCCAGCGAGCCGGCGCAGCCGACCCAGTACAGGTATTCGACCTCGGTGAGGTCCTCGATGTCCTTGCCGACGACCGGGACCTCGAAGTCGAGTTCCTTGAGCCATTCCAGGCGCTGCTTCTTGGCCAGGCCCCAGGGGTTGCCCTTCTTCTCCAGGTTCTTGAGCATCGTGCCCGCCTCGGACGGGAACGCGGACTCGATCATCACCTGGTAGCGGCGCATGTCGACGATGTGGTCGATGTGCTCGATGTCGACCGGGCACTGCTCGACGCAGGCGCCGCAAGTGGTGCAGGACCACAGGACGTCCGGGTCGATGACGCCGTTCTCCTCGAGGGTGCCGATCAGCGGCCGCTCGGCCTCCGCCAGAGCGGCGGCCGGAACGTCCTTCAGCTGCTCCTCGGTCGCCTTCTCCTCGCCCTCCATCGACTTGCCGCCACCGGCGAGCAGGTAGGGGGCCTTGGCGTGCGCGTGGTCGCGCAGCGACATGATCAGCAGCTTCGGCGACAGCGGCTTGCCGGTGTTCCACGCCGGGCACTGCGACTGGCAGCGCCCGCACTCGGTGCAGGTGGAGAAGTCCAGCAGGCCCTTCCAGGAGAACTGCTCGACCTGGCTGACACCGAAGACGTCGTCCTCGCCCGGGTCCTCGAAGTCGATCTCCTTGCCGCCGCTGGTCATCGGCTGCAGCGCGCCCAGCGCCGTACCGCCGTCCGCCTCACGCTTGAACCAGATGTTCGGGAACGCGAGGAAACGGTGCCACGCGACACCCATGTCGGTCTTCAGGGCGACCGTGATCATCCAGATGAAGGAGGTCGCGATCTTCAGCCCGGCGAAGAAGTACGTGAGGTTCTGCAGCGTGGAGACGTCCATGCCGCGGAACCAGGAGACGACCGGGTACGAGACGAAGAACGAGGCCTCGTAGGAGTCCACGTGGTGCTGAGCGCCCTCCAGGGCGTGCAGCGTGAAGATGCAGATGCCGACGATGAGGATGACGGCCTCGACGAAGTACGCCTGGCCGGTGTTGGACCCGGCGAAGCGGGACTTGCGGCCCGGCCGGTCCGGCCGGTTCAGCTGCCGGATGGCGATCAGCGTCAGGATCCCGAGGGCCGTCATCGTGCCGAGGAACTCGACGAAGACGTTGTACGGGGCCCACTCACCGATGATCGGGAGCAGCCAGTCGGCCTGGAAGAGCTGGCCGATGGCGTTCACGATGGTCAGCAGCAGCGAGAAGAAGCCCACCGCCACGAACCAGTGCGCCACACCGACGATGCCCCAGCGGTTCATCCGGGTGTGGCCGAGGAACTCCTTGGCCACCGTCACGGTGCGCTGTACGGGTTCGTCGGTGCGGGTGCCGGCGGGGACGTTCTGGCCGAGCCGCATGAAGCGGTAGATCTGCGCGATGGCTCGGACGAACAGTGCGACGCCGACCACGATCAGGACCAGCGACACGATGATCGCGGCGAGTTGCATTCGGGGGCTCCTCGGGCCTGCGAGGGTGGATATCCAGCGATTACTAAGCGGTAACTTATTTCAGTCCATGCTGAGAGTACCCACTTGTGCGGCCGCACTGTAGCCAGCCGGGCGGTGATCTGCGTCGCTGAGGCCACCCTCGGTCGACAGTGAAAGCAGATCGTGTTATTCGCTCCATATTGCGACATAAGCGACTAGCTTATGAAGGTCTCCGGCCGGGCGTGGCCCTCCGGTGTCACCCCGATACCGCAAACCGAGCTGACGGGACGTCCGCCGTGTCCTACGGGATCGCCGCCGCCGCGACCGCCCTGCTGGCGGCCTCCGCCCTCACCGCCCTGCTGCGTGCCGTCGCCCTGCGCACCGGATTCACCGTCCGGCGGATCGGCCGCACGGGACGGCGAACGCCGCGCCTGGGAGGTGCCGCCGTCGCCACGGTGACGGCCGCCGTCACCGCCGTCGGGGCCTCGACCGGACTCGCCCCGCTCGGCTCCGGCGCGCTCACGCTGCTGATCGCGGCCGGGGTCGTCGCCGCGCTCGGATTCCTCGACGATGTGCGCCCGGTGGGGGCGCGGGCCCGCGTCGTCGTCGAGGCGGGGGCGGCCACCTTCGTCGTGAACGGCGCTCAACTCGGCTTTCTCGTCGGCGCGCTGGCCGTCCTGTGGATCGTCTTCGTCACCAACGCCTGCCGGCTCATCGACACCTCGGACGGGGTGTTCGGCACCGTCGCCGTCGTGACCGCGCTCGGCCTGAGCGCCTGCGCCGCCGCCGGAGGGCTCGGCACGCTCGCCGCGCTCCTCGGGGTGCTCGCGGCGGCGCTCACCGGGTTCCTCATGCACAACTGGTACCCCGCGCGGATGCACCTCGGGGGCTGCGGGTCCCTGTTCACGGGCTTTCTCCTGGCGTCCGCGGCGGTCCTGGTGAACGCGGGTCACGAGGCGCTGCCCGGCGCGGGCTCGCTGTTCGCCGTGACGGCCGTGGTGACCGCGGACGCGGTCCTGGTGGCGGTGTCGCGGCGGCGTGCGGGGCGGCCTCTGCTCCAGAGCGGCGCGGACCACATCGTCCACCGGCTCCGCCGGCTCGGCCTCACCCCGACGGGCGTGGCGGTGGTACTCGGTGTCGCGTCGCTGGCCGGTGCGGTCACCGCGCTCCTGCTGCACGACGGGACGCTGGGTCCGCTGGCCGCGCTCTGGCCGGTCGGCGCGGCGGCCGGGTCGGTCGCCGGGCTGCTGCGGGTGCCGGTCTACGGGGCGCGGCGGCGCGGTCACCGGCCCGTACGGACCGCTGTGGTGGACGTCGCAGGTTAGTGGCGAAGGTCCCGGCATGGTCGGTGACCTGCACAGATGCTTCGGCTGCCCATAAGTGCCGTATAAAAGTTGAGTCGGCTCGACTCAGCTCTGTTGACCGAACAGGCGTCGTCATGCATCCTTGAGCCAGATCCACTCAAGTAGTCATGCTGGAGGAATTGAAATGGCACGTGCGGTCGGCATCGACCTGGGCACGACTAACTCCGTCGTCAGCGTTCTCGAAGGCGGCGAGCCCACCGTCATCACCAACGCCGAGGGCGCCAGGACCACGCCGTCCGTCGTCGCCTTCGCCAAGAACGGTGAGGTGCTCGTCGGAGAGGTCGCGAAGCGCCAGGCGGTCACCAACGTCGACAGGACGATCCGTTCGGTCAAGCGCCACATGGGCACTGACTGGAAGATCGAGATCGACGGCAAGAGCTTCAACCCGCAGCAGATGAGCGCCTTCATCCTGCAGAAGCTCAAGCGCGACGCCGAGGCGTACCTGGGCGAGAAGGTCGCGGACGCGGTCATCACCGTCCCGGCGTACTTCAACGACTCCGAGCGCCAGGCGACGAAGGAGGCCGGCGAGATCGCCGGTCTGAACGTCCTGCGCATTGTCAACGAGCCGACGGCCGCCGCCCTGGCCTACGGTCTCGACAAGGACGACCAGACCATTCTCGTCTTCGACCTCGGTGGCGGCACCTTCGACGTGTCGCTCCTCGAGATCGGCGACGGCGTCGTCGAGGTGAAGGCCACGAACGGCGACAACCACCTCGGTGGTGACGACTGGGACCAGCGCGTCGTCGACTACCTGGTCAAGCAGTTCAACAACGGCCACGGCGTGGACCTCTCCAAGGACAAGATGGCGCTCCAGCGCCTGCGCGAGGCCGCCGAGAAGGCGAAGATCGAGCTCTCGTCCTCGACCGAGACCACGATCAACCTGCCCTACATCACGGCGTCCGCCGAGGGCCCGCTGCACCTGGACGAGAAGCTCACGCGCGCCCAGTTCCAGCAGCTCACGTCCGACCTCCTGGAGCGCTGCAAGACGCCGTTCCACAACGTCATCAAGGACGCGGGCATCCAGCTCTCCGAGATCGATCACGTCGTTCTCGTCGGTGGCTCGACCCGTATGCCCGCCGTCGCCGAGCTCGTCAAGGAGCTGACCGGCGGTCAGGACGCCAACAAGGGCGTGAACCCGGACGAGGTCGTCGCCATCGGCGCCGCCCTGCAGGCCGGTGTCCTCAAGGGCGAGGTCAAGGACGTCCTGCTCCTCGACGTGACCCCGCTGTCCCTCGGCATCGAGACCAAGGGAGGGATCATGACGAAGCTCATCGAGCGCAACACCACGATCCCGACCAAGCGTTCCGAGATCTTCACGACGGCCGAGGACAACCAGCCGTCCGTGCAGATCCAGGTCTACCAGGGCGAGCGCGAGATCGCGGCGTACAACAAGAAGCTCGGGATGTTCGAGCTCACCGGTCTGCCGCCGGCCCCGCGTGGTGTCCCGCAGATCGAGGTCGCCTTCGACATCGACGCCAACGGCATCATGCACGTGACCGCGAAGGACCTGGGCACGGGCAAGGAGCAGAAGATGACCGTCACCGGCGGCTCCTCGCTGCCGAAGGACGAGGTCGACCGGATGCGCCAGGAGGCCGAGCAGTACGCGGACGAGGACCACCGTCGCCGCGAGGCCGCCGAGACCCGTAACCAGGGCGAGCAGCTCGTCTACCAGACGGAGAAGTTCCTCAAGGACAACGAGGACAAGGTCCCCGGCGAGGTCAAGACCGAGGTCGAGGAGTCGCTCACCGAGCTGAAGGAGAAGCTCAAGGGCGAGGACACGGCCGAGATCCGCACCGCCACCGAGAAGGTCGCCGCCGTCTCGCAGAAGCTGGGCCAGGCCATGTACGCCGACGCCCAGGGCGCGCAGGCCGCGGGCGGTCCCGAGGCCGGAGCCCCGGGCGACGGACAGAAGGCTGCTGACGACGACGTCGTCGACGCCGAGATCGTCGACGAGGACCGCAAGGACGGTGCCGCGTGACGGAGGAGACCCCGGGCTTCAGCGAGAGCGACGAGCCTGACGTCCCCTCCGGCGCCACCCCCGACGACGCCGAGCCGAAGGCCGCTCCCTCGCCCGACAAGGGCGAGGGGGCGGCCCCGGCCGGGGACGCAGCAGCATCGGCAGGAGCCGCTTCGGCGGTTCAGAACGTAGGCCTGACGGCCCAGCTGGACCAGGTACGCATGGCGCTCGGTGAGCGCACCGCGGACCTCCAGCGGCTCCAGGCCGAGTACCAGAACTACCGTCGCCGGGTGGAGCGGGACCGGGTCACGGTCAAGGAGATCGCGGTCGCGGGCCTCCTGACCGAGCTCCTGCCCGTACTCGACGACATCGGCCGTGCCCGTGAGCACGGAGAGCTGGTCGGCGGCTTCAAGTCGGTCGCCGAGTCGCTCGAGACGGTCGCCGCCAAGATGGGGCTCCAGCAGTTCGGCAAGGAGGGCGAGCCCTTCGACCCGACGATCCACGAGGCCCTGATGCACTCGTACGCGCCGGACGTCACCGAGACGACCTGCGTCGCGATCCTGCAGCCGGGCTACCGGATCGGCGAGCGCACCATCCGCCCCGCGCGGGTGGCGGTGGCCGAGCCGCAGCCCGGGGCCCAGCCGGCCAAGGGCGAGTCCTCCAAGGGCGGGGAATCGGCTGCCGCCGACGACAAGGAGAGCGGTGGCCCGGACGAGGGCTGACGTCAGTGAACAGCGAGAGGAGGGACGTCGAGGATGAGCACGAAGGACTTCATCGAGAAGGACTACTACAAGGTCCTCGGCGTCCCCAAGGACGCCACCGACGCCGAGATCAAGAAGGCGTACCGCAAGCTCGCCCGTGAGAACCACCCCGACGCCAACAAGGGCAACCTCAAGGCGGAGGAGCGCTTCAAGGAGATCTCCGAGGCGAACGACGTCCTCGGCGACCCCAAGAAGCGCAAGGAGTACGACGAGGCGCGCGCCCTGTTCGGCAACGGCGGATTCCGTCCGGGGCCGGGCGGGCCGGGCGGCGGCACCTTCAACTTCGACCTGGGCGACCTCTTCGGAGGCGGCCCCCAGGGCGGTACGGCAGGGGGTGCCGGCGGGTTCGGCGGCGGACTCGGGGACGTCTTCGGCGGCCTGTTCAACCGGGGCGGCGCGGGCACCGGCACGCGCACGCAGCCGCGCCGCGGCCAGGACATCGAGTCCGAGGTCACCCTCAGTTTCACCGAGGCGGTCGACGGGGCGACGGTGCCGCTGCGCATGTCGTCGCAGGCGCCCTGCAAGGCCTGCTCCGGCACCGGCGACAAGAACGGCACACCGCGCGTGTGCCCGACCTGCGTCGGCACGGGCCAGGTCTCGCGCGGCGGTGGTGGCGGGTTCTCGCTGACCGACCCGTGCGTGGACTGCAAGGGCCGCGGCCTGATCGCGGAGACACCCTGTGAGGTCTGCAAGGGTTCGGGCCGTGCGAAGTCCTCCCGGACGATGCAGGTCCGCATCCCGGCCGGCGTCTCGGACAACCAGCGCATCCGGCTTCGCGGCAAGGGTGCGCCGGGCGAACGCGGCGGTCCCGCGGGCGACCTGTACGTGGTCGTGCACGTGGACTCCCATCCGGTCTTCGGCCGCAAGGGCGACAACCTCACGGTCACGGTGCCGGTCAGCTATCCGGAGGCCGCGCTCGGGGGCGAGGTCAAGGTCCCCACGCTCGGCGGGCCCCCGGTCACGCTCAAGCTGCCCCCGGGCACGCCGAACGGGCGGACGATGCGGGCCCGTGGCAAGGGCGCTGTCCGTAAGGACGGCACCCGTGGCGATCTGCTCGTCACGGTGGAGGTCTCGGTCCCCACGGATCTGACCGACGCTGCGAAGGACGCCCTCGAGGCGTACCGAAAGGCGACTGCGGACAGCGATCCGCGGGCAGAACTGTTCCAGGCCGCGAAGGGAGCATGAGCGTATGGACGGCCGTCGACGACAGAGTTCCTTTGTTGGCAGGGCCTATGAGCTGACCGACGAGACTCCGGTCTATGTCATCTCGGTGGCCGCCCAGCTCAGCGGGCTGCATCCGCAGACCCTGCGCCAGTACGACCGTCTAGGCCTGGTCTCCCCGGACCGCACGGCCGGGCGCGGCCGGCGCTATTCGGCCCGCGACATCGAACTGCTCCGTCAGGTGCAGCAGCTGTCGCAGGACGAGGGCATCAACCTCGCGGGCATCAAGCGCATCATCGAACTGGAGAACCAGGTCGCGGCGCTTCAGCAGCGGGTCGCGGAACTCTCGACGGCCGTCGAGGGCGCTGCGGCGGCGATGCAGCAGCGCGAGGCGGCCGTCCACGCCTCCTACCGGCGGGACCTGGTCCCGTACCAGGAGGTCCAGCAGACGAGCGCGCTGGTCGTGTGGCGGCCCAAGCGGTCGTCCGAGTAGCCCGGGCGAGCGGGCGTGAAGCCGGTGTGAAAGGGGCCGGGAGGTGAGAACCTCCCGGCCCCTTTCGTGTCGCCTTCACAGCCGCCTTCACGCACGTCTTCGGGTGCGCACGGGCTGGTCAGAGCTGGTGAAGACGGCAAGGAGGTCATGTGTTCGAACAGTGAGTTTGCTCACCGGATGGACCGGTGCGGGAGGGGTGAGGGGGCCGTGACTGGTGCGGCTACTGGGGTTACCTCGAGTACGGGCGACTTCACCTCCGGAACGCACGGGCCTGATCACGAGTCGTTACGGATTCACCTCTTGACGCTGCGATTCAGGCCGAGTTGGCTTCCAGCCACCTCGGCCGCAACGACGCGGTCACTTCAGGGAGGTATGGAAAGTGAATCCGCGTACGAAGCGCGCCGCCCTCGTCGGCGTGGCGTCCGCCATGGCAGTGGCCCTCACCGGGTGCGGGAGCAGCTGGCTCGAGCCGGACAGCGACGCGGCGGGCAAGGCGTCCGCCCGGCAGAACCAGGACCTGAAGATCGGCGTCCTCATGCCGGAGAAGGAGACCGCGCGCTACGAGAAGTTCGACTATCCGCACATCAAGAAGGAAGTCGAGGACCTCACCAGCGGCAAGGGCAAGGTCCTCTACGCCAACGCGGAACAGAACGCGAAGCGCCAGGAGAGACAGGTCGACCAGATGGTCGCCGACCGGGTCGACGTACTGATCCTGGACGCCGTCGACTCCAAGTCGATCAAGGGATCGGTCAAGAAGGCCAAGGACGCGGGCATTCCCGTCATCGCCTACGACCGCCTGGCCGAGGGCCCCGTCGACGGCTACGTGTCGTTCGACAGCGACCAGGTCGGCCATGTGCAGGGCATGGCGCTCCTCAAGGCCCTGGGCAGCAAGGCGTCCAAGAACAGCCGGATCGTCATGATGAACGGCTCGGTCACCGACCCGAACGCCGCGCTCTACAAGGACGGCGCCCTGGCCGAGCTCAAGGACCAGGTGACGATCTCGAAGTCGTACGACACCAAGGACTGGAAGCCGGAGAACGCGCGGGCCAACATGGTGACCGCCATCCAGGCCGTCGGCGCGCAGAACATCGCCGGTGTCTACTCCGCGAACGACGGCATGGCGGGCGGCATCATCACCGCTCTCAAGGCCGCCGGTGTCACGCACCTGCCGCCGGTGACCGGCCAGGACGCCGAACTCGCCGCCGTCCAGCGCATCGTGACGGGCGACCAGTACATGACGGTCTACAAGCCGTACCCCGAAGAGGCCTCCGCCGCCGCGCAGATGGCGGTCCTCATCGCGCAGCAGCGTGGCATCGAGTTCGACGCGCTCGCGAAGGACCGCGTCGACAGCCCCACCACCCCCAATGTCCCCTCGCTCCTGGTCCAGGTCGTCCCGATGACCCAGAGCAACATCAAGTCGACGGTGGTCAAGGACGGGATCTACAAGGTCGGGGACATCTGCACGGCGAAGTACGCGGCGGACTGTGCGCGGATCGGGCTGAAGTAGGCCGGCGGACGCCACGGCGCCCCGCGGTCCGGGGCGCCGTGCCGGGTCAGCTGCCGGAGATCGTGAACTCGGCCGTGACCGTGCCACCGGGCGCGACGGACGTGATGTCGCGCGCGAGGGCGACGAGGGGTGGCGTACCGGAGATCCTCTTCGCCCGTTCGCGGGCTGCCGGATCCTTTCGCGGAGGTCAGCGGTCCTGTTCCAGCATCCCGGACTGGCCGATGAGGTAGCCCAGTTGGGCCCGGCTGTCGCTGCCGAGCGTGCTGGCGAGCTTGGCGATGTGGACGCGGACGGTGCGGATGTTCATGCCGAGGCGTTCGGCGATGACGGCGTCCGTGTGGCCCTCGATGAGGAGGGCGGCGATGGTGAGCTGGCGGGAGGTGACGCCGTCCTTCGCCGGGGGCTGCTGCGCGGCGACGGGGAACATGGGCGTGGCCAGCCGCCACAGCCGCTCGAACGTCGTCATGAGGTAGGAGATGAGGGCGGGGTGGCGTATCTCCAGGGCCACGGTGCGGTCCGTGTTGGCCGGGATGAACGCGACGGTCCGGTCGAGCAGGACGAGGCGCTCGGTGACCTCGTCGAGGGTGCGGACCGCCACGTCGCCGCGCAGCTGTTCGTAGTGGGCCAGCACGGCGGGGGAATGCCGCGAGGTGTGCTGGTAGAGGGTCCGCATCCGGCATCCCCGGGCCAGGAGTTCCTGCTCGATCGGCCGGGCCGCGGCGAGGCCCGCCGGCGGGCGCCCGCCCCCGGGCTGGATCGTGAGGAGCTCCTGGGTGGCGACCGCGCTGGCCTCGCCGATGGCGTCGTTGATCCGCTGGGACCCCAACAGCACATGGATCATCGGCGAGTTCTGGAAGGACGCCCGCTCGGCGTCGAGCGCCATGAGCGGTGCGAACGCCTTGGCCAGTTTCGCCTCTCGGTGCCGCTGGTGCGCGATCTCGTCCTCGATACCCCCCAGCAGTCCCGGCAGGGCCACGGAGGGCGGCACGGGGCGCTGCCAGCGGGGGTCGTCCGGATCCGCGCGCAGCAGCCCGAAGTCCAGGAGGCACGGCACGGCCGCGGCGTCCTCGTCCTTGACGCGGCCCTCGCGCAGGGCCCGGGAGTAGAGCGCCGTGCCGGCGGCGCACAACTCCTCGGCTCCGTGAGTGTGGGCCTCGGCGGTCACGTGTGGCTCTCCTCGGTCGACATTCAGTGATCCTGGTCGAGGATTCCGGACTGCGCTATGAGAAAGCCGAGTTGTGCGCGGCTTCCGCTGCCGAGCGCGGCCGCGAGCTTGGCGATGTGGGCTCTGCAGGTACGCACGTTCATGCCCAGGCGGCGGGCGATCGCCTCGTCCACGTGGCCTTCGATCAGCAGCTTGGCGATCGACCGCTGGACCCCGGTGATGCCGTCGGTCGGGGGTGCGTAGGGGGTCTCCTCCAGGAGGGGGACCGCGCGGCGCCACAGTTGCTCGAAGACCTTGGCCAGGTATTCGACGAGGCCCGGATGGCGCAGTTCCAGGGCGACCGGATGGTCGCCGGGGACCGGTATGAACGCGACGGTCCGGTCGAAGACCATCAGCCGCTCTATGAGTTCCTCGAGGGTGCGTATCTCCACGTTGCCCTTGGCCATGTGCTCGGCGTACACGAGAGTTCCCTGGCTGTGCCGGGCCGTGTGCTGGTAGAGCGTGCGCATGGTGATGCCGCGCGCGATGACCGCCCGGCCCCGCTCGAGTGCCTCCGTCAGGGAGTGCTCGCTGCGCCCGCCGCCGGGCTGGACCGTGAGGATCTCGGACTGGCACTCGGCGATGGCGAGTTCGATGGCCGAATTGATCCGGTTGATTCCTTCGAGCACGGTGACGGCGTGCGTGGTGGGCAGATCCTGCGCACTGATGGCCATGAATGGCTCGAAGTAATCGGTCAGTTCGACCGCCAGGCTTCTTCGCTCCTGGATTTCCCGTTCGATGGGGTGGAGGCGCTGGGCCAGGGCGGCGGCGGGGGGAACCGGTCGGAGCCAGCCGGCGTCATCCGGGTCTGGGTGGAGAAGGGCGAAATCCATCAGGCAGGGAGCGGCCGTCGCTTCGCTTCGGGCGATGCGTCCGGAACGCAGAGCGCTGGCGTACAACCGCCTGCCCTCGTCGCACAGTTCAGTCGTGGCATGAGGATGTGTCCGATATGTGTCATCCGTGGTCATAGATCCACCCCCCAGGGTCCTGAACGTGCAGGAACATGATGCATCGATCCTGTGGTGTTTGGATGGCCGAATGAGCCATCGTCTAGTGAGTCGGGGGAGAGAAGCCATGGAAGTGAGGACGAAGCCCACTATGTGCAAGAGAATGCTTCGCTCGGTGATGGCTGTTGCCTTCTCCGCCGGTTTGGCTTTCGGTGTGCTCAGCACCCAGGACCTCTCCTGGAGTGGCACACCCGCCACTCACGTGTCCGCCGCCAAGAACATCGCGCCTCCGGACCTTTCCTGGAGTGTCGCTCCCGTGGACGCGGCCGCATGACCACTCCGCCCGACGACAGAACCTTTCGCCGTGAGATGGCGACGGCCTACCGGTCCGGGTGGCATTTCATCGACCTCGCCACGGCGATTCCCCATCGCGGCGATTCGTTGATGGTCACCCTGTTCGGCGAGCCGATCGTCGTCGTGCGGGACGAGTTCGACGACGAGGAGATCCGGGCCTACCGGTGTCTTCGCCGCCCTCGGGGCGCCCCGCAGCCCGTGCGGTGTGCCATCAGATACGGAATGGTCTTCGTCAACCTCGACCAGCGTGACCACCAGCTGGTCGGGGAGGCGGGACCGGAAGTTCCGCGTACCACCTCAGCCACCCCCCGCAGTGCCTGACGCGATTCCCCCGTCGTTGTAGATCGCGCAGGTGCTTCCCCCCGCAGCGGCGCCACCGTGGACCTGAACACGGTGGCGCCGCTGCAGCTTTGCGCGGCTGTCACGACGGGGACCCGTTGCCCGTCGCCCGCGTCAGCGTGATCTCGATGGCGACGCGGTCCGGGTTCGGCGCGGGCATGCGCTCGTAGCGCTCCGCGTACCGGCGTACCGCCTCCGCGACGCGGTCCGGTTCCGTGCGGACCAGCGCGAGCCCTTCGAGGGTCGCCCAGCGCCGGCCGTCGACCTGGCAGACCGCGACCCGGGCCCCGCCCTCCTGCGCCCCGGACCCCGCGAGCACGTGCGCCACCTTCGCGCTCGACTTGTTCGCGATCACCCGCGCGAGACCTGCCTCGGGGTCGTACGTGACGCCGACCGGCACCACGTGCGGGGTGCCGTCGGGGCGCAGCGTCGTCAGCGTGCACAGGTGCCGTTCCCGCCAGAAGCCGAGGAAGGTCGGGTCGGGGTTCAGGGGATCGTTCCGCTTGGCCATGCTCCGGAAGATATCCCCGTTCCAGGACATATCCCGCCTCGGGACACCCAGCTCCCACCCTTGAGTGGAATCGACTCAACTTTGTGTATGCTGACAGGGTCAGTGTGCTGGAGAGGCAGACGCAAGGAGGAGAGTGGGCACGTGGACGCCGAGCTGACGAACCGGAGCCGGGACGCGATCAACGCGGCCAGCAGTCGGGCCGTGTCCGCGGGGCACGCGGATCTGACCCCCGCGCATCTGCTCCTGGCCCTCCTCGAGGGCCAGGAGAACGAGAACATCACGGACCTGCTGACGGCCGTGGAGGCCGATCAGGCCGCCGTGCGGTCCGGGGCCGAGCGCATCCTCGGCGCCCTGCCCAGCGTGACCGGCTCGACCGTCGCGCCGCCCGGACCCAACCGGGACCTGCTGGCGGTCATCGCCGACGCGGAGCAGCGCGCCAAGGAGCTCGGGGACGAGTACCTCTCCACCGAGCATCTGCTCATCGGCATCGCCGCGAAGGGCGGCACTGTCGCCGACGTACTGACGGAACAGGGGGCGAGCGCCAAGAAGCTGCTCGCCGCCTTCGAGAAGAGCAGGGGAGGGCGCCGGGTGACCACACCCGACCCCGAGGGCCAGTACAAGGCCCTGGAGAAGTTCGGCACCGACCTCACCGCCGCCGCGCGCGAGGGCAGGCTCGACCCCGTCATCGGGCGCGATCACGAGATCCGGCGTGTGGTGCAGGTGCTGTCCCGCCGTACGAAGAACAACCCGGTCCTGATCGGCGAGCCCGGCGTCGGCAAGACCGCGGTCGTCGAGGGTCTCGCCCAGCGCATCGTGAAGGGGGACGTGCCGGAGTCGCTCAGGAACAAGCGGCTCGTCTCGCTGGATCTGGGCGCGATGGTCGCCGGCGCGAAGTACCGCGGCGAGTTCGAGGAGCGCCTCAAGACCGTCCTCTCCGAGATCAAGGAGAGCGAGGGGCAGGTCATCACGTTCATCGACGAGCTGCACACGGTCGTGGGGGCCGGCGCGGGCGGCGACTCGGCCATGGACGCGGGCAACATGCTGAAGCCGATGCTCGCGCGCGGCGAGCTGCGCATGGTCGGCGCGACCACGCTCGACGAGTACCGCGAGCGGATCGAGAAGGACCCGGCCCTGGAACGCCGCTTCCAGCAGGTGCTGGTCGCCGAGCCGACCGTCGAGGACTCGATCGCGATCCTGCGCGGGCTCAAGGGCCGGTACGAGGCCCACCACAAGGTCCAGATCGCCGACAGCGCGCTCGTCGCCGCCGCGTCGCTCTCCGACCGGTACATCACCTCCCGCTTCCTGCCGGACAAGGCCATCGACCTCGTGGACGAGGCCGCGTCCCGGCTGCGCATGGAGATCGACTCCTCGCCCGTCGAGATCGACGAGCTCCAGCGCGTCGTCGACCGGCTGAGGATGGAGGAGCTGGCCCTCTCCAAGGAGACGGATCCGGCCAGCAGGCAGCGCCTGGAGAAGCTGCGGCGCGACCTCGCCGACAAGGAGGAGGAGCTGCGCGGCCTCACCGCCCGCTGGGAGAAGGAGAAGCAGTCCCTCAACCGCGTCGGTGAACTGAAGGAGAAGCTCGACGAGCTGCGCGGCCAGGCCGAACGCGCCCAGCGTGACGGCGACTTCGACACCGCCTCCAAGCTCCTGTACGGCGAGATCCCCACCCTGGAAAGGGACTTGGAGGCCGCCACGGAGGAAGAGGAGGAGGCGTCCAAGGCCGACACGATGGTCAAGGACGAGGTCGGCCCGGACGACATCGCGGACGTGGTGGCGGCCTGGACCGGCATCCCGGCCGGGCGGCTCATGGAGGGCGAGACGCAGAAGCTGCTGCGCATGGAGGACGAACTCGGCAAGCGCCTGATCGGGCAGACCGAGGCCGTACGGGCGGTGTCCGACGCCGTGCGCCGCACCCGCGCCGGGATCGCCGACCCCGACCGGCCGACCGGATCCTTCCTGTTCCTCGGCCCGACCGGTGTCGGCAAGACCGAACTGGCCAAGGCGCTCGCCGACTTCCTGTTCGACGACGAGCGGGCCATGGTCCGCATCGACATGAGCGAGTACGGCGAGAAGCACTCCGTGGCGCGTCTCGTCGGCGCCCCTCCCGGCTACGTCGGGTACGAGGAGGGCGGTCAGCTCACCGAGGCGGTGCGCAGGCGCCCGTACAGCGTCGTCCTGCTCGACGAGGTCGAGAAGGCCCACCCGGAGGTCTTCGACGTCCTGCTCCAGGTGCTCGACGACGGCCGTCTCACGGACGGTCAGGGCCGCACGGTCGACTTCCGCAACACGATCCTCGTCCTCACCTCGAACCTCGGCAGCCAGTTCTTGAGCGGACACAGCCTGGTGGAGCCGACCACGAGTGAGGAGCAGAAGAAGCAGCAGGTCCTGGAGGTCGTACGGGCGTCGTTCAAGCCCGAGTTCCTCAACCGGCTCGACGACCTCGTCGTCTTCTCCGCGCTGAACAAGGAGGAGCTGGAGCGGATCGCGAAGCTGCAGATCGGCCGGCTCGCGAAGCGGCTCGCCGAGCGCCGGCTGACCCTGGACGTGTCGGACGCGGCCCTGGCCTGGCTCGCCGACGAGGGCAACGACCCCGCGTACGGCGCCCGTCCGCTGCGCCGGCTCGTGCAGACCGCGATCGGCGACCGGCTCGCGAAGGAGATCCTCTCCGGCGAGGTCAACGACGGCGACACGGTCCGCGTGGACGCCTTCGGCGACGGCCTGATCGTGGGCCCGGCCACCGGAAAGACGCTGTAGAGGAGACCCGGACACCGATGCCGGACCGGCTCGGGGCCCTGCCGCTCGCAAGGACGGGCGGCAGGGCCGCTGCTCCGCGGGGGTGATCCGGTCGCGCCGGTGGAGAACTCGCTCCGATCCAACCGGTTGGGGGTTGTCACTTCCCACCCGGCATGGGGGAGGATGGCGGAATCCGTACGAAGGGACCAAGCACGTGAGCATCGACCCGTCCTCGATTCCGAATTTCGGGGGACAGCCCCAGCAGCCGCAGGGCTCAGGACCGGCGGGCCCCGTCGTCCCCGATCAGGACCTCGTCAAGCAGCTCCTCGAGCAGATGGAGCTCAAGTACGTCCTCGACGAAGAGGGTGACCTCGCGGCTCCGTGGGAGGAGTTCCGCACGTACTTCATGTTCCGCGGCGAGGACGACCAGCAGGTCTTCTCGGTGCGGACGTTCTACGACCGCCCGCACGACCTCGAGACCAAGCCGGCGCTCCTCGAGACCATCGACGACTGGAACCGCCGCACGCTGTGGCCCAAGGTCTACAGCCACACCCACGACGACGGCACGGTCCGCCTCATCGGTGAGGCGCAGATGCTCATCGGCACGGGTGTGAGCCTGGAGCACTTCGTGTCGTCGACGGTCAGCTGGGTGCGCGCCGCCATCGAGTTCGACCGCTGGCTGGTCGAGCAGCTCGGCCTGGAGCAGGCCGTGGACTCCGCCGCCGACGACGAGAAGCCCTCCGACGACGAGTAGGCACGTCAGCGACCGATCACAGGGGCCTGTGCGCGAACGCGACCAGATACGTCCCGTACGCAAGTGAGAGCCCGGCCAGGGCGCCCATCACCAGGAGGGCGCTGCGCGGCCGGGCTCTCGCCGTTCGCGCCAGCGCGAGGGCCAGCGGCAGCAGCAGCGGGAACGCGGGCAGCAGGAAGCGCGGCTTGGACGGGAAGAAGCCGGCGCCGCCGAGCGCGACGAGCAGGAGTACGCCGCTGTAGACGATGAGCGGCAGCGGGGCCGCCCGCTCGGCGATGAGCAGCGCGAACAGCAGCACCGCGGCGGCGACGATGAAGAGTGTCACGGGGAAGACGAAGCGGTCGCCCCGGAGCAGCAGATGCCGTACGACGCGCAGCGCGCCGACGCCGAAGTCGAAGCGCGAGCCCCAGTCCCGCTGCACGGCGAAGTAACCGCCGAGCGGATCGCCTCTTCGGAAGCCGACCCACAGGACGTAGCCGGTCCAGCCGAGCGGGGCGATCGCGACACCTGTCCACAGCCTGTGGGAAACGTTTCTGCCGCGCTTGCGGATCACCTCGTACGCCGCCGTGACGAGGACCGCGGCGGCGACCGCGAAGCCGTTCGGGCGGGACACCCCGGCCAGCGAGGCGAGCGTGCCCGCCCAGATCCACCGGCCGGTCAGGACCGCGTACAGGGACCAGGCGGCGAAGGCGGTGAGCAGCGGCTCGGTGTACGCCATCGTGAGGATCACGGAGTGCGGCAGCAGCCCCCACAGCAGGACCAGGAAGACGGCGACGGGCCGCGAGTGCAGGCGCACCCCGATCGCGTAGATCCCGGCCGCCGCGGCCAGGGACGCGGTCCAGGCGATGAGCATCCCCGTGGCGCCGCCGCTGAGCGGGAGCACGGTTTTCACCGCGCGGACCAGGCCGGGGTAGAGCGGGAAGAACGCGAGGTCGTTGAAGATGATGCCGGGTCTGTAGTGGACGGAGCGGCCGTAGCCGTCCGCGGCGATCCTGAGGTACCAGAGCGAGTCCCAGGACCGGCCGAGCAGGGCGGCGCCGGAACGCTTTCCGGCCAGCGAGGCGGCGACCGTCATCGCGACGACACCGGCGAGCCGGACAGCGGCGAACAGTCCGAGGACGGTGAGCAGGGGGACGGCGGCCCTGAGCCGGGCCGAGCGGGAACGTGGTTCGGCGCCGGGCTCCGCGACGGGGACTGTGGCGGGGGCCGGGTCGAGTTGCTGCTGGGTCACATCTCCGCACCCTGCGGGCACCTCGAGGGGCGCGCGAGCCGGGAGGGTCCGCACGGGTACGGATGGGGGACGGTCGGCGCGGCTGCGTGACAGGAGCCGCCGGTACGCCCTTGTCGGATCGTCAGGAACCGCGCCCCGAGGACGAGAGGGA
This sequence comes from Streptomyces sp. NPDC055955, assembly GCF_042270245.1. Classification (NCBI taxonomy): domain Bacteria; kingdom Bacillati; phylum Actinomycetota; class Actinomycetes; order Kitasatosporales; family Streptomycetaceae; genus Streptomyces; species Streptomyces sp. NPDC055955. Next base: position 48,636 of record NZ_JBHJYS010000009.1, read on the forward strand.
CCGCGCGTCCGCGGCCGGGCCGGGGACGCGCGTGTGCGGGCCGCATCAATTGCCCCACGGGGCACGCCAGTTGAGTGTGCTGTCAACGGTGTGTCGCGGCACCGGATGCCGCCTCCCCCGGCCATGAATCGAACAATTCAAGCCTTGATGGCCACCGGAGCCCCTTTCGGCGCGGCTGACCACGGGCCACTATGGGAAGGAGGTGGGTCTGCGCCGCGGGGCCGCGAGCGGGAGCCGACAGGGGGAAGTTTGACGTGAGGACTTCTACGACTGACATCGAGACCGGACTTGTCGATCTCAGCCGTTGGGGCCTCAAGGAGGCCATGGCACTGAGGGACCCGCTCGTGGCGGAAGCGCAGCACGCGCTGCTCGAGCATCTGAGCGAGGACGCCGTCGGGCAGGTCGTCGGCGGTGGGGACGGGAGTCCGTACTTCAGCCCGCGACAGCACGGCGGCACGGCTCCCCAGGAGCCACGGCACGAACACGGGCCGCCCGCGCCGCCCGAGCCGGCATCCCCGCGCGACCTGCCCGATGAGGCCGACCGGCCTGCCCTGCCGTGCTGACGCGGCACCAGGTGCCGGTCGCCGACCTGGAGGCCATCGCGACCGGGCGCATCACCGCACCCACCGGGACCCGGATGGCGGCGGCGGAGCGCAGCCGCCGCATGCTCATGCTGCGGGCCCTGACCGACGCGGAAGGCGAGACGGAACACAGCGCGGGACCGCTGCCCCCGCTGGCGCACGCGTTCGAGCTGCTGGCCCGCGCGGAGGCCCTCGATCCGCGGGCGGTGGCGAGCGTGCTCGGGCACCCGCCGGTCGGCGTCTGGGCGGTCCGCCTGCTGGGGCGGCTGCGGACCGGCGCCGGGCCCCGGCCCGGCGAGCCCCCCTTGTGGCGGGAGGCGGGCTACGCGCACGCGCTCGCCGCGGCGGCCGCCCTGCGGGCAGGACTTCCCGCGTGCGTCCGCGTGCCCGCGTGGGCGGGCAAGGTGATCCTGCCGACGGTCGGGCACGCCGTTCTGGACGACGCCCCCGGCGACCACGACGTCGCCACGCTGGAGACGGACGGGCGCGGCGCGGCCCGCGTCACGCTCGGCCCGCACGCCGTCGAACTGCCGGCAGCCCCGCACCTGCCCGCCCCCGGCTGGCACCCCGCGCGCCTGCTGAGCTGGACCGCGCGCGAGCCGGGGCCCGGCGTCCTGCTGGACGACGCCGACCCCTACCGCGACTTCCGGTCCGCCTGGCCGCCCCCGGCCCCGCTCACGAACGGGGAGTCGGACACCTGGCAGCGGCATCTGCACGACGCGGCGCGCCTGCTCGGGGCCCGGCACCCGGACGCGGCCCGCATGGTGCCGCTCGTCCTGAACTCTCTCGTGCCCCTGCCGGGCACGCCCCGCTTCCGCGCCTCCAGCGCCTCGTACGCCGAGGCGTTCGGCAGCGCGCTGGTCTCGCTGCCCCGCGACGCCGTCGACTTCGCGGTCACCCTCGTCCACGAGTCACGGCACTCCGTGCTCAACGGCCTCAGCCATCAGATCCAGCTCGTCGACAGGTCGGCGCGCGCACCGCGGCAGGACACGCTGCTCTACGCCCCGTGGCGCACCGACCCGCGCCCGCCGTGGGGCCTGCTGCACGGCACGTACGCGTTCACCGGAGTCGCCGACTTCTGGCGCACCGAACGGCACGCCCTGACCGGCCACCGTGCCGTCCTCGCGCACTTCGAGTTCGCCGTGTGGCGCGACGCGGTGGCGATCGCCCTGCGCACGCTGGCCGGCCAGCCCGGGCTCACCCCGTGGGGCCGCCGCTTCGTCGCGGAGATGGCACGCCAGACCGCCCCGTGGGCCGGCGACGACGTACCGGCAGAGGCCCTCGCCCCGGCGGAAGCCGAACTCGCCGATCTGCGGTCCACGTGGTGCAGCCACAACCTCGCGCCCGACCCGGCCGCGACCCGGTTGCTCGCCGACCACCGGCTCGGCGGAGGTCCGGGCGAAGAGGCGGCCGTCCCGCGGTCGCGGCTGCGCGCGGACTCGCCACTGCGCCAGCCGGAGCTCCGCTGTGAACTACGGAGGTTGCACATCGCCGATGAAGGAACGTTCACCCCGGACACCCGCGCGCGCCTGTCCGGCCGGGAACGGTCCCCGGAACTCCTCGAAGCGGACATGTGCCTCCTGCGCGGCGGGCCGGCGAACGCGGCGCGCGCGGTGGACCGCTACCGCGCCGTGCTGAACGGCGCCCCCGGAACGCGTCCGGCCTGGGTCGGCCTCGGTCTCGCCCTGGAGGCGTCCGGCGAGGGCGCACCGGCCACGGCCCTGCTGCACCGGCCCGAACTGGTGCGGGCGCTCGCCCTGGAGGAGCTGGCCCGTGGCGGGCGGACGCCCGATCCGCTCGACCTGGCCCGCTGGACGGCGCGGATCCCCGGGCTCACCGCACAGCCCGCGACGGACCTGCCACAGCACTGACCCCGCCCCGGACAGGTCCCGGACGGGGTCGGACCGATACGGCCGATGTCACCTCGGCGGTGTCACATCAGCAGCGGGTCGATGTCGCAGTTCGCGGGCTTGCCCTCCGCGGCCGCCGTGGTCGCCGGGTGGTCCTCGCCGAGGGTGCGTCCGTAGCGCTCGGCCGTGTCGGCGTACAACGCGTCGGCCTCGTTGTCACGCCGCAGCTGCCGGAGCCCGAGCGACAGGTTGAGGGCCTTGGCGAGGGTGATCGGGTGGTCCTCGCCGAGGTTGGTGCGGCACAGGTCGAGCGCCCTTGTGGCGAGCTCCACCGACGCCTGCATCTCGCCGAGTTCGAACAGGTCGGCGACGAGATTCGCGGTGCAGGCAAGGGTGTTGGGGTGGTCCTCGCCGATCAGCTCGATCAGCTTCTCCCTCGAGTCCACGTTGCTCGTGCGAGCCTCCTCGGTCCGTCCGGCCAGGCGCAGACAGATCGCGTGGTTGACGCGTGCCGCGACGGAGTGCGGATGCCGCGGACCGAGCAGTGCCTCGTAGCCCTCGTACCCCTCCTGCCCGAGTTCGAGCGCCCGGTCGAGGTCGCCGCTGTGCCGTACGTCGATGGAGTGCGCGACCAGCGCGTTCACCGTCTGCGGGTACAGGTTGCCGTAGCGGGTGCGGAACATGGCGAGGGCCCGGCCGGAGAGTTCGAGGGCCCGGCCGTGCTTTCCCGCCCGCCGTTCGGCCACCGACAGGATGCGGATCGCGGAGATCGTGTCCGGGTGGGTGTCGCCGACGGTGTTGCGAAAGCGCTCCTCGACGTCGCGCGCCTGGTCGCGGGCCGCCAGGAACTCGCCGCCCTCCTGGAGGTCGAACGTCACCGACGCCATGGTCGACAGCGTCGACACCGCGTTCTCGCCGAGCTCCGCGACCTTGCGGCTGTGCGTCATGCGGTCGAGCGCGAGAGCCGCCCGGAAGTGCCCGATGAACCGCAGGTTCAGCCCGTGCCGGTGGGCGGCGAGGAGGGTCGACGGGTCGTTGGGTCCGAAGAGGCGTTCGCAGGTCTCGAAGGCGTGCCTGTCGAGTTCGAGCGCCGCCTGGAAGTCGCCGCGCAGCCGCAGGTCCCAGGCGAGCATGCTGGTGATGTCGATCGTCGACTCGTGCTCGGGGCCGAGGACCTCGGTCATCCCCGCCAGCGTCCGCTGGTCGAGTTCGTACGCCTCCGAGTAGCGGCCCAGGATGCGCAGGGAGTTCGTGTAGATCCGGGCCGCGGTGAGTACGTGTTCGGCCTTGTCCCCGTCGGCCGCGCGCCACGTCTCGTACGTCTCCCTGGCCAGGTCGAGGGAGCCCTGGTGGTCGCCCCAGTAGTACATGTACTGGATCTCGTTCAGGACGAGTTGCCGTACCCACGGGTCCGTCGACTCGACGGCCCTGCTGTTGAGGACGTGCGGCAGCAGGTCCCCGTACTGCTGCCACCGGTGGGACGCGGCGGGCTCGCCGGAGTCGTCCTTGGCGAGCAGCCGGTGGGCGCCGGCGCGCATCTGTGACTTCAGCGGCTCCGCCATCTGGTTGATGAGGACGCGCTGGACCAGGCGGTGCAGCTGGATGGTGTTGGTGTTGTGGTTGATGCGCGCCAGCGCGTAGCGGTTGATCTCGCGGATGGCGCGGCCGAGCCGGATCGGGTCGCTGAGCGCCGCGCTGAGCTCCGGGGGCACGGGGGCGTCGCGGACGCCGGTGAGCAGGCGCCGGGAGATCGGCTCGGGAGCGAAGAAGGCGCACATCTGCAGGAGTTGAAGGGCCGCGGGGTGGTTCTTGCGCAGCCGGTCCAGGGACACGTTCCAGGCGGCGGCGACGGACAGCGGATAGTCCACCGGCGGGTCGCTGACCATCAGCTCGTTGGCCTGCTGCTCGAACATGCGCAGGTACTCGTCCGCGGGCATGCCCGTCTCGGCCAGCCATACGGCGGCCTGCTCGATGCCGAGCGGCAGGTCGCCCAGGGTCTCGGCGAGCCGGTCCGCGGTCGTGTCGTCCAGGTTCGGTGCTCTCAGCTGGAGCAGCGAACGGCTTTCCTCGCGGGTGAACACGTCGACCTCCAGGGGACGCGCCGACGAGGCCCACTGCGAGTTCCGTGAGGTGACGAGGATGCGGCCCGGTCCGTTGGTCGGGAAGAACTCCCGCACGGATTCCGGGTCTTCCGCGTTGTCGAAGATGAGGAGCCAGTTCTTGAACGGTTCGCCGACGCGCAGGGCCTCGATGACGGCCGGCACCGCTGTGTTCGCCTCGCCGCTGCCGACGTTCAGACCGAGCCGGTTGGCCAGCTGCACGAGGAACTGCCGGATCTGCTGCGGCTGTTCCGCGGGGATCCACCACACGATCTGGTACTCGTGCAGATGCCGGTACACGTACTCGACCGCGAGCTGGGACTTCCCGACGCCGCCCATGCCCTGGAGCGCCTCGGGGAGCACCGCCGTGGTTCCTTCCTGGAGCCTGCGGTGCAGGTCGTCCAGGAGCTGGACGCGGCCGGTGAAGGCACGGTTTCGGGGAGGGACGTTGCCCCAGACGGGGGGCGGCTTCTGCAGCGCGTCACCCCTTGACCCGGCCTGGGTGGACTGCAAGCCGCTCACTTCTTCGACCCCTTCTTCGTTGCCGGTCTCTGGCGGGGCGGTGGGCTCGGCCCCACCGCCTAACTGACTGGGTTCTCCGGAGGTTGTGGCCACCGGAGGTGGAGGTTCGTCGAGGCGTGCCTCAAGCTCTCGGGCGGCGGCGGCATGTGGTCCGGCCATGGCCGCGAAAGCGGGCAGAATAGACGAAATCCATGGCCGTAAACCTTCCATGGAGACACTCCGCGCGCGATCCGGCTCGCGCAGAAGGGCGACGCCTTCCCCATACGCCGGTACGGCGACCGCCAAATGGTCCAAGGCGAGCATCAGCGCGCGGGCCGTCTCGCCACGCGTCCCGTCCGAGAGAAGCTCCCGCCGCACGCCGTCGCCGAATTCGAGCTCGACGCCCGGCCCGGCACTCTCGCCCGGCCCGGCCTCCGCGCGCCGCAGCAGCCCGCTCAGGAGCAGCTCCGCCACGTGCCAGTTCCGCGCCCCGGGGATCAGCCCCTCCTGGAGCAGGCGCAGCACGTCGAGGTTGAGCGGGACGGCCGCGGACAGGCGTGCCAGGTGGTAGGCGGTGGGGGAGAGCTGGGCCCGCACGGTCTTGACCTGGACGTCGGCGGGCAGCGTGGTGGCGGGCCTGCGCGCGACGGCGGCCTCGTCGCCGGGTGTCCGGTCCAGGCAGCGCACGGTGTAGCCGCCCTTGCCGTCGTGCGCGAGGAAGCGGGCGAGACCGCCGATCCCTTCGGGGGTCAGCGTCACCACGGGCAGCCGGACCCTGTCGGACGCGTCGGTCTCCTGGAGATCGGCGGTGGGCATGACCAGGCCCACGGGCTCGGAGGTCCAGGTGCTGTTGGGGGACGCGGGGCGCGGGCTGGTCACCATGTGGCTGCTGGTCTGCGTGCCCGCCCTCGCCCAGACGTGCTCGGGCAGCACATGGACGATCGCGACGGGCATCGTGCGGGCCCACCGGGCGAGCCTGCGCCGGGCGCTGCCGTCGCCCCAGTGGTCGGCGTGCAGGTCGGTGAGGACGAGGACCAGGTGCCGGCCGTCGGCGCCGCCGAAGACCTCGCCGCCCGAGCCGTCCTCCTGCCAGCGCACCGTCCGTACGTCACGGAAGGCGCCAGAGCAGTGCAGGGTCTCGGCGAGGCGCTGCGCGGTGTGCGACCACAGCCGCATCGAGTCGCCCGAGTCCACCAGGAGCGTCACGGTCAGCCAGCGCTCCTGGCCGGGCTCCAGCTGGGGCAGCCACATGCCGGTCTCGGCGTGCAGCTCGGCGGTGGCCTCTTCGTTCAGGAAGAACCGGCCCCGGCAGGCGATGCGCCGCTTCAGCGGATGCAGCGCCTTCTCGATCTCCCGCGAGCGGTCGAGCGCGAAGCCGTTCCCGAGGCTCATGAGGAGCGAGTCCACATGACCGCCGGGATCCGGGTCCCACGCCGGGGGCCCGGTCAGGGGCGCGGGCTGCTCCACGGGTTCCTCCGTGAGCCCCGGCACGGGGGTGTCCAGGTCCTCGGGGCGCGGGCCTTGTGCCTCGGGCGCTTCGGGCAGCTCGACCGGCGGGCCCGGCCGTGGCCTGTCACGCCGGGCGTCCTTCAGCCGCAGCCAGCGCTGCGCGGCGAGCCACAGGACCTCGCCCGCCTCGTACCAGTGCGGCTGTGGGGACGCCTCGGCCAGCGATGCGGCACCCGGCCCGATACCGTCACCCGCCACGCCGCCGTGGGAGGGCGACCGGTTCATCCAGTGCCGACCTCGTCGAGCCGTCGCCACAGCGCGTGCAACAGCGTGCTCATGGACCCCTCGTCGGGGCCCGCGGGCGTGGTGCGCAGGAACTCCGAGTTGAGAAGCTGGTCCGCGGCGAGCGAGCCGCCGGTCCTCGCGTGGCTGAGGAAGTCGCGGATCATCGCCGTGCGCCCCTCGTCGTCCTGCGAGAGCTGCGCCGCCAGCATGGCCGCGAGCTGCCCCGCGTCGGGCGCGGGGAGATCGAGGTAGAGGCAGCGCCGCAGCAGCGCGGGCGGCAGCGTGCGCTCGCCGTTGCTCGTGATCACGACGACGGGGAACGCGGCGCAGCGCACCGTTCCGTGGTGGATGACCGCCGTGCCGTCCGGGTCGTCCGTGTGCACCTCGGCGTCCGGGAGCCGGGAGCGCACCCGGGCCAGCTCGGGGATGCGGAACTCGCCCTCTTCGAAGACGCTCAGCAGGTCGCCCGCGAGGTCCGTGTCGGACTTGTCGAACTCGTCGACGAGCAGGACGCGCGGGGTCGTGCGGGGCAGCAGAGCGGTGCCCAGCGGGCCGAGCTGGACGTAGTCCCCGAGGTTGTTCAGGCCGTCCGGGTCGAGGGCCGGATCGCCGGCGGAGCCGGGCTCGGAGCCGCGCAGGGCGCCGCGGGTGGCCGCTTCCTGCACTCTGCCGATGGCGTCGTAGGCGTAGAGGCCCTCTTTGAGGGTGCTGCGGCTGGTGATCGACCAGCGCAGGACGCGGCCGAGGGAGAGTTCCCGGCTGATGCAGTGGGCGAGGCTCGACTTCCCGATGCCGGGAGGGCCCGCGACGATCAGCGGCCTGCGCAGGAACAGCGCGGCATTGACGAGATCGAGTTCCTGCTCGGAGGCTTTGCGGACGACGGGGCCGTCCGGCGGGCCGAGGCGGCGGGTGAACTCGTCCTCGTCGCCCGGGGGCGGATCGGAGATCAGGGGTGCGCCGGTGAAGCGGCGCCAGGGCGGGGGCGGGGGTAACTCGCGCGACACCGGCTCCTTGCCGCGGGGCCTCGCCGTGCCTCGGTAGATGCGCCATGCGCCGGGGTCGGCCGCGGCGCCGTCGGTCTGTGCCGGAACGTGCGGATCCCTGTCGGCCATCGACCGTTCCCCCTCACCCTGGTTCGTGCCCGGTCGGTGCACGTCCGTACTCCCCAACCGCCCCGGCCCGAACACCTGGTTGGGCCGGAAGTCTTCAACTCGCTGATTCCGGTACTTCGGGAAGGCGGCTCGGATCGTCCCACAGCACAGCGATACGAGAGTCGATGGAACCCTCCGGCCCATCGTCGCGTGTTCCGGGAGAGAAGCGCAAGCGCGTGACCGTCTCCAACAAGTCGTCCCAGGCGCCGGTTTCGGCGAGCCTGTGGAGTTCCGCGTGCTCGATGTCGTCGAGGGGTCCCTGGTGAGCCCAGAGCAGCACCGGCAGGCCCGCCTGGAGGCCGAGGGTCAGCTCGCTGAGCCCGTGTTCCGAGTCGGGTGACGACCCCAGAGTCATCAGCACAATGGCCTGATTGTGCTTCAACTTGGCGTAGAGCGCCTGCTGTTGGGAGCCGGCGCCGGTTTCGCACCGGTGCACGCGCCCCGCGCCCCCGCTCCTCAGCACCTCCCAGCGCGCGTTCCACACCCGGTGGACCTGGCGTGCCTCCATCCGCTCCAGGCTGCGTATGACGACCTTGTAGTCCATGCCCAGCGGAGGGCGGAACGGGGCCGACGTGCCGAGGCCGGGCTGCCGTGAGCCGAAGGGGGTCGGCCGGGTCCAGTCCTCCACCGGTGTGTTCGCCATCGCCAGGGAGAGGATGAACTCCACGACGATGCCGCCGTGGTGGTTGCGCAGCCGCTCTTCCTCCCGGTCGACGAGGGTGGCGACCCAGTCGGGCACCTCCGTCAGACGCAGTTCCCGGTCGTCCCGCTGGCGCGGCTCCCACGCGTGGCCGGTACTCGTCCAGCAGGTGAGTGCGACACGATCGGGTGACTCGGTCAACGGCTGGAGCCGGATCACCAGAAAGGCTTCGCGGCCGGGGGCTTTGCGCCAGCTTCCGGTGGAGGAGCGGACGGCGTCGAGCATGCGCTGCCCCTCCGGTCCCGTGTCGGCGAGGGAGCGGATGTGACGGCTGAGCCAGACCCTGAGCGGGTCGCCGCGCTCCGGTCCGACCAGATAGGCCAGTTCGTGCAGGAAGCGCACGCTCCTCGGTATCCCGTCCGAGGGAACGTTGCACTGCTCCAGGAGCTCGTACGCCTCGCGTGCCGTGCGGGTCGTCCTCGGCAGCGGCCCGAAGCTGTCCCCGGCCACATGGCGGAACAGGTCGGCGAGATCCGGCACGGAGCCGCGGTCCAGGCCGCTCAGGAGGGGGTCCAGCGCGGCCCGCTGCGCCGGGTCGCCGGCCGGGGGCAGCGGCGACTCCACGAGAGCGGACGCCTGGAGCGAGGCCAGGTCGTCGTCCGCCAGATACCGGACGGCCTCCACCAGGTGCAGCCAGCCCCGGGGCACCGCGCCGAACACCCGGACCATCTCGACGATGTGCGGCTTCTTCTCGCCGAACTCGGCCACGGACAGGCGCTGTCCGAGCCGGTGCAGCGCCCGGTCCACGCACATCCGGCGGCTGCGCCGGTCCTCCATGACGGACACCCGCATCAGCGCCTCCACGAGCTGCTCTTCGCTCGCGGGAGAGGCGGGGTGCGGGGACGGGCGCTCAGGCATGGCCGTCTCGGCGGTCGCGCCACCGGGTGGCACCCGTCGGATACATGTCCGCAGTCGGTCGAGCCACTTCCACGTGTCCCCCTCACGCGTCCCGCGGCAGCGGTCGTACTGTCGCTGCCCGAGCCAGCAAGGGTATGTCGAAGAGTCGCGTGTGGGTACGGTCGCAACCGTCCCATTTGGATCACGCGTTCATCGGGGTACCGCTCGGGACCCGGTTCTCAGGCGAGCTTCTTGAGGCGGTCGACCGCCTCTTCGAGCACCGGGATCCGCTTGCAGAACGCGAACCGTACGAAGGGGGCGCCCGCCTCGCGGTGGTCGTAGAACACCGCGTTCGGGATGGCGACGACGCCGGCGCGTTCGGGCAGCGCGCGGCAGAACGCGAAGCCGTCGCTCTCGCCCAGCGGGCGGATGTCGGTGGTGACGAAGTACGTGCCCGCGGGCCGGAACACCTCGAAGCCGGCCGCCGCGAGACCGTCCGCGAGGAGGTCGCGCCTGGCGCTCATGTCGGCGCGGAAGGCGTCGTAGTACGAGTCGGGCAGGGCGAGCGCCTCGGCGATCGCGTACTGGAAGGGGCCGGACGCGACGTAGGTGAGGAACTGCTTGGCCGAGCGGACCGCGGTGACCAGCTCGGGTGAGGCAGTCACCCAGCCGACCTTCCAGCCCGTGAACGAGAACGTCTTGCCGGCGGACCCGATGGTCACCGTGCGCTCCCGCATGCCGGGGAGGGTGGCGAGCGGGATGTGCCCCGCGTCGCCGAACGTCAGGTGCTCGTACACCTCGTCCGTGATCACCAGGAGGTCGCGTTCGACGGCGAGGGCCGCGATCGCGGTGAGTTCCTCGCGCGTGAGGACGGTGCCGGTGGGGTTGTGCGGGGTGTTGATCAGCAGGAGGCGGGTGCGGTCGGTGACCGCGGCGCGCAGCTCGTCCAGGTCGAGCCGGAAGGCGCCACCGTCGGGGCGCAGGGTGACGGGGACGCGGGTGCCGCCCGCCAGCGCGATGCTCGCCGCGTACGAGTCGTAGTACGGCTCCAGCGCGACGACCTCGTCGCCGGGTTCGACCAGCGCGAGCAGCGAGGCGGCGATGGCCTCGGTGGCGCCGGCCGTGACGAGGACCTCGCGGTCCGGGTCGAAGGACAGGCCGTAGCGGTGCTCCTGGTGGGCGGCGATCGCGGTGCGCAGCTCGGGGACGCCGGGGCCCGGCGGGTACTGGTTGCCGCGGCTGTCGCGCAGCGCCCGTACGGCCGCCTCGCGGATCTCCTCGGGGCCGTCCGTGTCGGGGAAGCCCTGGCCGAGGTTGATCGAGCCGGTCGCCGTGGCCAGCGCGGACATCTCCGCGAAGATCGTGGTCCCGAACTCGGCGAGACGGCGGTTGAGCAGGGGGCGCGCGCTGGAGGTCATGGGCGCCATCCTGCGCCGAACCTCCGGAGTTCCTCAACTCACCCTCGGGACGGGCCGCTGTGACGGCACCCGACGGATTTTCCTATTCCGACATGTGCTTCGCATGAGAGTTTATATGGCTATTCGCTACATATAGTGCTCCCGTGTGGACTGCCGGCGGGTGCGAGACGTCCGGCCTGCCGTCGGGGGCCGACACCCCTGAAAGACCCTCAGAAGTTGCTCAACTCTGCTTTGACGGGGCGCGGGCCCGGGAATCCCCGAGTCACGCCCGACGGGGGCGTTCTCGGGGGAATGAGAGGAAGGTGAGGGCCGTGATCATCGGAGCCATCATCTTTGGGCTTGTGATCGTGGGCATCGTCGTGGCGGTGTCGTCCGCGGGCGGCTCGGGCAGGGCGCGGAGCAGGAAGACGTCACTGAGCAAGGGCCGGTCGGGACGCTCCGGCAGCAGCAGCTGGTGGGCCGGCGGCGGTGCGGTGGGCGGGGCCTCCTGCTCGTCGGGCAGCTCCGGCGGACACCACGGGCACTCCTGCGGCGGCGGATCCTCGTGCGGGGGCGGAAGCTCCTGCGGAGGCGGGTCCTCCTGCGGCGGCGGGGGCGGGTGCGGCGGCGGAAGCTGACCGCGCCACCAGGACACGTACGGCCCACAGGGAGGCGGCTGACACGGGGCAGCCGGTCCGCGTGGGCCGTACGTATGCAGGGGACGACGAGAGGGGCGTGTGACGGTCGGGGCGCCATATGCGCCTGGAATGGTCCGTTGCGCGGGAACGGGACGCACGTTGCCCGGAGAAGTTGAACAGTTGAGCTGTGGGGTCCCCGGAGGGGATGGAAACCCGGCGAAGTTGGGTAAAAACGCTGTGGCGGCGCCACCGTTCATGATTCCCTCTTAACCGTCAAAGCGGCCCTCGTGCGTTCTCGTGGGCACGTGCCGGCCTCCCCCTTCAGCGCCGGCCTCACCTCCTTTTGCGTGTTAGCGGAGCCGACCCATGCTCACGACCCTGAACACCGCCTACACCGACACACGCGCGGACGACCTGGCCTGGGCTCTCGGCCGCGAACCGCTGCCCGCGCTCGCCACGCTCGATCTCGAACTAGCCGGTGCCAAGCTCCAGTTGAGACTCCTCGGCGCCTCGCACCAGGTACTCCTGGAGGAGGAGCAGGGCAGCTGCTCCGAGACCGTCGCCTGCATCCCGGGCAGCAGCACCCCGCTGCCGCTCGGCGTCGCCAAGCGCATGGGCGACTGGGAGTACGAATTCGCGGCACACGTCGAGACCCTCTCCGAGGGCTCGTTCGCGGGCCGCGCGCAGGAACTCATCGCGCTGGTGTCCGACCATCCCAACGGTCTCGCCGGGGTGTTCCCCGGCAGCCCGCACGCCTTCACCGCGCTGCTCGCCCACCGGCAGGAGGGGCAGGTGCGCTGGCGCACCTGGCACGCCTATCCGCAGGAGGGTCAACTCGTCGTCACCCGGACCCGGGTGGGCGTGCGGACCCCGGCCGCGATGCTGTGACGCCATGGGCTGCGGCCCATGCGCGTACGGGCCCACTTCCACACGTGTGGGTGACTGGACGGAGTTGCGCGGTGACGTAGCGTTCGCAACGTGATCGAGCCGCGCACCCCCATTCCGTCCGGCGTCCCGCGCGCCCGGAGCGAGGAGGGCAGGGCACCCCTTCCCGTGGCCCCTCTTCCCGTGAAGCAGGCGACGGGGCGGTTTCTCGTACTCGCGGGCGTCTTCCTCTGCGCGGCCTGCGGACTCGTCTACGAACTCGAACTGGTCGCGCTCGCCTCGTACTTGATCGGCGACTCGGTCACCCAGGCGTCCGTCGTCCTGTCCGTGATGGTCTTCGCCATGGGCATCGGTTCGCTGGGGGCCAAGCGGCTGCGGCTGCGGGCCGCCGCCGGGTTCGGCGCGGTCGAGGCCGCGCTCGCGCTGGTCGGCGGGTGCAGCGCGATGGCGCTGTACGCGGTGTTCGCGTGGACCGGCGACTGGGGCGGATCCTGGGCGGGCGGCTCGCGCTACATGCTCGTCGGGTTCTCCCTCGCCATCGGTGTGCTCATCGGCGCCGAAGTGCCCCTCCTGATGGTGCTCATCCAGCGGATCAGACGGCAGGACGCCGGCGGCGCCGTCGCCGACCTGTTCGCCGCCGACTACGTGGGCGCGCTCGTCGGCGGTCTCGCCTTCCCCTTCCTGCTGCTGCCGATGCTCGGGCAGCTCACGGGCGCGCTGCTCACCGGCGCGGTCAACGCGCTCGCCGGCGGCGCCCTCGTGCTCGGCCTGTTCCGCAGGGACCTCACGCGCCGCGGCCGCTGGACGCTCCTCGTGGCGAATCTCGTCGTGCTCGGCCTGCTCGCCTGTGCCGCGGCCCTCGTCGACGACTTCGAGCGGGCCGCCCGGCAGGCCATGTACGGCAAGGACGTCCGCGTCGCCGTCCAGACCGGCGTACAGGAGGTCGTCGTCACCGGTGGGAAGCGCGAGCCGCTCGACCTCTACCTCGACGGGCGCCTGCGCGTCAGCGGCCGCGACGAGCAGCGCTACCACGAGGCCCTCGTGCGGCCCGCGATGGCCGGACCGCACGCGCGCGTGCTCATCCTCGGCGGCGGTGACGGCCTCGCCGCCCGCGAGGTCCTGCGTTTCCCCGGGGTGCGGACGGTGGACATCGTGGAGATCGACCCGGGCGTCGTACACCTCGCGAGAAACGATCCGCCGCTCAGCGCGCTCAACGGGCACGTCTACGAGGACCCGCGCGTGCGGGCCGTGACCGGGGACGCCTTCCGCTGGCTGCGCGGGCACCACACCCCCTACGACGTGGTGATCTCCGATCTGCCCGACCCCGGGATCACGGCCAGCACGAAGCTGTACTCGCAGGAGTTCTACGGCCTGGCGGAGCGGGTCCTCGCCCCGGACGGGCGGCTCGCCGTGCACGCCGGGTCGCTGTCGTCGCGGCCCCGTGTGTTCTGGACGGTCGACACGACGCTGCGCGCGGCGGGCCTGCGGACGGTGCCGTACTGGGTGGGCACGGGCGCACCGCCGGCCCCGGCCGGGCGGCAGCACGGGGCGTGGGACCGGCTCACCGGGATCGCCGACGGGCCCGACCGGACGCTCGACGGGACGCGGGCGCCGAGCGACTGGGGGTTCGTGCTCGCGGGCCCGCGACCGCTGCCGAAGGGGGCCGTGCCGCGCGAGCGGGTGCGGGCGGCGGAGCGCTCGCGGATCACCGGACTCGCGCCTTCGACCTTGGTGCATCCGCGGTACGCGTACTGAGTACGGGCCGAACACGGGACGCGTGGGGCCGGGCGTGGGTAGGCTCGGGCGGCATGGAGCATGAGGTGTTCGTTCCGGTTCCGGCGGAGTCGTTGAGGGGCGCGCTGGCGGCCCCCGAGTTGGTGGCGAGGGCGGTGCCCGGACTTCAGCGGGAGGCCTCCGGCGACGGCGGCCGGCTGAAGCTCCGCATCGGCGGCCACACCATCACCTACCGCGGCTCCCTGCGCGTCACCGAGACGGAGACCGGGGCGTTCGCGGTCGAGGGCGACGGCACCGAGGCGCGGGGGACCGGTTCCGTGAAGTTCGCGGTGACGGTACGGGTCGCCGCGGCGTCCGGCGGCTCCCGCGTCACGTTCGTGGCGTCGGGCAGCGGGGACGGCCGGGTCGCCGAACTCCCCGACGACGCCGTGCAGTCCGCGGTACGGCGCCTGCTGACCCGCTTCGCGGAGGCACTCGGCACGGCGGCGGAACCGGGGACGGACCCGGGGGCGGAGGACGTGTCCCGTGCCGAGGACGCCGAGGACACGGAGGACTCCGCCGACGACTCCACCACCGTCTTCGAGACCGAGATCCCGCCGCCCTCGCTCGCCCCTTTCGCGGAGCTGCAACCCGAAGCCGACGAGGCCGGTGAAGACGCCGGGTTCGACGCCGACGTGCCGCCCGCCGAGGCCGCCCACGCGCGCCGCACCATGATCGGCCGCAGCGCCGAGGAGGTCGACCACGCGCCGCCGCGCGGCCGCTACGCCCCGGTGCCCGCGCCCGAGTCCACGACGGCCACCGCCACGCTGCGCTGGGCCGCGCCCGCCGCCGCGGCCGTGGTCGCGTCCGCGATCGTCGTCGGCCGGGTACTGCGCCGCCGGCGCTGATCGAAACGTAAGGTCGGCCCGTGACTACCCAGGAAACGACGCTGACCGCGGGCGACGCGGAAGTGACCGTGCAGCCGGGCAACGGCTGCCGCGTGAGCAGCCTGCGCATCGGCGGCACCGAACTTCTCCGGCAGGGGGATCGGTACGGCTGCTTCCCGATGGTGCCGTGGTGCGGCCGCATCCGGGACGGCAGGTTCCGGGACGGCGGGCAGACGTACCAGATGCCCCTGAACTCGCCGCCCCACGCCATCCACGGCTTCGCCCGCGACGCCGAGTGGACGACCGCCCGCGCGAGCGCCGACGAGGCCGTCTTCACGTACGACCTCGTCGAGCCCTGGCCCAGGCCCGGCCGGGTCACCCAGATGGTGCGCCTCACCGAGGACTCGCTCACGCTGACGCTCGGCATCGAGACGTACGGCGACTCGTTCCCCGCGCAGGCCGGCTGGCACCCCTGGTTCAACCGGACCCTCGACGGCGCCGCCGACGGCGTGCGCATCGACTTCTCCCCGGCCTGGCAGGAGGAGCGCGGCGGCGACCACCTGCCCACCGGCCGGCGGATCGACCGCACGGACGGCCCCTGGGACGACTGCTTCGGCATGCCCGACGGCGTCGACGTGACCCTGACCTGGCCGCAGCGGTTCGAGGTCAAGATCGCGAGCCGGGAGCAGTGGGTCGTCGTCTACGACGAGCAGGAGGCGGCCGTGTGCGTGGAGCCGCAGACCGGCCCGCCGGACGGCCTGAACACGCTGCCGCGCCACGTCACCCCGGTGGACCCTCTGGAGGCGACGACCACCTGGACGTGGCGAGCGCTCTAAGCTCGTAGCCATGACGAACGACGTGCGCGACGCGCTTCTCCAGCAGATCAAGGACAAGGCCGTGGTGCACGGCAAGGTGACGCTCTCCTCCGGTCTGGAGGCGGACTACTACATCGACCTGCGCCGCATCACCCTCGACGGCGAGGCCGCCCCGCTGGTGGGCCAGGTGCTCCTCGACCTGACCGCCGACCTCGACTTCGACGCCGTGGGCGGCCTGACGATGGGCGCCGACCCGGTCGCCGGCGCCATGCTGCACGCGGCCGCCGCCCGGGGCGAGCGCCTCGACGCGTTCGTGGTCCGCAAGGCCGCCAAGGCGCACGGCATGCAGCGCCGTGTCGAGGGCCCGGACATCGAGGGCCGCCGCGTCCTGGTCGTCGAGGACACGTCCACCACCGGCGGCTCCCCGCTCGCCGCGGTCGAGGCCGTGCGCGAGGCCGGTGCCGAGGTCGTCGGCGTCGCCACGATCGTGGACCGCGCGACCGGTGCCGCCGAGAAGATCACCGAGGGCGCCGGGGTCCCGTACCTGTTCGCGTTCGGCAAGGACGAACTGGGCCTCGACTGAGGCCGGTCGAGGGCGGGCCGGACCCAGTACGCCACCAGTACTGGAGCTGTCCGGCAAGTCTGGAAAGATGGGGGCGACGATGACGTCGCCATCCGGGGCCGAACCAGACGTGAGGCCCCAGGTCAGGGTCTGACAGCACACACCCGCACATCCCAAGGAGCGGACACATGCCCATCGCAACCCCCGAGGTCTACGCCGAGATGCTGGACCGGGCGAAGGCCGGCAAGTTCGCCTACCCGGCCATCAACGTGACCTCCTCGCAGACCCTGAACGCTGCGCTGCGCGGCTTCGCGGAGGCCGAGAGCGACGGCATCATCCAGATCTCCACCGGTGGTGCGGAGTTCCTGGGCGGCCAGTACAACAAGGACATGGTGACGGGCGCCGTGGCCCTCGCCGAGTACGCGCACATCATCGCCGAGAAGTACGACGTCACCGTCGCGCTGCACACCGACCACTGCCCCAAGGGCAAGCTGGACGGCTATGTGCGCCCGCTTCTCGACATCTCCGCCGAGCGCGTCAAGGCCGGCCGCAACCCGCTGTTCCAGTCCCACATGTGGGACGGCTCCGCGGAGACCCTCGCCGACAACCTGGCCATCGGCCAGGAGCTGCTCGCGAAGGCCGCCGCCGCGAAGATCATCCTCGAGGTCGAGATCACCCCGACCGGTGGCGAGGAGGACGGCGTCAGCCACGAGATCAACGACGAGCTGTACACGACCGTCGAGGACGCGATCCGCACGGCCGAGGCCCTG
This sequence comes from Streptomyces sp. NPDC055955, assembly GCF_042270245.1. Classification (NCBI taxonomy): domain Bacteria; kingdom Bacillati; phylum Actinomycetota; class Actinomycetes; order Kitasatosporales; family Streptomycetaceae; genus Streptomyces; species Streptomyces sp. NPDC055955. Next base: position 65,756 of record NZ_JBHJYS010000009.1, read on the forward strand.
GGCCTGGGCGAGAAGGGCCGCTACCTGCTCGCCGCGTCCTTCGGCAACGTGCACGGTGTGTACAAGCCGGGCAACGTCGTCCTGCGTCCGGAGCTCCTCAAGGACCTCCAGGAGGGCGTCGGCGCCAAGTACGGCAAGACCGCCGGGTCGCAGCCGTTCGACTTCGTCTTCCACGGCGGCTCCGGCTCCACCGAGCAGGAGATCGCGACGGCGCTGGAGAACGGCGTCGTGAAGATGAACCTCGACACCGACACCCAGTACGCCTTCACGCGGCCGGTCGCGGACCACATGTTCCGCAACTACGACGGTGTCCTGAAGGTCGACGGCGAGGTCGGCGTGAAGTCGCAGTACGACCCGCGCACCTGGGGCAAGTCCGCCGAGGCGGGCATGGCCAAGCGCGTCTCCGAGGCCTGCGCCAACCTGCGCTCCACGGGCACGAAGCTCAAGTAGGCGCACGAAGCTCAAGCAGGCATGCGAATGCGACGCCGGGGCCCGGCACTCCTCTTCCTGGGGTGCCGGGCCTCCGGCGTCCCCGGAGGGAGATGACTGTGCGCTACGACTTCGACACCCCGGTCGACCGGCGCGGCACCTGGTGCGTCCAGTGGGACGGGGTCGCGGACCGGTTCGCGGTGCCCGATCTGCTGCCGTTCACCATCTCCGACATGGACTTCGCCTGCGCCCCCGAGGTGCTCGCGGCGCTCGGGTCCCGGCTCGCGCACGGTGTGTTCGGCTACACGGACTGGCGGCACGACGACTTCCGCGGCGCGGTACGCGACTGGTTCGCGACCCGGTACGGCACCGAGGTCGACGTCGACGGACTCGTGTACGCCCCGTCCGTGCTCAACCAGGTGTCCCAGCTCCTGCGCATGTGGACGCGGCCCGGCGACGGTGTCGTCCTGCACACCCCCACGTACGACGGGTTCCGCAAGGCGGTCACCGGCCTCGGCCGTGAGATGCGCACCGCCGGTGCCGACGACTGGGCGGGCCTGGAGCGGGAGCTGGCGCGGCCCGACAGCCGGGTGCTGATCCTGTGCTCGCCGCACAACCCGACCGGCAAGGTGTGGACGGACGCCGAGCTGACCCGGATCGCGGACCTCGCCCGGCGCCACGACGTCGCCGTCATCAGCGACGAGATCCACGCCGACCTCACGCACACCGGGCACGTGCACCGCCCGTGGACGCCGTACGGCGAGGGACTGCGCTGGGCGCTCGTCACCTCCGCCACCAAGGCCTTCAACTTCCCCGCGCTGAGCGGGAGCTACGGGTTCGTCGGCGATCCGGACGACCATGCCGAGTTCGTGCGGCGCATGGACACCGCGGAGGGCCTCGCCTCGCCGGCCGTGCTGTCCCTGACCGCGCACATCGCCGCGTACCGCGAGGGCGGGGCGTGGCTGGACGGCGTGCGGGAGTACACGCGCGGGAACCTGGCGATGCTCGCGGAGCGGCTCGGCGCCGCGTTCCCCGAGCTCGGGTGGCGGCCGCCGCAGGCCGGCTATCTCGCCTGGATCGATCTGCGTCCCCTCGGCGTCGACGACGACGCGCTCCAGCGGGAGCTCGTCGAGCGGGAGCGGGTGGCGATCATGCCGGGCGGAACCTACGGCGCGCCCGGATTCCTGCGCCTGAACGTCGGCTGCCCGCGCTCCAAGGCCGAGGCGGGCACGGACGCGCTGATACGGGCGCTGGACAGGCTGATGATCACCGGCATGGAACGCACCGCGGGTCATGGCGCAGACTGGAACCCATGAGCCTTCACGAGAACCTTCTCGGGGGACCGCCCCCGACCATGCTCCCCGACGACCCGGAGCCGCGCGAGCTGCTCGCGAGCGGCACGGCGCCGGCCGATGTCGCCGCGAAGTACCCGACGTCCTCCCTCGCCTGGGCGCGCCTCGCCGACGAGGCGTACGAGCGCGGCAGCGTCGTCGAGTCGTACGCCTACGCTCGTACCGGCTACCACCGGGGCCTCGACGCGCTGCGGCGCAGCGGCTGGAAGGGCCACGGCCCCGTGCCGTGGGAGCACGAGCCGAACCGCGGCTTCCTGCGCGCCCTGCACGCCCTCGCGCGCGCCGCGCAGTCCGTCGGCGAGCAGGAGGAGTACGAGCGCTGCGCGCAGTTCCTCAAGGACTCCTCGCCCGCCGCGGCCCAGACCCTGGGCTAGATTTCCGCGTTTTCGCAGGCCCGCCCGTGACGAGCTGACCGGGCGGGCCTTGCCGTTTCGGGGGACGATTGCGGAGGATGCCCGTGGGGACCGGGGCCCCCGTGCCGGAATCGGCAGGGGCGGACCGCTACCCGGAGTACGTTCAAGGAGACAGCGATGTCCCACGAGGCTCACGAGTCGAACGAGCCAGAGACGCCGTATCTCGACTTTGCGGGGACCACCCCTTACGAGGACTACGTCCAGGCCGACGTCCTCACCCACCTCCAGCACACCCGCTCCGACGACCCCGGAGAGATGGTCTTCCTGGTCACGACCCAGGTGATGGAGCTGTGGTTCACGGTCATCGTCCACGAGTGGGAGACCGCGTCGCGGGCCCTGCGCGCCGACGACGTGCCGACCGCGGTGGCCGCCCTGAAGCGCTCCGTGCGCGAGCTGGACGCGCTGAACGCGTCGTGGCGCCCGCTCGGCCAGCTGACCCCCGCGCAGTTCAACTCCTACCGGGCCGCTCTCGGCGAGGGCTCCGGCTTCCAGTCGGCGATGTACCGGCGCATGGAGTTCCTGCTCGGCGAGAAGTCCTCCTCCATGCTCGTCCCGCACCGGGGCGCGCCGCGGGTCTACGCGGAGCTGGAGAAGGCGCTGGAGGAGCCGAGCCTGTACGACGAGGTGCTGCGGCTGCTCGCCCGCCGCGGCCACGCCGTCCCCGAGACGGTGCTCAAGCGGGACGTGGCGCAGAAGTACGTGCCGTCGCCCGAGGTCGAGGCCGTGTGGACCGCGCTGTACGCCGGTGACGAGGGCGACGAACTCGCCCGCCTCGGCGAGGCCCTCACCGACGTCGCCGAGCTGGTGTGGCGATGGCGCAACGACCATCTGGTGGCGACCCGCAGGGCGATGGGCGCCAAGACGGGCACGGGCGGCTCCGCGGGCGTGGCCTGGCTGGAGAAGCGCGCGCAGAAGAACGTGTTCCCCGAGCTGTGGACAGCGAGGTCCCATGTCTGACGTGACCGCCTCCGACCTGAACGCCCTGGCCGAGAAGGCCCGGGAGCTGGACACCGCCGACGAGCTGGGCAAGCTGCGCGAGCGGTTCGTCCTGGACGACGCCGGCGACACCGTGTACCTCGACGGCAACTCGCTCGGCGCGCTCCCCGCGCATGTGCCGGGGCGCGTCGAGGACGTCGTGCGCCGGCAGTGGGGCGAGCTGCGCATCCGCTCCTGGACCGAGTCGGGCTGGTGGACGGCGCCCGAGCGGATCGGCGACCGGATCGCGCCCCTCGTCGGTGCCGCCGAGGGGCAGATCGTCGTCGGCGACTCGACCAGCGTCAATGTGTTCAAGGCGCTGGTGGGCGCGGTGCGGCTGGCCGGTGAGGGGCGCGACGAGATCCTCGTCGACGCGACGACGTTCCCCACCGACGGGTACATCGCCGAGTCCGCGGCCCGGATGACGGGCTGCACGCTGCGTCCGCTGACCCCCGCGGAGGTCCCGGGCGCGCTCGGCGACCGTACGGCCGCGGTGCTCCTCAACCACGTCGACTACCGCACGGGCCGCCTGCACGACCTGCCCGCGCTGACCGCCGCGGTGCGCCGCGCGGGCGCCGTGTCCGTCTGGGACCTGTGCCACAGCGCGGGCGCGCTGCCGGTCGGGCTCGACGCGCACGGGGTCGACCTCGCGATCGGCTGCACGTACAAGTACCTGAACGGCGGCCCCGGTTCACCCGCGTACCTGTATGTGCGCAGTGATCTCCAGAGCCGCTTCGACTCGCCGCTGCCGGGGTGGAACTCGCACGCCGAGCCGTTCGGGATGCGGCCCTCGTACGAGGCCGGGGACGGGGCGGTGCGGGGCAGGGTCGGCACTCCCGACATCCTGTCCATGCTCGCCCTGGAGGCGGCGCTCGACGTCTGGGACGGGGTGCCGGTGGACGCGGTGCGCGCCAAGTCGCTCGCGCTGACGGACTTCTTCCTGGAGTGCGTCGAGGCGTATGTGCCCGCGGGGCGGGTCGAGTCGGTGACGCCGGCGGCGCACGCCGAGCGGGGCAGTCAGGTGGCGCTGCGCACCGATGACGCCGGGGCCGTCATGGAGCGGCTGATCGCGGCGGGTGTCGTCGGCGACTACCGCGCCCCTGACGTGCTGCGGTTCGGCTTCACCCCGCTGTACCTCGGGTTCGCCGAGGTGGAGCGGGCCGCGCGGGTCCTCGCGGATCAGCTGGCGGCCGCCGCGGCGTAGTGACGCCTCAGGCGGTGTAGACGCCCGCTTCCGCCGCCGCGACGGCGGCGTCGGCGGCCTGGTCCGCGTCGGCTTCGGTCGGCGCGGATCCGGCCGTCAGGAGCTGGTAGTAGAGGGGCGCGGACACGGCGCGCACGACGGCGGCCGGGTCGGTGCCGGGGCTCAACTCGCCGCGTCGCACGGCTTGTTCCACGCACGGAGCCCACTCGGTGACCCGCACCTCGTAGAAGCGGCGCAGGGCCGCCGACGTCTTGCCGTCGCAGGTCGCGGCCGCGATGACGGCCCGGAACAGGGCGCCCTGGCGGGGGTCGGCCAGTGTGCGCCGCACCAGGCGGGCGTTGGCCCGCAGGTCGCCGCGCAGGGTGCCGGTGTCGGTGCGCGGCAGCGACTGCTCGGCCATGTCGGCGAGGAGATCGGCGACGAGTCCCGTGACCGAGCCCCAGCGCCGGTACACCGTGGTCTTGCCGACCTCCGCGCGCCGGGCGACGTCCGCCAGGTCGAGGTGGGCGAAGCCCTGTTCGGCGAGCACGTCACCGGCGGCGTCGAGGACGGCGGCGCGGACCCGTGCCGTGCGCCCGCCGGGGCGGACGGTGCCGGGCTCCGCCTGCACGGCGCCGGGGTCCGAAGGGGCGGCCCCGGGCTCTGCTTGTTCGGGCATACGGCCAGAGTAACGGCACAGGGGAACCGTTTGTCCGGTCACGGTGTGTGTCCGCCCACGTCACCGGCCTGGTAGCGTCCGCATACTTTCCAATTCCGCCGTGACGCTGAGAGGTTGGAGCATGCCGGACGACGACGCCGCCCGCGACGAGGCCGAAGAGGCATCGGCCTTCTCGCACCCCGTGGTCCCGCCCGATGCCACCGCCGCGTATGGGGACCACCCGGACCAGGTCGTCGACTTCTACGCGCCCCGCGATGGCGCGGACTCCGCGCCCCTGGTGGTGGTCCTGCACGGCGGCGCGTGGCGTGCCCCCTACGACCGGCAGCACCTCACGCCGTTCGCCGACTTCCTGGCGCGGCGCGGCTTCGCGGTCGCCAACGTCGAGTACCGGCGCGGGAGTTCACTGCCCCAGCAGGGCGGCACGGGTCCGGTGGCGGGGCGCTGGCCGGAGACGTTCGACGACATCGCCGCCGCCCTCGACGCCCTCCCCCGCCTCGTACGGGACGCGCTGCCGCAGGGTGACCCGCGACGCACCGTCGTTGTGGGGCACTCGGCCGGCGGGCAGCTCGCCCTGTGGGCCGCCGCACGGCATCTGCTGCCCGAGGACGCGCCCTGGCGCACCGCCGCACCCGCACCGCTGCGCGGCGTCGTCGCCCTCGCCCCGATCGCCGACTTCGGGACGGCCCGCGACCTCGACGTCTGCTCCGGCGCACCCGCCCAGTTCCTGGGCGGCGAGGCCGTGTTCGAGGAGCGGCTGCCGTACGCCGACCCCGCCGCGCTCCTGCCCACGGGCATCGCGACGACGCTGGTGCAGGGACGGGCGGACACGACGGTGCCGTACGCGGTCGCGGAGGCCTACGCGGACGCGGCGGCGAAGGCGGGCGAGGTCGTGGGGCTCACGCTCATGGAGGACGTCGGCCACTTCCCGCTGATCGACCCCGCCGCGGACGCGTGCGCCGTGGTGGCGGAGGAGATCGCCCAGCTGGCGTGGTGACGGCGCCCGGCCGCGGCGGGGGCGTGTAGTACCTGCGACGGAGGGCCCAGGACCCTCCTCCCGTGGGACGCCTTCGGGGCGGGCCCCCGCTTACGGTGCTGTACGTGACCGAGACCCAGACCCAGACGATGCCCACGGGGGCCAGGAGCCACAGCCCCGAGTACCGTCTCGCCGCCGGCGCGCTGAGCGGCCTGCGGCAGGACCTGTTCAAGGATCCCTTCGCCTACCGTCCGCTGCCGCCGTGGTCGCCGGACGGCCCGCTGCTCGGGCGGCTGCCGGAGCGGCTGCGCCGCTACGCGGTGTGGACGCCGCACGCCGTGGTCCTGGGCGCCGCCCTGTTCACGCTGCTGATCGCCTTCGCCGTCGGCGACTCGATGGGCGGGGACGTGATCCACGCGCTGTCGGGGTTCGTCCCGGCGCTCGCCGTGGCGATGACGCTGCTCAGGCCGGTCGGGGCGTGGTGGATGTCCCTCGTGTCGACGCCGTTCGTCGCGATCATGGGAGGGGACGGATTCGGCGCCCCGTGGGCGCCCGCCGGGTTCTTCGCGCACCTCGTCGTGATGACCGTGGTCGCGGCCAGGACCCGGCCCCGCACGGCGGCCTGGATGTGGGCGGGCACGGCCGCTTTCGGCTTCTTCGCGTCGGTCCTCTGGTACAGCCTGGACTCGGACACCGGACCGATGCTCTTCGTCTCCGCGCTCGCCCTCCTCGTCACCACGACGGTGCACATCAGGCGCGAGGCGAAGGTGGAGATGACCGCGCAGCGCCAGGTCACGGCGGTGGAGCGGGACAGGCGCACGCTCCTGGAGGAGCGCACGAACATCGCCCGCGAGCTGCACGACGTGGTCGCGCACCACATGTCGGTCGTCGCGATCCAGGCGGAGGCCGCGCCCTACCGCGTGGAGAACCCGCCCCCGGAGCTGGAGCAGGCGTTCGTCACGATCCGCGAGAACGCGGTGGCGGCGCTCACCGAGCTGCGCCGGGTCCTCGGCGTCGTACGGGCGGAGGACTACGAGGCGCCCGACGCCCCGCAGCCGACGCTCGCCGATCTCGGCAGGCTCCTGGAGAACGTGCGGGAGGCCGGGCTCCGGGTCGGGCAGACGGTCACGGGCGCGGTCCGCGACCTGCCTCAGGGTGTCGAGCTGTCGGCGTACCGCATCGTGCAGGAGGCGTTGAGCAACGCGCTGCGGCACGCGCCCGGCGCCGAGGCGCGCGTCGAGGTGGCGTATGTCCTCGGAGGGCTCGGCCTGCGCGTCGTGAACGGCCCGCCGACGGGTCTGGTCAAGCCCTCGCCGGGTGCGGGCCACGGGATCACGGGCATGCGGGAGCGCATCGCGATGCTGAGCGGCGAGATGACGGCGGGCCCCACGGCGGACGGCGGCTACGAGGTGGCGGCGTTCGTGCCGGTGGCCGCGCCCGAGCCCGGGCCGGAGCGCGAAGCGACGACGGCGACGGACGGGTCGGGAGGCCCGGCATGACCATCCGTGTACGGGAACCGGGAGGCCCGGCATGACCATTCGTGTACGGCAACCGGGAGCCCCCGCATGACCAAACGTGTACTGGAACCGGGAGTCCCGGCATGACCATCCGTGTACTGATCGCCGACGACCAGATGATGGTCCGCGAGGGCTTCTCCGTGCTGCTCAACGCGATGCCCGACATCGAGGTCGTCGGCGAGGCGGTCAACGGCCGCGAGGCGATCGCCCGGGTCCGTGAGCTCTCCCCGGACGTCGTGCTCATGGACATCCGCATGCCGGAGCTGAACGGCATCGAGGCCACCCGCGAGATCGCCGCGACGGACGGCAGCGCGAAGGTGCTCGTCCTGACCACCTTCGACCTCGACGAGTACGTCTACCAGGCGCTGCGCGCCGGCGCCTCCGGCTTTCTCCTCAAGGACGCCTCGGCCCGCCAACTGGCCGACGGGGTGAGGGTGGTGGCCCAGGGCGAGGCCCTCCTCGCCCCCTCGGTGACCCGCCGCCTGATCACGGAGTTCTCGAAGCTGTCCGAGATCCCGAAGCTGCCGGCGGTGGCGAACCCGGGGGCGTTCGGTGAGCTGACGGAGCGCGAGACGGAGGTGCTGGTCCTGATCGCCCAGGGCCTGTCGAACGCGGAGATCGCCGAACGGCTGGTCGTCGCCGAGTCGACCATCAAGACCCACGTCAGCCGGGTCCTCGTGAAGCTGGGTCTGCGCGACCGCACCCAGGCAGCGGTCTTCGCGTACGAGGCGCGGCTGGTCAGGCCCGCGTAGGGAAGGTCAGGCCCGGGGGCCGAGGTCGAGCGTCTCGCGGTGCGCGTGCCACCGCGTCATCAGGCCCTTCAGTTCGCTGTCCAGGAACTGCATGAACGCCGCCGTCTCGGCGAGCCGCAGGCCCGCGGGGCTGTCCGGGCCCAGTGACTCCACCCCGTCGCGAAGCACCTTCTCCCAGCGCGCGAGGAGCTGGTCGCGGCGGGTGAACGTCTCGAACCACAGGTCGTTGTGCAGCCGGTAGCGGTCGCGGCGCGAGCCGGGCTCCCGCTCGCGGCCGACCATGCCCGCCTGTGTCAGGTAGCGCACCGCCCCGGACACCGCCGCCGGGCTGATCTGCAGCCGCTCGGAGAGCTCCGCGGAGGTCAGTGCGCTCTCGTCGGAGGCGAGCAGCGAGGCGAAGACGCGGGAGGCCATCCGCTGCATGCCGGCCTCGGTCATCTCCGCGGCGAACCGCTCCACGAAGCGTGACACCGCCGCCTCGCCGTCGGCCTGGTGCGCCCCCGTGCTGCTCTCGCCGTCCTTCGTCGCGCTCATGTCCCGATCATCTCCCCTGGGTGACGTGCAGCCTCAAGTTTATACGCTTCCTTAACTTCACAAGTTTGTGAAAGTAGCGTACGTTCTGAAACATGACGAAGGCAATGACCGTCTCCGGACTGCACAAGTCGTTCGGCAAGACGCATGCTCTGGACGGCCTCGATCTGGACGTCGAGGCCGGCGAGGTGCACGGCTTCCTCGGCCCCAACGGCGCCGGGAAGTCCACCACCATCCGCGTCCTGCTCGGCCTGCTGCGCGCCGACTCCGGCGCGGTGCAGCTGCTCGGCGGCGACCCCTGGGCCGATGCCGTCGCCCTGCACCGCAAAGTCGCGTACGTGCCGGGCGACGTCACGCTGTGGCGCAACCTCAGCGGCGGTGAGGTCATCGACCTCTACGGGCGGCTGAGAGGAGGCCTCGACAAGGCGCGCCGGGCGGACCTGATCGAGCGGTTCGAGCTCGACCCGACCAAGAAGGGCCGCACCTACTCGAAGGGCAACCGGCAAAAGGTCGCCCTGGTCGGCGCGTTCGCGTCCGACGTCGACGTCCTCATCCTCGACGAGCCGACCTCCGGCCTCGACCCGCTGATGGAGGAGGTCTTCCAGGAGTACGTCAAGGAGGCCGCCCGCGAGCGGGGCCAGACCGTGCTGCTGTCGTCGCACATCCTCAGCGAGGTCGAGTCGCTCTGCGACCGGATCAGCATCATCCGCAAGGGCCGTACCGTCGAGTCCGGGTCGCTCAGCGAACTGCGGCACCTGACCCGCACCAGCGTCACCGCCGAACTCGCCTCCGCGCCCGACGGACTGGCCGGGCTCCCCGGCGTGCACGACCTGGACGTCCAGGGCCTGCGCGTCAAGCTCCAGGTCGACAGCGACAAGCTCGACGCGGTGCTCCGCTCACTCACCGGCTCCGGCGTACGGTCGCTCACCAGCACCCCGCCCACACTGGAGGAGCTGTTCCTGCGGCACTACCAGGACGACGGTGCGGACGGGGCCGAGGGCGCCCGCGCCGTCGAAGGGGCGGTGTCGCGATGACCGCCGCCGTGGCCGGCGCGCGATTCGCCCCGCGCGCCGCCGGAGCCCGCCAACTCGCGGGCACGGGAACCCTGTTGAGGCTCGCGCTGCGCCGCGACCGCGTCCTGATCCCCGTCTGGGTAGCCGTCGTTCTCCTGATGGTCCTGTCGATGCCGGGCTCGCTCAAGAGCGTGTACAGCACCGCCGCCGAGCGCGCCGACCTCGCGCAGTCGATGGCCACGAACAGCTCGATGCGCGCCCTGTACGGGCCGGTCTTCGCCGACTCGATCGGCGGACTCACCGCGTGGCGCATCGGGGTCTACGGCGGGCTGTTCGCCGCCGTCATGAGCCTGCTCATCGTCGTACGGCACACCCGGGACGAGGAGGAGAGCGGGCGTCAGGAGCTGGTGTCGTCGGCGATGGTGGGCCGGCGCGCCCCGCTGACCGCCGCGCTGCTCGCGGCGCTCGTCGCCGACGCGGCCACCGCCCTGCTGGTCGCGGGCGGCCTCGCCCCCCAAGGCGGCGGCGGGGCACTGGCGTTGGGGCTCGCGATCGGGGCGACCGGCATGGTGTTCGGCGCGTTGGCGGCGATCGTCGCGCAGCTCACGGAGAGCGCGCGCCTCGCCAAGGGCCTCACGTCGACGGTGCTCGGCCTGGCGTTCGTGCTGCGCGCGGCCGGGGACTCGGGGACCTCGGGGTCCCCCCGGGCGTTCGGTTCCGGGGGAGGTTCGTCGGTCCTGACCTGGCTGTCACCGCTCGGCTGGCTGGAGAACACAAGGGCGTTCGCGGACGAACGCTGGTGGGTGCTGCTCCTGTTCGTGGCGGGCGCCGCCGCGCAGGGGGCGGCCGCGTACGGGCTCGCCGGGCGGCGCGACATCGGGATGAGCTTCCTGCCGAGCCGTCCCGGACCCGCCTCGGGCCGGCTCGGCACGGCGGGCGCGCTCGCCTGGCGGCTCCAGCGCGGCAGCGTGTTCGGGTGGAGCGCCGGGTTCCTGGTCGCCGGCATCGCGTTCGGCGGGATGACGCAGGGCGCGACGGATCTCGTCGGCGACAACCAGAAGACGCGCGACATCATCGAGCGGATGGGCGGCCAGTCCGGCGTCACGGACGCGTTCCTCGCCACGATGGTCGGCATGCTCGGCATGGTCGCCGCGCTCTACGTCGTCTCGTCGGTGCTGCGCCTCGGCGGCGAGGAGACCTCACAGCGCGCCGAGCCGGTCCTCGCGGCCGCGGTCGGCCGGCTGCGGTGGGCGGCGGGCCATCTGGTCATCGCGTTCGGCGGAGCCGCGCTGATCATGGTGCTGGGCGGCCTCGGCCTCGGGATCGGCTACGGCAAGGACTTCGGCCCCGTCCTGGGCGCCTGCCTCACGCAGCTCGCCGCGATCTGGGTCATCGGCGGCCTCGCCGTGCTGCTGTTCGGGGTGTTCCCGCGTGCGGCGCTCGCGGCCTGGGCCGTCGCGGGCATCGCCCTCCTGATCGGCTGGATCGGCCCGGCGTTCGAGCTCCCGCAGCCGGTCATGAACCTCTCCCCCTTCGGCCACCTGCCGAAGCTGCCGGGCGGTGAGATGGCGTGGACCCCCGTCCTGACCCTGCTGGCGATCGCGGCGGCCCTTGTCGCGGCCGGCCTGACGGGCCTGCGCCGCCGGGACCTGTCGAACTGACCGGCACGTCACTTCGGCAGTGTCAGCCCCCACGCACCCGCCCGTACCGTCCACGTGCGGGTGCGTACGGGGCCGCCCACCACCTGGTCCGCGCGATAGCGGAAGTCCGGCCCCGACACCGTCACCGACCGCGCGAGGACCCGCAGGGGCCCCGCCTCCGCGCCCACCGAGGACGGTCGCACCTCGACGCTGGCCCGGCCCGCGGTGTCCGGGGCCACGCTCACGCCCTCGACCGGCCGGTCCAGATCGACCAGCGTCACCCCGTCCGCCTCGACCCGCAGCCGCTGCGGCCCCGGCGCGGGCGCCGTCAGGCGCGGCGGTCGCGCGGCGAGCGTGCGGACGAGGGACTGGCAGGTGCGCAGCCAGTGATGCGCGGGATCGGAGCCCAGTGCCGCCGGATGTGCCACGGGAGGGATCCGCAGATCCCCGAGCACCACCCCGTCGGAGTCGTCGACGAGCAGATCGAGCCGCCGCTCGACCCCTTCCAGGGCCGCCCGCGCCCCCGCCACCGCGTCGGTCGGCACGCCGAGGGAGCGCGCCAGCGAGAGACTCGCCCCGACCGGGACGAACGAGAGAACGGAACCCGCCAGCTCGCGCTCGCGGTGCAGCAGGGCCACCGCGCGCAGCAGCGCCCGGTCGTCCCCGATCACCACCGGCCGCCGGGAACCTCTTCTGACCAGCGCCTTCGCGAATTCCTCCGGCCCGTCCGGCAGGCACACCTTCACCGTCGCACCGGCGCCGAGCACGTCCTTCGCGATGCGTACCGACTCGCCGTCCGCACGCCGGGCGACCGGATCGACGACCACCAGTAGCTGGTCAAAAGCCGCCACCTCGGTCCTGCCTCGCTTCCTCGGGTAGCATCTTGGTGCAAGAGCCCCTTGCGCTATTGCGCCAGGGGCTTCGTCTATTCCGGGGCACACCAAGGCACACCCATACAGGCGGCTACGGCCCCTGACCTTGGTCTTGCCCCGCCCGGAAGGGGTGTACGCCTGTGCCCGCACTTGTGCTGCTCGGTGCTCAGTGGGGTGACGAAGGCAAGGGAAAGGCCACCGACCTGCTCGGTGGATCCGTGGACTATGTGGTGCGCTACCAGGGCGGCAACAACGCCGGTCACACGGTCGTCGTAGGCGACCAGAAGTATGCGCTCCACCTCCTCCCTTCCGGGATCCTCTCGCCGGAGTGCACGCCGGTCATCGGAAACGGTGTCGTCGTCGACCCGTCGGTCCTGCTCTCCGAGCTGAGTGGACTGAACGAGCGCGGCGTCGACACGTCGAAGCTGCTGCTCAGCGGCAACGCGCACATCATCACGCCGTACAACGTGACCGTCGACAAGGTGACGGAACGCTTCCTCGGCAAGCGCAAGATCGGCACCACCGGCCGCGGTATCGGCCCGACCTACGCGGACAAGATCAACCGCGTCGGCATCCGCGTCCAGGACCTCTACGACGAGTCGATCCTCACCCAGAAGGTCGAAGCGGCGCTCGAGGGCAAGAACCAGCTCCTCACCAAGGTCTTCAACCGGCGCGCCATCGAGGCGGAGCAGGTCGTCGAGGAGCTGCTCGGCTACGCGGAGCAGATCAAGGGCTACGTCGCCGACACCACCCTGATCCTGAACAAGGCCCTCGACGACGACAAGGTCGTCCTCTTCGAGGGCGGCCAGGGCACGCTGCTCGACATCGACCACGGCACGTATCCCTTCGTGACGTCGTCGAACCCGACCGCGGGCGGCGCCTGCACGGGTGCGGGCGTCGGCCCGACGAAGATCAGCCGCGTCATCGGCATCCTCAAGGCGTACACGACCCGTGTCGGCGCGGGCCCGTTCCCGACCGAGCTGTTCGACGAGGACGGCGAGGCGCTGCGCCGCATCGGTGGCGAGCGCGGTGTCACCACCGGCCGTGACCGGCGCTGCGGCTGGTTCGACGCGGTCATCGCCCGCTACGCGACCCGCGTGAACGGCCTGACCGACTTCTTCCTCACCAAGCTCGACGTGCTCACCGGCTGGGAGCAGATCCCGGTCTGCGTCGCCTACGAGATCGACGGCAAGCGCGTCGAGGAACTCCCTTACTCCCAGTCCGACTTCCACCACGCGAAGCCGGTCTACGAGTACCTGCCGGGCTGGTCCGAGGACATCACCAAGGCCAAGACCTTCTCCGACCTGCCGAAGAACGCGCAGGCCTACGTGAAGGCCCTGGAGGAGATGTCGGGCGCCCCGATCTCCGCGATCGGCGTCGGCCCCGGCCGCACCGAGACCATCGAGGTCAACTCGTTCCTCTAGGCCCCGCGCCCCGGAACAGCAGGCGCCCCGGTCCGCTTCGGCGGGCCGGGGCGCCGTCGTGTGTGCGGTCAGCCTCCGAAGACCGAGCCGAACTGCGGTGTGCCGGCCGTGGACACGCCCACCGCCGAGGGCGAGAGCGACACCGCGCCCGTCGGGCCGTCACTCCCTTCCACAGATCCGCAGCCCCACCGGCGTCCCGCACGGCAGATGGCCGTGGGTGCGGACGATGTCCTGGCCGGGGCCGCGGATCGCGTAGGCCAGGAAGCTGGAGGCGAGGGAGTCGGCGGGCGGGCGCCCGTAGGTGTAGGCGAACTCGATCTCGCGGTACGGGTAGCCGCTCGACTCGATGTGGTCGATGTCCGGCGCGTGGCCGTCGAGGGAGAGGCGGTGCAGGCCCTTCAGCTCGGTGGCGGCGCGCAGTTCGCTGTAGCCGAGCGCCCCGGGGACACGGGCTACGGCGTCCAGGACCTGGTCGGTGGAGTCGAGTTCGCAGCGCAGCACGGGTACCGACCGCACCGTCCTGTCGGTGCAGTCGTCCGACGAGGTGCGGGGCTCCTCGCCGCCGGCGAGGACCCGGTCCTGGAGAGCGCGCCGGGTGCCGGAGCCCGAGGTGCGGCTGACCAGGACGACGGGCAGGTCGGGGCCGCCGAGCTGGGCCCAGGAGCGGATCTCACCGCGGTAGAGACGGCGCACGTCGGCGACCCGCAGGTTCCTCAGCCGGACCCGGTCGTTGACGACGAGGGTGAAGAGGGAGACGGCGACGTGGTTCTCGCTGAGCTGGGTGTAGCTCGCGGGGCGCGGTCCGTCGGAGAAGGCGACCACGGCCGGCGATCCCTTGGCCGGCTGTCCGGGGGCGCCCGTTCCCTGCGCGCCCCCGAGGGCGAGTTCCCGTACGCCGGTCTGGCTGCCGTGGGCGCTGACCGTGATCGTCACGTCCGGGCAGTGCTCCTCGTACTTCTGCTTCAGCTCCTCGGCGACCGGCGCGAACGCCGTCGAGCCGGTGACCGTGAGCGTGCCCTTCTCGCAGTAGTCGGGCGGCGGCGGGGTGTCGGGCCACAGGGCGAGGGCCGCGAGCGCGATGACGAAGGCGCTCAGGAGACCGGTCACCCGGCGTGCCCAGACGCCGAACACGGGGGGTTTCTCGTCGGGCGTGACGCTGTGGTTCTCGTGCAGCTCGCCGCCCTCGACATCGCCCTGGACGGTGGTGTCGCTGTCGACCGGGCCGCCGGTGAGCAGGACGAGGAGCTTGTAGTACGCGCCGGGGTTGAGCGGCACCCGTGGGATGCGCAGCGCGCTGCCCGAACTGACCAGTCCCGGGCCCTGGTCGAAGTGGCCCATCAGGTGCTCCGCCTCGGGCGGCAGCGTGACGGCCACGCCCCGGACGGTGCGGTCCTCGAACACGGCGGTCAGGCCGTGGTGCGGTGACGAGTCCGTGTAGTCGTCCCGGCCGATGGGCACCGAGCCGTCGTTCTCGATGCGCAGCAGAACGAGCGTCGCGTCGGACATCTCGGGCATCTCGTCGAAGAGTCCGAGCCGTACGTTGCTGGCGCCCGCGCGGTTGCTGCCGCCTATGACGGTGTCCATCTGCTTGCGGTAGCCGATTCGTTTGCGGCGCGGGGCGCGGCGGTCGATCCACACGGGCGCGGCGATGGACGCGATGCCGATGAGCACACCGGCGCCACCCATCACGACGTCGACGTCGAACCAGCTCATGAGCCCCTCGCACGGGTGACCGACTTGATCGTGCGGTCACCGTACGAGGCGGGCGGCGGCCCGGGGGCGGAACGGCGGGCGCTTCGGCGGATGTTCGCCGGACGACACCCTTCCGTTCAACTCGGCCCAGCGGACGAGGTGTTCAGCCGCTCTTGCTGTACGTCAGCTCGTCGCCGTTGTTCATCGTGCGGCGCAGCTCGCCCGACGAGATCACCTCGACCGTGCTCGGCTTGCCCGGACTGCACGAACCGGAGGGGCCGGAGACGACATCGGTGGCGCCGATGCTCAGCGTCCCGCCGGAGGCCGACACCAGCGCGCCCTGGAACACGCAGTGGTACGTGCCGCCGCCCTTGAGCGGTCCGTCCGCCGTCATCGACAGGACCGTGTCCCCGGGGCTGCCCTGCCCAATGGTCAGACGGCGGGTGTTGTGGCCCGTGGCGTTGTCGATCGAGGCGGTCCAGGTGCCGAGGAACTCGGGGGGCACGTCCCCGCCCGCGGGCGGTTCGGAGGACTCGGGCGGCTGCGAGGTCCGGGGGTCCTGCGAGCTGGGCCCGCCCGTCGACGGGCCCTGACTCGTGGGGGCACCGGACGCCGGCTGCTTGGAGTCCTCGCTCTGGGAGGCCGGCTTGCCGTCGTCCTTCATCAGCGCGTACACCGATCCGCCCGCGCCGAGCGCCACGACGAGCGCCACCACGATCAGCGCGGCCGTGGAGCGCCCGCTGCGCCGCGGCTCCGGCTGCGGCGCGCCGATGGGGACGACGCCGGGGCCGTACGGGGGTGTGGCGGCGGGGCCGTAGGGCGGCGTCCCGCCCCAGCCGCCCTGCTGCGGATAGCCGTAGACGGGTGCCTGGGGATGCGCATGCGGATACCCGTAGGCGGCTGAGGCGGGCGGGGCCGCCGGCGGGAGCGCGGGGGCCGACGGGCCGGAAGGGGAGACCATCGTCGGGAGGTGGTTGACGGGGGTACCGCCGGGCTTGCCGGGCGGGGGAGGGGTCGGCTCGCCGTCGCCGGTCTCCGCGGGCGCGGCGGGTGGCGCGGGTGCGGGCTTCTCCTTGGAGAGGACGGGCGGCTTCCCGGAGCTCGCCCCGGTCGCGCCGTCGGGGTCCTCCGCGTCCAGCAACTGCACGGCGTGCCGTCCCAGTTGGGCGACGAGGGCGCCCGGCAGCCACGGGTCACGCGTGCGTCCGCCGTCGCCGAGCGTGTCCTCGGCGCCGGTCCGCTCCAGAAGCTGGTCCAGGGTGGGGCGGGCCGCGGGGTCCTTGTGCAGACAGTCCCGTACGAGTTCCTGAAGGCCCTCCGGGAGCCCTTCGAGGTCGGGTTCCTCCTGGGCGATACGGAACATCAGGGCGTGCACCCCGCTGTTGGCCGTGCCGAACGGCAGCGCGCCCGACGCCGCGTAGGCGAGGACCGAGCCGAGGCAGAACACGTCGCAGGCCGGGGTGATCCGGTCGCCGCGCACCTGCTCGGGGGCCATGAAGCCGGGCGAGCCCACGAGGGCGCCCGTTCTCGTGAGGCCGCCGTCCGTCACGGTCTCCAGGGCGCGGGCGATGCCGAAGTCGATGACGCGGGGCCCGTCGATCGTCACCAGGACGTTCGACGGCTTCAGGTCGCGGTGGATGAGGCCCGCGGTGTGGATGTCCTTGAGCGCGTGCGTGAGGCCCGCCGCGAGGATCCGCACGGAGCGCTCGGGCAGCGCGCCGTGGTCGTGCGAGACGACCGTCTGCAGCGAGGGCCCCGCCACGTAACCTGTGGCCACCCAGGGGATGTCCGCCTCGGTGTCCGCGTCGAGGACCGGCGCGGTCCACTCCCCGCCGACCTGCCGTGCGGCCCGGACCTCGAGCCGGAACCGGTTCCGGAACTCCTCCTGCTCGGCGAGCTCCTGGCGCACCAGCTTGACCGCGACCGTGCGCCCGCGGTCCGAGCGCGCCAGATAGACCTGGCCCATCCCGCCCGCCCCGAGCCGCGCCAGCAGCCGGTACGCACCGATGCGCTGCGGATCTCCCGCCCCCAGCTTCTCCATGTCGCGCCACCCTCCCCCATGTGTGACCAACATCCCGAGAATAGTGGGAGGTTGTGACACTGGGGACGGGGCGGCGTCTACGGTTCCGTAACAGGGTGGGCCGCGGGTCGGGCCGTCGAGTGATCCCTTCAGTGGTCCTCGGGGTGATCCGCCACCTCGTCCAGTGCCGCCGACAGCCGTTCGAGCATCCGCACCGTCGCGGCGAGTTCGTCCTCGCCGAGCGCCGCCGCGAGGCGGTCCGCGAGGGCCGCGTGGCCGGGGCCGATCCGCGCGATCGCCGCGCGGCCCTCCTCGGTGGGGGCCAGGAGCTTGGCGCGCCGGTGCGCCGGGTTCGGCTCGTACGCGGCGAGGCCCTGGGCGACGAGCAGATCGGCCACGCGCTGCACGCTCTGACGGGTGATGCCCATGACGCGCGCGATGCCGGCGACGGGCAGCGGCTCGGTCAGGACCGCGCCGAGCACCTGCCACCGGGCGGCGGTGAGCCCCGCGGGCCGTGACAGCTCCTCGGAGACGGACAGGAACTGGCCGTTGAGCCGGAAGACGCCGAGCGCGGTCCGGCTCAGCAGGTCCTGGCGCGCCCTGCTCACTCCCGCGCTCCCTGGAGGGACTCGTACGCCGTCACGTCCGAGTCGTGGAACAGGCGATACCAGGCGTCGAGCAGCTCGCCCTCGAACACCCCGAGCGCGCCGAGGACTTCGCGCGCGAACGCGACCGGTTCGGTCGGCCCGGCGGTGATCAGGCCGCCGTCCGTCACGGCGTCCGCGTCGACGTAGCGCTCGCCGCCCTTGTAGCCGGTGGCGTCGAGGTACAGGGGGACGGCGCTGGTGTGCGCCCGGTCGTCGAGCAGGCCCTCGCGCGCGAGTCCGGCGGTGGCCCCGCAGATCGCGGCGACCGGCACTCCCGCGTCGAGGAAGGCGCGGGCCTTGCGGGCGAAGGGCGCGAGGTCGTCGCCGGCGTCCCAGAGGTCGGCGCCGGTGAGGATCAGCAGCGAGCTGTCCTCGGGGCGCAGTTCGTCGAGGGCCAGGTCGGGCTGGATGCGCACGCCGCCGATGGTGGTGACGGCCCGCCCGGCGTCGAGCGCGACGGTGCGGATCGGGTAGCCGCCACGGGCCAGGTGCGCGGTGGCGTGCCCCGACTCCCAGTCGGCGAGCGTGTCGTAGACGGCGAGGTGTACGGGCTTCTCGGTGCGGCCGGCGGTCATGGCGTCCTCCAGAACCTCGGGTACCTGTCACGGCTCCTACTTTTATGACAGCATGCTGCCATGGCGACAGAATGCTGTCAACCATGCTCCGCGCGCACCCGGCCGTCCCGTGGAAATTTGTTTCCGTCAATCGGAACGATCTTGCGATCCGGCACGTAGTACTTCACGACGAACCGCAACGAACCACGACGACCACGTCACGACGTACCCCTTCACGTCTACGACCTCCCCCGACCGAGGAGACCGTGTGCTGAACAGGACGCCAGTCGCCGTCCGCGCCCTCGCGCGCGCCGCGCTCGCCGCCCGTCCCGTCGGACTGGACGCGGCCGACACCGAGGCCCCGCCGCTGCGCCACCACGGCCACAGCTATCTCGTCCCCGTCGAGCTCTTCCAGGACTTCGCCGCCCTGCTCACCGACCCCCGCAGGCCGGGCGGCCCCTACCGCTCCCTGTCCGTCGGCGGCCGCCGCTGGTTCGGATACCGCTCGACGCACTACGACACCCCCGCCCTGCGCACGTTCCACGACCACGCGCAGGGACGCGCGCCCCGCTTCGGCATCCGGGAGCGGCTCTACGAGGACAGCGGGAAGCGGCAGTTGGAGCTCAAGGTGCGCTGCGCGGACGGCGGGACGGTCAAGCACCGGACCCCGATGGGCGAGGGCGACCACCCCCTCGACGACACCCGGCGCGCCTTCGTCACCGCGCTCCTGCGCGGTACGTACGGCATCGGGGCGCCCGAGGAGCTGGCCGCCCGTGTCGTCACTGAGTACCGGCGCGCGACGTTCGTGGCCGACGGGCAGCGGCTCACCTGCGACGCCGGGCTCGTCGTGCGCGAAGCGGGCCAGGGGCGCGCGGTGCGGGCGGACGGCGGGTCCGTGCTCGTGGAGACCAAGGCGGGCGCGCCGGGGCGGCGGACGGACGCGGACCGGCTCCTCGCGCGGTTCGGGGTGGCCCCCGTCGCGTTCGGCAAGTACTGCGGAGGGCTCGCCGCGCTGCGGCCCGAGCTGGCGGCCGGACCGTGGGAGGGCGCGGTGCGGACCCTGTTCCCCGGGGCGGTGCCTCCCGGCGAGGGCGACAGTGTGTCGGGTTAGCGGCCGTCCCACAGACAGGACGCCGATGGTCCTTCCACCATGCGGACATTTACCCTCGGGCCCATGACCCCTCAGCCGAATCCCCAGGTCGGCGCTGCCGTCAAGGCCGCGGACCGTGCGCACGTGTTCCACTCCTGGTCCGCACAGGAGCTCATCGACCCGCTCGCCGTCGCCGGCGCCGAAGGCTCGTACTTCTGGGACTACGACGGCAACCGCTACCTCGACTTCACCTCCGGCCTCGTCTTCACGAACATCGGGTACCAGCACCCGAAGGTCGTCGCCGCGATCCAGGAGCAGGCCGCCTCCCTCACGACCTTCGCGCCCGCGTTCGCCGTGGAGGCCCGCTCCGAGGCCGCACGCCTCATCGCCGAGCGGACCCCCGGCGACCTGGACAAGATCTTCTTCACCAACGGCGGCGCCGAGGCGGTGGAGAACGCCACCCGCATGGCCCGTCTGCACACGGGCCGCCACAAGGTGCTCTCCGCCTACCGCTCCTACCACGGCGCCACCTCCACCGCGATCAACCTGACCGGCGACCCGCGCCGCTGGCCGAGCGACCAGGGCGCGGCGGGCGTCGTCCACTTCTGGGCGCCGTTCCTGTACCGCTCCCCGTTCTACTCGGAGACCGAGCAGCAGGAGTGCGAGCGCGCGCTCCAGCACCTCGAGGACACCATCGCCTTCGAGGGTCCGGCCACGATCGCCGCGATCATCCTGGAGACCGTGCCCGGCACCGCCGGCATCATGACGCCGCCGCCCGGCTACCTCCAGGGCGTGCGCGAGCTGTGCGACCGGCACGGCATCGTGTTCATCCTCGACGAGGTCATGGCGGGCTTCGGGCGCACCGGCAAGTGGTTCGCCGCGGACCACTACGACGTCGTGCCCGACCTGATGACCTTCGCCAAGGGCGTGAACTCGGGCTACGTCCCGCTCGGCGGCGTCGCCATCTCCGGCGCCATCGCCGACACGTTCGGCAAGCGCCCCTACCCGGGCGGCCTCACCTACTCCGGGCACCCGCTGGCCTGCGCCGCGGCCGTCGCGACCATCAACGTCATGGAGGAGGAGCGGGTCGTCGAGAACGCCGCCCACCTCGGCGAGACGCTGATCGGCCCGGCGCTGCGCGAGCTGGCCGAGCGCCACCCGTCGGTGGGCGAGGTCCGCGGACTCGGCATGTTCTGGGCCCTGGAGCTGGTGAAGGACAAGGCCACTCGCGAGCCGCTGACCCCGTACAACGCGGCGGGTGCGGCGAACGCGCCGATGGCCGCCTTCGGCGCCGCCGCCAAGAAGAACGGTCTGTGGCCCTTCATCAACATGAACCGCACCCACGTGGTCCCGCCGTGCAATGTCACGGAGGCCGAGGCCAAGGAAGGTCTCGCCGCTCTCGACGAGGCGCTGACCGTGGCGGACGGCTACACGGCGTAGCGAAACGGGTACTCCGTGTCGCTCCCCGTAGTGCGTAGGCTGACCAGCTGACCAGGAACAGCGTCACCAGCTGACGACGCACTACGGGGGAGGGACACCACGTGCCCGGAACCGACGGCGGAGCTGCCGTCCAGCGCAGCACGCTGCGCCAGCAGATCGCCGACGCCCTGCGCGACGAGATCCTCGCGGGGCGGCTCGAACCGGGCCAGGAGTTCACGGTCAAGGAGATCGCCGAGCAGTACGGCGTCTCCGCGACCCCGGTCCGTGAGGCCCTGGTCGACCTGTCCGGGCAGGGGCTCCTGGACTCCGCCCAGCATCGCGGCTTCGCGGTCCACGAGTACTCGCTCGCCGACTACCGCGGCATGATCGAGGCCCGCAGCCTCGTCACGGACGGCATCTTCCGCGGTCTCGTCGCGAACGCCGACGCGCACCACGCCACCCCCGCCGCCCTCGCCGGGGTCCGGCGCCGCGGCGAGGAGGCCGCCCGCGCGGCCGCGGCCGGCGACCTGAACGTGCTGATCGGCTACGACCTCCGGTTCTGGCGCGAGCTCAGTGCCCTGTTCGGGAACCCGTACCTCTCCGACTTCTTCCACCGCCTGCGCGTCCAGTCGTGGATGTGCGCGGTCCCGCACCTGCGCCGTGCGGACGACCTCAGGGGTCACCTCTGGTCCGGGCACTGTGGTCTCGTCGACGCGCTCGTGGACCGGGACGCCCGCGCCGCGCAGGACATCGTCACCGCGTACAACGCGGACTCCCTCGCCCTCGTCGAGCGGCTGGCGAAGCGGTGAGCACGGAACGGACCGATCGTCCCGTCGCCGCGCGGGCGGGCGTCGTGGACCTCACCGTCGTCGTCCCCGCGTACAACGAGGAGCACCGGCTCGGGCCCACGCTGGACGCGGTCACCGCGTACCTGGACGACAGTGACGGCGGGAACCGGTGGGGCGACTGGGAGATCGTCGTCGTGGACGACGGCTCCACCGACCGCACCGCCGAGATCGCGGAGCGCGCCGCCGCGGCCGCCCCCGAGGGTCCCGGCCGCACCCCCCGCATCCGGCTCGTCCGGAGCCCCCGCAACCGCGGCAAGGGCCACGCCCTGCGCCAGGGCGTCCTCGCCTCCCGCGGCCGCCGCGTCCTGGTCACCGACGCCGACCTCGCCGCGCCCATCGAGGAGCTGGAAGCCCTCGACAAGGCGCTCGGCGAGGGCCACGCGGCGGCGATCGGCTCCCGCGCCAGACCCGGCGCGACGATCGCCCGCCACCAGCACCGGCTGCGCGAACTCCTCGGCCGCACCGGCAACTTCCTGATCCGCGCGACGAGCGTCCCCGGCATCAGGGACACCCAGTGCGGCTTCAAGCTCTTCGACGGCGACCGGGCCCGCGCCGCGTTCGCCGCGGCACGCCTGGACGGCTGGGGCATCGACGTGGAGATACTGATGTACTTCCGCCGCTCCGGCTGGCCGGTCGCCGAGGTGCCCGTGCGGTGGTCGCACCAGGCGGGCTCGAAGGTCCGCCCCTTCGACTACATACGGGTCCTGGCCGAGCTGGTGACGCTCAGGGCACGCGCGGTGCCGAAGGGCCACCTCCTCGTGGCGGCCCTCTTCCTCGTCCTGTCCGTCGCCCTGTACTCGGGCCGCTGGGCGGCGCCCGCGCACCGCTACCTCCCCGACTCCCTCCAGGACCAGAACCAGTGGGAGTGGTTCTTCGCGGTGACGGCGGACAGCGTCCGCCACCTCCACAACCCCTTGTTCACGACGCTCCAGGGCTTCCCGGACGGCGTGAACCTGATGGCCAACACCGCGATGCTGGGCCTGACCGTCCCGCTCGCCCCCGTGACCTGGCTCTTCGGCCCCGCCGTCGCCCTGAACGTGGCGATGACGGGCGGCCTGGCCGTCACCGCGTTCGCCTGGTACCGGCTGATCCTGAAACGGCTCGTACGGACCCGGTGGGCCGCCGCGACCGGCGCGCTCCTCGCCGCGTTCGCGCCCCCGATGGTCAGCCACGCGCACGCGCACCCGAACTTCGTCGTCCTGTTCATGATCCCGCTGATCATCGAGCGGGCGCTGCGGCTGTGCGAGGGCAAGCGCGTGGTGCACGACGGCGTCGTCCTCGGCCTCTTCGCGACGTACCAGATCTTCCTCGGCGAGGAACCGCTCCTGCTCGCCGCCCTGGGCATCGTGCTGTTCGCGCTCGCCTACGCCGTCGTGCGCAGGGACGTGGCGAAGGCCGTGTGGCGCCCGCTCCTGCGCGGGCTCGGGGTCGCCGCCGCGGTCGCGCTGCCACTCGTCGCCTTCCCCCTGTACTGGCAGTTCCTCGGCCCGCAGAGCTACAAGAGCGTGCTGCACGGCGACAACGCGGGCAACAGCCCCCTCGCCCTCCTCTCCTTCGCCGAGCGCTCCCTCGCCGGCTCCCGCGAGCGCGCCGCCGCGCTCGCCCTCAACCCGACCGAGCAGAACGCCTTCTACGGCTGGCCGCTCGTCGCACTCGCCTTCGCGATCGTCGTACGGCTGTGGCGCAGCGCCGCCGTGAAGGCGCTCGCGTTCACGGCGGTCGCCGCGGCCCTGCTCTCGCTCGGCCCGAAGTTCCGCATCCCGCTGACCGACGTCGTGCTGCCGGGCCCGTGGGCGCTGCTCGCTCACCGGCCTCTGTTCGAGTCGGTCATCGAGTCACGGGTGGCGATGGTGTGCGCGCCCGCGCTCGGGATGCTGCTCGCCCTCGCGCTGGACCGGCTCGCCGCGGCGCGGGTCCCGTACCGGCTCGTCGGCTTCGCGGCGGTCGCCGCGGCGCTCGTGCCGATCGTCCCGGCGCCGCTCAGGGCGGTCGAGCGGGTCGATGTCCCGGCGTTCGTGGCCGACGGCACCTGGAGGCGGTACGTCGGCCCCGGCGAGAGCCTCGTGCCGGTGCCGCTGCCCGACCCGGGCAACGCGGAGGCCCTGCACTGGCAGACCGAGGCCGGCCTCGGCTTCCGTCTGCCCGGCGGCTACTTCAACGGCCCCTACGGCCCCGATCACGTCGGCATCTACGGTGCCTCGCCCCGCTGGACCTCCAACCTGCTGCGCGACATCCGCTACTCGGGCCGGGCCCCCGAGATCACCGACGCGTGGCGCGCCCAGGCCCGCCGCGACTTCGCGTACTGGCACGCCGGCGTCCTCGTGCTCGCCCCGCAGCAGAACGACGGGGTGCTGCGGGCGACGGTCGACCAGCTGGTCGGCAGGGCCGGTATGTGGACCGGAGGCGTATGGATCTGGGATCTGAGCAATGTGCAGAGGGGGAGCTGAACCGGCTCCCCGCGCATTACGCTGCCTTTCCGCCTTTCATTACGGCCTTCATCACCGGAGGAGTCGCCTTGGCCTGTGACCTGTGGCTGGTCCCGCTCGTCGATGTGCTGTGCCACAGCCCCGACAACCCCTTCGCCGAGGAACTCGCGCTCTACGACAAGGCGTTGCACGAGGCAGGACTGCCACCGGTCCCGGTCTACTCGTACATGCCGGGACTCTCCGGTGACGTGGCCCCCGTCGCCGGCTTCGACTACGACGCGCTGCACTTCCTGCGCCGCGCGTACCTCCTCCAGATGTGCGGCCTCGCCGTCACGCCGGTCGACGAACTGGGCGGCGACTACGAGCAGCTCCTGGAGATGTTCGAGACGACGGCCCAGCAGTCGCACCTGGTCTGGCACTACGACCACGCGGGCGCGTACGTCCCCGTGGACTTCCCGAGCCCGCTGTCCGACGACGAACTCCTCGCCGGCGGCGGCCCCCTCGGCTCCTCCCATGCGCTCCTGCGGGAACTGGAGTACGTGGCCCGGTCGATCGGTATAGACCCGGCCAACCCGCCGGCGCCCCCGGTCCCGCCGGAGGGCCCCACGGCCCTGGAGGAACCGGCGGCTCCGGCCCCCCTCGACGACAGCCCCTTCGCCCGTGAACGTCATGTCTGGCTCGGTCTGCACGCGGCCGCGACCCGGAGCCTGGCCCAGGGTTCCATGATCATCTTCAGCTGACCGGAACCCCGTGCCCGAGCCGTGGACAGGGGCCTCGACGAGGCCCTCTTCCGGCAGGCCGCCGGCGCGGGGTGCCGGGAGGTTCGCGCCCGGAACGGGTGCGGGGAACGGTGCGACCGGCCACGACGCACGGACGGTCGGCCACGGGCGGCTCGCCCCCGGCCGGCCCCTCGGCGAGGGGCGCTCAGCGCGGCTCGGGCGGGCGCTGGCGGGGCATGTTCGGGCGGGCGCCCGGGGGGAGCGGGAAGCGGCCCGGCGGCGGCTCCACGGGGCGGGTGCCCGGGGCCACGGAGGACTGCATCACCAGCGGCGCGGGACCCGAGCGGAACTCCACCATCCAGTCCGCCGTCTCCGACCGCACCAGCTCCGTCACGTCGTCCGTGAAGCGCCGCAGCACCGACAGGCACCGCTCGGCGGCCTCACTGGCCGTGCCCTCCGTCGGGCCGAGCACCTCCCGCACGCTCTCCGACGCCCAGTCGAACTGGAGCGCCTGAAGCCGCCTCTGCACCGCCTGGGCCGTGGCCACGTCCCTTATCCAGCCCGACGTGAGCCCGAAGTACCGGTCGCAGGCCACGCACGCCACCGCGAGCAGCAACGCCAGATACCCCCAGGGTGCGACCCCGCCGAGCGCCCCGGTCAGATCGAGCAGCGGGAGCGCCGCCCCCGCCACGGCACCGGCGACCGCGCCGCCCCGCAGCGCCCGCGCCCCGCGCCGCTTCCACACCCGGTCGACCAGATACCAGTGCGCCGTGTCGAGGGCCCCGCGTTCCACCCACCGGTAGAGCTCGTCGAGCCGCTCGGCGGGCTCGCCCCAGTCTCCGACGGGGAACGTCCGCCCGGTCAGGTCGCCCGGCCGCACCGCGTCACCCGTGCCGTCACTGCGCTCGCCCCGGGCGCCCCGCTCCTCCTGAGGCGGTCCCTCGGGCTGCATCTCCGGCTGGCTCACCCGGCACTCCCTACGACTCGTCCTGGTCACGGATGGGGCTCATGTGCAGAGCATCTTCCTACCGCCCAATGGGTGGCCAAGGACCCGTTTTCGCGGTATTTCCGCCCGGAAGTGGGTCTTGATCAGGTATAGGCAGGGAGCCTGTCTCACTCGAAAGAGTGCAGCGAAAGGTGCCGGGGCGGGCGACACCCCGACCACGTAGGCTCGTTCCAGGGCGGAGAACCCGCCCGTGGTCGCAGGTCGAAACAGGACGCAACAGGAGCTGAATCGTGATTCCCGGTGGTGGCCAGCCCAATATGCAGCAGCTGCTCCAGCAGGCCCAGAAGATGCAGCAGGATCTCGCCAAGGCCCAGGAGGAGCTGGGCCGCACCGAGGTCGAGGGCCAGGCCGGCGGCGGTCTGGTCAAGGCGACGGTGACGGGCTCCGGTGAGCTGCGCGGCCTCGTCATCGACCCGAAGGCGGTCGACCCCGAGGACACCGAGACCCTCGCCGACCTGGTCGTCGCGGCGGTCCAGGCGGCGAACGAGAACGCGCAGACCCTCCAGCAGCAGAAGCTCGGCCCGCTGGCCCAGGGCCTGGGCGGCGGAGGCATCCCGGGGCTTCCCTTCTAAGGAAGCCCCACCGCAACTAACGTACGTACTACTCGGCGGCTGGCATGCTCAGCGGCACAGCACCATCCAGCAGAAGTCGGAAGGCACTCCGTGTACGAAGGCGTGGTCCAGGACCTCATCGACGAGCTCGGCAGGCTGCCGGGCGTCGGTCCCAAGAGCGCGCAGCGGATCGCCTTCCACATCCTGCAGGCGGAGCCGACGGACGTACGGCGTCTCGCGCAGGCCCTGATGGAGGTCAAGGCGAAGGTCCGCTTCTGCGCGACCTGCGGCAATGTGGCGCAGGAGGAGCTGTGCAACATCTGCCGCGACCCGCGCCGCGACCTGACGGTGATCTGCGTCGTCGAGGAGCCCAAGGACGTCGTCGCGATCGAGCGGACCCGCGAGTTCCGGGGCAAGTACCACGTGCTCGGCGGGGCGATCAGCCCCATCGAGGGCGTCGGCCCGGACGACCTGCGGATAAGGGAACTCCTCGCCCGCCTCGCCGACGGCACGGTCACCGAGCTGATCCTGGCCACGGACCCGAACCTGGAGGGCGAGGCCACGGCGACGTACCTCGCCCGCATGATCAAGCCGATGGGCCTCAAGGTCACCCGCCTGGCCAGCGGGCTCCCGGTCGGGGGCGACCTGGAATACGCGGACGAGGTCACGCTCGGCCGCGCCTTCGAGGGGAGACGACTCCTAGATGTCTGACGCCACGCTGAACACCGTCAAGGACCATCCGGACGACTTCGCGGTCCAGATCTCGGACCAGGTCGAGTCCTTCCTCGTCGCGGTCGCCGAGGTGGCGAAGGGCGACGAGCCGGACTCGGCCGTGCCCTTCCTGCTCCTCGAGGTCTCCCAGCTGCTCCTCGCGGGCGGCCGGCTCGGCGCGCACGAGGACATCGTCCCCGACGAGCGCTACGAGCCCGATCTCGGCCCCGAGCCGGACGTCGACGACCTGCGCCAGAAGCTCGCCACGCTCCTGGAGCCGATCGACGTCTACTCCGAGGTCTTCGACCCGTACGAGCCCCGCAAGGCGCCGGTCGCCTGCCGGATCTCGGACGACCTGGCCGACGTCATGGCCGACCTGCGCCACGGCATGGCGCACTACCGCGCGGGCCGCACCACCGAGGCCCTGTGGTGGTGGCAGTTCTCCTACTTCTCGAACTGGGGCTCCACGGCCTCCGGCGCGCTGCGCGCGCTCCAGTCACTGGTCGCGCACGTCCGCCTCAACCAACCGCTGGACGACCTGGACGGCCTCGACACCGACGAGGACCTCGCCGAGGACGCCCTCGCCGAGGCCGCGGGCAAGGTCATGGCGGAGGAGATCGCGGGTCCGCTGGGGCTCCGTACGGTGAAATGACCCCCGCCCCGTGGGTGCTCACCGGTGAAACGAACCGGCCGGTGAAGTGACCCACCCCACTTTTCCGGTTGCCGGGCCGGGGCGCGGGCATGCGCCTGTCCGAGCGGCCGGAGCGTGAAGCCCCCGCCGGGCCCCTGTGCCCGGTGATCACTTTCTGAGCGGGACATCTCAGGATGTGGTATTCCCGGGGCTGATTTCGGCCGCTCGTTAGACTGAGCCGACCGAGACAAACTGAGCGAGGAGCGCACGTGGGCCTTGTCGTGCAGAAGTACGGAGGCTCCTCCGTAGCCGATGCCGAAGGCATCAAGCGGGTCGCCAAGCGAATCGTCGACGCCAAGAAGAACGGCAACCAGGTGGTTGTCGTGGTGTCCGCGATGGGCGACACGACGGATGAGTTGATCGATCTCGCCGGGCAGGTATCCCCGATCCCTGCCGGGCGCGAATTCGACATGCTGCTGACCGCCGGAGAGCGGATCTCCATGGCCCTGCTGGCCATGGCGATCAAAAACCTGGGCCACGAGGCCCAGTCGTTCACGGGCAGTCAGGCCGGCGTCATCACCGACTCGGTCCACAACAAAGCCCGGATCATCGATGTGACCCCGGGACGGATCAGGACGGCGCTCGACGAGGGCAACATCGCCATCGTCGCCGGGTTCCAGGGCGTCAGCCAGGACAAGAAGGACATCACCACGCTCGGCCGTGGCGGGTCCGACACGACGGCCGTCGCCCTCGCCGCGGCGCTCGACGCCGAGGTGTGCGAGATCTACACCGACGTCGACGGCGTGTTCACCGCCGACCCGCGCGTCGTGAAGAAGGCGCGGAAGATCGACTGGATCTCCTTCGAGGACATGCTGGAGCTCGCCAGCTCCGGGTCCAAGGTGCTCCTCCACCGCTGTGTGGAGTACGCGCGCCGCTACAACATCCCGATCCACGTCCGCTCGTCCTTCTCGGGACTGCAGGGAACCTGGGTCAGCAACGAACCGCACTTCGATCAAGGGGACCAGAAGGTGGAGCAGGCCATCATCTCCGGTGTCGCTCACGACACCTCCGAGGCGAAGATCACCGTCGTCGGTGTCCCGGACAAGCCCGGGGAGGCTGCGAACATCTTCCGCGCCATCGCGGACTCCCAGGTCAACATCGACATGATCGTGCAGAACGTGTCCGCGGCCTCGACCGGCCTGACGGACATCTCCTTCACTCTCCCGAAGACCGAGGGCCGCAAGGCCATCGACGCCCTGGAGAAGACGAAGACCGCGGTCGGCTTCGAGTCCCTGCGCTACGACGACCAGATCGCCAAGATCTCTCTCGTGGGCGCCGGTATGAAGACGAACCCGGGTGTCACGGCCGGGTTCTTCGAGGCGCTCAGTGACGCGGGCGTCAACATCGAGCTCATCTCGACCTCCGAGATCCGCATCTCGGTCGTCACGCGCGCAGACGATGTGAACGAGGCCGTGCGCGCCGTGCACACCGCCTTCGGGCTCGACTCGGACTCCGACGAGGCCGTGGTCTACGGAGGCACCGGCCGCTGATGGCTCAGACCGACAGGCCGACACTCGCGGTCGTGGGAGCGACCGGGGCCGTCGGCACGGTCATGCTCCAGATCCTTTCGCAGCACGCGGACATCTGGGGCGAGATCCGCCTGATCGCCTCCCCGCGCTCGGCCGGCCGCAAGCTGGCCGTGCGCGGGGAGGAGGTCGAGGTCATGGCCCTGAGCGAGGAGGTCTTCGACGGAGTCGACGTCGCGATGTTCGACGTGC
This sequence comes from Streptomyces sp. NPDC055955, assembly GCF_042270245.1. Classification (NCBI taxonomy): domain Bacteria; kingdom Bacillati; phylum Actinomycetota; class Actinomycetes; order Kitasatosporales; family Streptomycetaceae; genus Streptomyces; species Streptomyces sp. NPDC055955. The sequence goes on from NZ_JBHJYS010000009.1 coordinate 95,601, forward strand.
CCGACGAGATCTCCGCGCAGTGGGCGCCCGTCGCCGCCTCCAAGGGTGCGGTCGTCGTCGACAACTCGGCCGCCTTCCGCCTGGACCCGGACGTGCCGCTCGTCGTGCCCGAGGTCAATCCGCACGCCGCGCGCGTGCGGCCGCGCGGCATCGTCGCCAACCCCAACTGCACGACCCTGTCGATGATCGTCGCCGTCGGGGCGCTGCACGCCGAGTTCGGGCTGCGCGAGCTGGTCGTCTCCAGCTACCAGGCCGTCAGCGGGGCCGGCCGCGCCGGTATCGACACCCTGCGCCAGCAGATGTCGCTCGTGGCCGGTACGGAACTCGGGACGAACCCCGGCGACGTACGCCGCGCCGTCGGCGACAACACCGGCCCCTTCCCCGAGCCCGTGGCGCTCAACGTCGTGCCGTGGGCCGGTTCCCTGCGCGAGGACGGCTGGTCCTCCGAGGAGATGAAGGTGCGGGACGAGTCCCGCAAGATCCTCGGCCTGCCGGACCTCAAGGTCGCGGTGACGTGCGTGCGCGTCCCCGTCGTCACCACGCACTCCCTCACCGTTCACGCCCGCTTCCAGAGCGAGGTCACGGTCGACAAGGCGCGCGAGATCCTCGCGACCGCCCCCGGGGTCGTGCTCTTCGACAATCCCGCGGCCGGTGAGTTCCCCACGCCCGCCGATGTGGTGGGCACCGACCCGACCTGGGTCGGCCGCGTCCGGCGCTCCCTCGACGACCCGGCCGGGCTCGAGTTCTTCGTGTGCGGGGACAACCTGCGCAAGGGCGCGGCCCTCAACACCGCGCAGATCGCCGAGCTGGTGGCCCAGGAGTTCCCGCCCGCCACGTGAGTTCGGCCTCTTCACCGTCCGTAAACCGGACTCGGTCTTCTTTTATCCGGTGCGCTTTATAGGATCTGTGAAGGACCTGTGGGCGGTCGGTGGTCTCACCACTTGAACGCGTCGGTCCGTGCGCCCGAAGATTCGTCGAAGATCCCTCCCCGTTCCGTGCAACCGCGCACGGGACGGGGAGCGTCTTTGCGATCGCCTTTCGGGGGCGTAGGGCCTAGGGGCGCCAGGGGAAACTGGGGCATAGGGGAAGAGCGGGTACGCATGAGGGCACTTGACGCAGCGTCATGGATGATGCCTGCCGCAAACAGGACGCCTGTCGCGTACAACCCTGACGGGGGGAAGCGTGTCCAACAGGCGTGGCAGAGGTACTCGATTTCACAGCGGTTCAGGCGAGGGGTGCAGCCCTTCGCCCGCCCCGGCGTCCCCGGATGTCCGGTTCGTCCGGCGGCATGCCGGTGATCGCCCCCATGCCAGCAGCGCGGCCTGCCCGCATACCCGCTCAGCGCGAAGGCGCTGAGGAGACGATGGCGGCAGGCACCACGGTCGACCATCTGACCGAGACCTATCGCGCCCACTACCGGTCGCTCCTCGGTCTCGCGGCCCTGCTCCTGGACGACACGGCCTCCTGCGAGGACGTCGTGCAGGAGGCGTTCATCAGGGTCCACTCCGCGCGCAAGAGAGTGCGCGACCCCGAGAAGACGCTCGCGTATCTGCGGCAGACGGTCGTGAACCTCTCGCGCTCCGCCCTGCGCCGCCGCATCCTCGGCCTGAAGCTTCTGACGAAGCCGATGCCCGACATGGCGAGCGCGGAGGAGGGCGCGTACGACCTGCTCGAGCGCGACGCGCTGAAGCAGGCGCTGCGCGGGCTCCAGCGCCGCCAGCGCGAGGTCCTCGTCCTGCGCTACTTCGCGGACATGACCGAGGCGCAGGTGGCGGAGGCCCTGGGGATCTCCCTCGGCTCCGTGAAGGCGTACGGATCCCGGGGCATAGCGGCGCTCCGCGTCGCCATGGAGGCCCCCGCATGAGCAGCGACAAGCACGGCAATGATCGGGATGAGCAGAACAGGCGTGTGGGATCCGGGGATGGAACTGTGAATCACGGCCCCGGCCAGGACGACATCCTCTCCGGCGGTCCCGAGGATCCCTTCGGAGGCCCGGACTCCGCGGGGGGCCCGGATTCTCCCGACCCCCTGGACTCCCTCGGCGGTGACGAGCTGGCGCTGCGGCGCCTGTTGCACCAGGCCGTGGAGGAGATCGAGCCGAAGAACGGGACGCTCGAGCATCTGCGCCGCGCCGTGCCCGCCCGGCGGGCCCGCAAGCGGCAGGCGGTCGTCGGCATGGCGGCCGCGGCCCTCTTCGTCGGCACGGCGATCCCCGCGCTCATCCATGTGACGGGCCAGAGCGGGGCGAACGACCGCCCGTCCATCGCCGGCAGCAGCGAGGCGACGCGCGGCGGTACGGGTTCCGGGAAGGGGCCCGACGGCGGCGAGAGCGGCACGGGGAGCCCTTCGGGCAAGTCCAGGTCCAAGGACAAGGACGGCAAGAAGGGCAAGCCCGGCGACAAGGGCAAGGGGGCGGGCGGTGGTGCCACCGGCGGCCCTGATCCCGCGAGCACGGCGGCCGCGAGCTCCCCGGTCTGCGGGCCGGCCGACCTCGGCGGCGCCTCCGCGAACCTCGGCGCGGCCGACGCGAGCGGCAAGGTCTACGGCTCCTTCCGCGTCACGAACATCTCCCAGGCGAACTGCTCCGTGGACGCCCCCGGCACCGTCTCCGTCGTTGCCCAGGGCGCGGCCGACCCGACCAAGGTCAACGTCGTCGACCACACGGCGGGTGACGCCGCGACCGGGCTGCCCGACCCGTCGACGGAGCCCAGCCAGCTCATCCTCGAACCGGGCATGTCGTACGAGGTCCGCTTCGCGTGGGTGCCGTCCGCGAGCTGCCCGACCACGGGAGGCGGGGGCGACGCGTCGCCCAGCCCGACCCCGTCCGGCGGCACCACGGGCGACGCGACGGGCTCGAACCCGGAACAGAGCGGCCTGTCCACGCAGCTGGCGGCGGAGGGCCCCGCGGCCGACGGAAGCGTCGCGGTCTCCCACACGGCGGAACAGGGCACGGCCTCGTCCAGCACGACGATCCCCAACGCGTGCGCGGGAACGGTGTACCGCACGGGGGTCCTGCCGGCCTCCTAGGGGCTTTCGCCCGGATCGTGCCGGGCTCACGGGTGCCGGCACCGCGCCTCGCGGCGTTGTCGTCAGTCGCCGACGCTCCGCGTGGGCTCCTCCGCCTTGCGGCACACGGCGCCGGCACCCGCTCCCTGATCCGGCCTGATCCAGACGACAGGCCCTGGGGGCGGGACCCGTACAGGCCGGTGCCGTGGGACGCGGGTGCGGTGAGATGCCGGTGCGGTGAGACGCGGGGGAGTGCTGGGCGCCTCCCGCTCCCGCCCGGACGGGGATCAGCCGCTGCGGTGATCAGCCGCGACGGCTCTTCCCGGCGGAGCCGGACCAGGGCCTTTCGACTTCTGGGTCATGCCAGGCCTTGCTCCCTGGGCCGGCCTGATCCAGATGAAAGGCCCTAGCCCCGGGCCGTCTCGGGGCTCGCGGACTGCGGGGAGTCTGCCCTGTCCGAGGCGTCTGCCGCGTCCGGGGCCGTGCCGGTCGCATCGGGTTCCGTGAGCCCCAGCGCGGCGTCCCGCTCGAACTCCGCCTCGCGGCGCAGCAGGCGGAACCACATGAAGACCACGAAGCCCGCGAAGACGAACCACTCGCCGGTGTAGCCCAGGTTCTGGAACGCCTTCAGGTCGAGGCCGCTGCCCTGCGGCGCCGTCGCCGGTACCGCCGTCATCCCGGAGTCCGCCGTGTCGAGCGTGACCCAGGCGTCGTAGACGTCGTACGGGACGAGGTTCACCAGGGACGCCGCGCTGATCGCGCCGAGCTGTCCGGCCGGCAGGCCCCCCGCGGCGGAAGCCCCACCCGAGCTCGGGCTCTCGGAGGCCTGGAGCGCACCGGTGACGGTGACCTCACCCCGGGGTGCCGCGGGAGCCTTCGCGGCGCTCGCCGCACCGGGCACCCACCCGCGTACGACGGGCAGCGCCTTGCCGGCGCCCCCCTCCGTGCGCAGCAACGTCACCACGTAGAACCCGGTCCTGCCGTCGAGTTCACGGTCGGGGACGAGGAGCTGCTTGCCGTAGTGCCCGGTCGCGGTGGCCCGCTTGCCGGACGTCTGCTGGTCCACGGGCAGCAGGGAGCCGAGCGGCCGGGGCGCGGCCTTCTCGTTCGCCGTCGACCGGGCCGAGGCGTCCTTGTGGCCCTGCACCCGGTCCTCGAAGCGGCCGAGCTGCCAGGAGCCCATGAAGATGCAGAAGGGGATGGCGAGCACGACGAACACGTTGATCCCCCACCACCGGGGGGTCAGGAGGAACCGGTACACCCTCCCCACGGTACGGCTCCCGCACGAGGACCCGGGCCGCGGGGTGGGCCCGGTCCCGCGCGGGAGCGCCGCCGCGTTCGTCAGCTCAGATGCCGCGCCGCGAAGTCTAGCTCCAGCCGCACCTGCTTGATCCGCTCCTCCACGACGAGCGAACCGTGCCCCGCGTCGTAGCGGTACACCTCATGCGTGGCGCCGCGCGCCACGAGCCGGTCCACATAGTTGTCGATCTGGCGGATCGGGCACCGCGGGTCGTTGACCCCCGCCGAGATGTAGACCGGGGCCTTCACCTCGTCCACGTACGTCAGCGGGGACGACGCGGTGAAGCGGTCGGGGACCTCTTCCGGGGTGCCGCCGAACAGCGTGCGGTCCAGCGCCTTGAGGGCCTCCATCTCGTCGTGGTACGCCGTGACGTAGTCCGCGACGGGCACGGCCGCGAGGCCCACCGCCCAGACGTCCGGCTGGGTGCCGACGCCGAGGAGCGTGAGGTACCCGCCCCAGGAGCCGCCCGCGAGGACGAGCCGGTCCGGGTCGGCGAGCCCGGACGACACGGCCCACTCGCGGACCGCCGAGACGTCCTCCAGCTCGATGAGGCCGACGCGGTGCTTGAGCGCGTCCGTCCACTCGCGCCCGTATCCGGTCGAGCCCCGGTAGTTGACCCGGACCACCGCGTACCCGTGGTCCACCCAGGCCGCGGGTCCCGCCGCGAACGAGTCGCTGTCGTGCCAGGTCGGCCCCCCGTGCACCTCGAACACGGTGGGCAGCGGCCCCGTGGCCCCCGCCGGCTTCTGGACGAGGGCGTGGATGCGGCCGCCGGGTCCCTCGACCCACACGTCCTCCACCGGCACGGACACCGGAGCCCTGAGCCCGGGCGGATCGAGGACCACGCCGCCCGACGTGGACCGGACGACCGACGGCTCGGCCGCCGAGGACCACAGGTACTCCACGCTGCCGTCGGGCCGCGCCGTCGCCCCCGACACCGTGCCCGGCGGGGTCTCGACGCGGGTCAGCGTGCCCGAGCCGAACTCGTAGCGCCACAGGTCGCTGCGGGCCTCGAAGCTGTGTGCGACCAGGAGCGCCGAGCCGTCCGGATACCACTCGGCGGAGACGTCACCGGGCAGGTCGAGGGCGAGATCGGTCTCCTCGCCCGACGCCACGTCCCACACCATCGGCTCCCAGCGCCCGCGCCGCTGGTGCCCGACGAGGAGCCGGGTGTCCCCGTCCACCGGAGCGAAGCCCAGGACTTCCAGGCCCAGCTCCTGCGAGCCGCCCTTGGTGTCGTCGAGCTCGGCGACCGTCGTCCCGTCGGGCTGCACCACACGCAGGGCCGAGTGCATGGCGTCCCCGTGCTCCGTGTGCTCGATGGCGATGAGGGTGCCGTCGTGCGAGAGGTCGCCGACGCCGGCCGACTCGCGGTGCCGGTAGATCTCCTGGGGCGCGCCGCCGCCGCGGACGACATGGATCGTCGTGCCGTCCTCGTCCGTGGAGCGGCCCACGACCGCCGTCGAGCCGTCCCTGCCGATGGCAAGGCCCGCCGGATACGAGGCTTCGAGCCCGTCCACCGCGGGGACGTCGTCGCCCCCGGCGAAGGGCTGGCGCAGCCAGACCCCGAACTCGTCCCCGTCCTTGTCGCTGAACCACCAGATCCACTCGCCGTCGGGGGACAGGACGCCGTCCGTCGTCCCGTTCGGCCGGTCCGTCGCTCTGCGCTGCTCGCCCGTCGCCCGGTCCCACGCGTACAGCTCGTACGTCCCCGTCGCGTTCGACACGAACAGGGCGCGGTCCGGGGCGTCCTCCGCCCAGTCGGGCAGGGACACCCGAGGCGCACGGAAGCGCTTCTCCCAGTCCGGCATGGATCCGCCGCCCGCCCCCCGAGGGGTCCCGTTGCTCTCAGTCATGGCCCCATAGTGCCCCCACCGGCCGACAATCCGCTGGCGAGGTTCCCCAGCCTGTGGATAACTGCCCGGCCGTGTACTCCCTCAGGGCGACGAGGGCGACGAGGGCGACGAGGGCGGCGAAGGCCGCGCAGGCGGCGAAGGCATGCCTCGTCACACGGGCGGCTCGGCGGGGGCCGGGCCGAGGGTCGTGGTGCCGGGCGCGGCGCGGTGCCCGAGACCCGTGCGGTACGTGTCGAGGGCGGCGTCGATACGGCCCGTGCGGCGGTAGAGGTCGCCGAGCAGACGGCACAGGTCGGCCAGGTCGCCCGCCGCGCCCGCCCGTTCGAGCAGGCTCAGCGCGGTGACGTAGTGCTCCTCGGCGGCCTCGGTCGCGGCCGTCGCCGAGCCGCTCCCCTCGGGGGCGCCCGCGGCCCCCGACTCCTCCGCGATGATGCCGAGCAGCCGGTGCGCGCCCGCGGCGTGGACGGCGCCGCGCTCCGGGTTCAGGTCGCCGAGCAGGGCCCGCAGCAGCGCGGCCGCCTCGTCGCTGCTGCCCCTGCGGCGCAGCACGTCGGCCAGCTCGACCTCGACCTGTGTCGTGTAGAGCGCCGCCCGCTTGGCCGACAGCATGTCGCGCGCCGTCCTCAACTCACGTTCCGCATCGGCGAGTCGGCCGTTCTGGGCGTGGACGTATCCGCGCATCCAGTGGCAGTGCGCGAGTTCGGTGCGGATCTGGAGCCGCTGGTACAGCTCGGCGGCCTTGCTCAGGGACGCGTCGGCCTCCGCGGCGCGGCCCTCGGCGAGGAGCGTGCGGGCCACCGAGCGGTGCATCTTGGCGACGAGCACGGGGTCCCCGGCCTGCGGGGCCAGCGAGAGCGCGAGCTCGGCGGCCTGCGCGGCGCGCGCGTGGGCGCCCATGTCCATGTACGGGGCGATGGCCGCCGTGTAGAGCAGCAGCAGGGCGTCCGGGTCGTGCAGGCCGCTGGTGTTCAGCTCGTCGAGCGCGGACTCGAGGAGGTAGCAGGCGTACCGCAGCTCTCCGGAGAGGTAGTGCGCGACGGCACGCGCGCGTACGACGGGGGCGCGCTGAGGCAGTGGCGCGCCGGCCGCGACGAGCAGCGCCTCGGCGGCTTCGAAGTATCGGTGGGCGTCGGGGAGTTGGCCGGTCTCCAGGGCGCACTCGCCGAGGCCGAGTGCGGCGGCGGCCTGTTCGGCGGCGAGGCCGTGCCGCTCGGCCTCGGCCCGCAGCTCCTCGTACAGGACGGCTGCCTCCTCGGCGGCGCCCGTGGTGAGCCCGCGCTGGGCCTCCGTGAGGCGCAGGCGCAGCCGGGTGGCGAGGTGGGCGGGCTGCCCCGTCGTGAGTTCCTCGTACGTGACGCCGAGCCGCTCGGCGACGTGTCGCAATGCGGCCTCGGAGGGGCGGACGCGGCCCGCTTCCAGCGTGGAGATGTAGGCGGGCGTGTAGGCGGGCTCGGCGACCTGACGCTGGGTCAAGCCGCGATCCGTGCGCAGGCGCAGGACGCGGCGGCCTATGGGTTCGTCTGCGGGCTCTGCGGGCTCTGCGGGCTCTGCGGATGCGGACGGGTCGCCGTCCGGTGCGGGGCCGGGGTCGCCCGGCTCCGGGGTGCTGTCGTGCGTCATCGTGCGGCGCGCCGCCCTTCCTGTCCCGCTCCGTGGTTCCGCTCCCGCAACTGGTGCTCGCCGCAGGGCACTTGAGTCTCACCCCTTGTCAGCCGCCACGCCACCCCCTAGGTTGATCGATCGATTAAGTCTGATTAACCCAGCACTTATCTCTCCTACTTGAGTACCCGAGGTTCTCGTGCCGATACCCAAGTCCCCGCGCCGTCCCCTGCCCGCGGCGCTCCTCGCCGGTGTACTCGCGGCCGCCGCCCTCGGCGGCGCGGGCCTCGCCGGTCACGCCGACGCCGCCGAAGCCGTGAGCGGGTCCGACACGGGGACCCGTACGGTCGAGTACTTCGCCGACTCCCACGGAGAAGGCCGTCACGTCCGGGTTCCGGCGGCCGTACCTGCACAGATCCGCAAGGACAAGCGCGCGCCCGCGACGGCCGCCCCGGACGGCGAGGTCACGGCGCTGCAGAAGACGGGCCCCTCCGAGGGCCGCCTCGACCTCGTGATCATGGGTGACGGCTACACGGCGGACCAGCAGGAGGACTTCAGGCAGGACGCCGAGTCCAAGCTCGGCTCGATCTTCGCGATCGAGCCGTACAAGAGCTACAAGGGCCTCTTCAACTTCTGGCTCGTCAACACGGTCTCGAACGAATCGGGTGTCTCCGGGGACCCCACCCAGGACGTCGTCAAGGACACCGCGCTCAGTAGTTACTTCTTCTGCGACGACGTCGAGCGGCTGCTCTGCATCGACGAGAAGAAGGTCGACTCGTACGCGCAGCGGGCCCCGGACTCCGACATCGTCTTCGTCGTCTCGAACGCCACGAAGTACGGCGGCGCCGGTTACAGCGGCGTCCAGTCGACCGCGGGGCACACCGGCATCGCCACGATGTCCTCCGACAACGACCGCTCGTACCTGATCGGCGCCCATGAACTGGGCCACTCCATCGGCCTGCTGGCCGACGAGTACCAGTACGCGGGTTACGGCCGGTACCCCGGCGCGGAGCCCGTCGAGCCCAACACCAGCGTCCTGACGGCGGACGGCATGTCCGGCGCCAGGACCAAGTGGTACCGCTGGCTGGGCGAGAGCGACCCGTCGGGCGGGACCGTGGGCGCGTACGAGGGCGGCGGCTACTACGAGTACGGGATCTACCGCCCGACCCAGAACTCGATCATGCGTGCCCTGGACACCGAGCAGTTCAACCTCGTCGGCCGCGAGGCGATGATCGCCGGCTTCTACCGCGACGCCGACGTGCTCACGGCCCGCACCCCCACCACCCGCACCCTGCGCCCCCAGGACCACATCCGCGTGGACCTCGCACCGCTCGCCAAGGGCCTGTCCGACGTGCGCGTGCACTGGTACGTCGACGGGGTCGAGGTGCGCCGCGCCGCCGCCGAGCGCACCGTCACCGGCAAGGAGCTGGGCGCGCGCAAGGGCACGCACACCGTCACCGCGACCGCCGTCGACAACAGCGCGTCGCTACGGGACCCGGCGGCGATCCGGGCGGCGTCCAACAGCGTCAGCTGGACGGTGAAGACGGGCAAGTGAGGGGCCACGCGCGCGTGGGGCCGGTTCAGCGGGCGGTCTCGCCCTGTGCGACCTCCACGCCCGCGTGCAGGTCGTGGGCCGCGTCGGCGACCGCGCCGGCCGAGAGCGCCGCGCACACCAGGAGCGCGCCGGCCAGCGCGCGCCGCAGCGCCCTGCGCGGGCGGGCCGCCGCGGCACTCGTGGTCAGCAGGGCGGTGACGCGCCGCGGCACCGGACCCGCCGTGACGGCGAGCGCCGTACGGGGGCGTGCCCCGGCCCCCGGGACGCGGGCCGCGGCGAGGGCGGCCCGGCCGATCGCCCGCGCGGTGAGCGCCCGGTCGCCCGTCGCGGTGGCGGCGGACTCGTCGGCCCAGCGCTCGAGCGCGTAGGCGAGCGGTTCGCGCAGTCCGCGCAGCATCGGGTGCAGGGTGACGGCCAGTTCGGCCGTCGCGAGGAACAGATGGTGTCGGCCCGCGAGGTGCGCGCGCTCGTGCGCGAAGAGCACCTCGCGCTCCTTCGCGTCGAGCGCCCGCAGCATCCCCGTCGTCACGACGATCCGGTCCGGGCGCCCCGGAAGGGCGTAGGCGTAAGGGAGTTCGTCCTGCCGTACGGAGAGTTCGTCGGCGGCGGCGGACCCGGCGCGGGCCGCCCGCATCTCGCGCCGCTGCCGCAGCAGCGTACGGACCAGCGCGAACGCGCCCGCCGCCAGCGCGAGCACGGCGAGGACCGACGCGGGAACGAGCACCGGGGAGCCGTCGCCGAGGAGCGGTGGTGACAGATGCCCGAGGGCGGCCACGGGAGGCAGCCGCAGCGCCCCGGCGGAGGCGAGGAGGCCGAGCGCGGCCGTGCTGGATCCGGCGAGGACCACGGAGAAGCCCGCCAGCGTCCAGGCCGCGGCGCGGGGCGGCAGCCACTCGGCGGCGCGGCGCGCGGCGGGTACGGCGAGCAGCGGCATGAGCAGCGGAATCCAGACGGCGAAGATCATCGGCCGGTACCTCCGCGGTCGCCGCCCGAGCCGCCCTCGGCGTCGCTGTCGGCTCCGCCGTCGAGCAGCGCGCGCAGCATCTGCTCGTCCTCGGTGCTCAGCTCGGAGACGAATCGGGCCAGGACCGTGCCGCGGTCCTCGTCCTTGTCGAGCTCGGCGTGCATGCGGCGGGCCGTCAGCCCGTGCGAGTCCTGCGCGGGCCGGTACGCGTAGCCGCGGCCCGCGCGGTCACGGGTGACCGTCCCCTTGGCGTGGAGCCGGGTCAGGATCGTGGTCACGGTGGTGCGGGCCAGGCCGTCGGCGAGCGCCCGCTGCACCTCGCCGGGGGTGAGCGGTGTCTCGGCGGCCCAGAGCGCGGCGAGGACGCTCGCCTCGAGCTCGCCCGCGGGACGCCGTTCCTGCTCGTCGGCCATGGGAACGATCCTCCGCTCTTCGTCGTCTACAGTTGAGTAGACCGTCTACACGACTGTAGTCGTATGGTCGGCGCGCCGACCCGTGGCCGCCGTTCAGCCCATTATGAGACGACTGAGAGAGGAGCGGCCCGCATGGCCGTAGACCCCCTCGCCGCCGCCCAAGCGGTGAACGTGCTGGACGCGGGCTCCCTCCTGGCCGCCTTCGGCGCCCTCGGCGTGGCCGTCGTCCTGTTCGCGGAGACCGGACTGCTCGTCGGGTTCTTCCTGCCGGGCGACTCGCTGCTCTTCACGGCCGGCCTGCTCTGCGCGGGCGGCTCGCACGGGCCCGTCCACCTCTCGCTGCCGCAGGTCCTTGCGGCCGCCGTCGTGGGCGCGCTGGCCGGGGCGCAGGCGGGGTACTGGATCGGGCGGCGCGGCGGCCGCGCGCTCCTCGCCCGCAGCAGAGCCAAGCGGCTGCACGAGGGTGCGGCCCGCGCCGAGGAGCTGCTCGACCGGTACGGCCACGCCAAGGCGATCGTCCTGGCCCGCTTCGTCCCCGTCGTCCGTACGGTGCTCAACCCGCTGGCCGGAGCGCTCGGGGTGCCGGCACGGGTCTTCACGGTGTGGCAGATCGCCGGCGGCCTGGTCTGGACGGTCGGCCTGGTCCTCGCGGGCTACGGACTCGGCTCGTCGGTGCCGAACGTCGACCGTTACCTCCTGCCGATCGTCGCCCTCGTCGTCATCGTCTCCCTGGTCCCGCTGGCCCTGGAGGTGTGGCGCTCCCGCGCCAGGTCACGCGAGCGCCGCGCCGCGGAGGAGGGCACATCATGACCACACCTCTCGCCTTCGGCGGCGCGTCGGTGGACGGCGGTCTCTACACCTGGGTGACCGACCTGGCGCACGGCACTCCGCCCCCGGTGAACGCCGTCGTGTCCGGCTGGTCGGACTACGGGCTCGCGCTCTTCGCCGTACTGATGATCGCGGCGTGGTGGCGTGCGAGAGGCGAGGGCGGCGTCCGGATGGCCCGGGTCCTCGCGTCCCCGTTCATCGTCGTGGTCGCCTACGCGGCGAACTCCGTACTCAAGTCGGTCGTCGACGAACAGCGCCCGTGCCACACGCTCCACACGGTCACCGTGGAGGCGTGCCCGGCACTCGGGGACTGGTCGTTCCCCAGCAACCACGCGGTGATCGCCGCCGCGGCAGCCGTCACGCTGCTGCTCGCCGACCGCCGCATCGGCCTGATCGCGGTCCCGGCGGCGGTCCTCATGGGCGCCTCCCGCGTGTGGATCGGCGTGCACTACCCGCACGACGTGGCGGCGGGCCTGGCCGTGGGCGCCACCCTGGCCCTCCTGCTCACCCCGCTCGCGACCCGGGCCGCCCCGCAGGTGGACCGCCTGAGAACGACCCGCCTGCGCCCCCTGGTGTCGACACACTGACGGGAGGGGCGAGACGACACAGGGCGGCGCCCCATGGCCGTGGACCTGCCCGAGGACCGGTATCCCGCGGGCCTGCACACGGCGGACGCCGCCCTGCTGAAGTAGCTGCCGACGGCCCTACTCCCCGGAGACCTCGATCCACCCGTTGTTCCCCGGGGCGGCCACGGAACCGGACGCGGGAGCAGGCACCTCCCCCTTGGCCGAACCCGAACCCGAACCCGAACCCGAACCCGAACCCGGCGCCGAAGCCGACGTGAGCCCCTTCAGGAGCGACGCCAGGTCGACCCCCGTGGTCGAACCGAGGAGTTCGACGCCCTGCGCGACGTTGTCGGCGACCGTACGCGACAGCCGGCTCGCGCCGTCCGTCGAGATCACCGTCATCTTGTCCACGGCGCTCAGCGGCTCGGACGCCTTCGCGACGACGCTCGGCAGCACCTCGACGACCATCTGGAGCACCGCGGCGTCGCCGTACCGTGCGAACGCGTCGGCCTTCTTGTGCATGGCCTCCGCCTCGGCCGCACCCTTCGCGCCGATCGCGGCCGCCTCGGCCTCACCCTCGAGGCGGACGGCGTCGGCGAGCGCCGCACGGTGCGCCTTCTCGCCCTCACCGGTCAGCCGGGCCCGCTCGGCGTCGGCCTCGGCCTGCTTGACCAGTCCGATGCGGCGGGCCTCGGCCTCCTGCTCGGCCTGGTAGCGCGCGGCGTCGGCCGGCTTACGGACCTGGGTGTCCAGCTCGCGGTCGGTCAGGGCGGCCTGGCGCTGGGCGACCTTCTCCTGCTCGGCGAGCACCTCCTGCCGGCGCGCGGCCTCGGCCAGTGGACCGGCGGCCCCGGCGCGCGCCGCGGCCTCGTCGGTCTCGGCCTTGATCTCGGCCTGCTTCAGGTAGAAGGTCCGCTGCGCGATGGCGATCTCTTCCTCCGCCTTCAGACGGGCCTGCTCGGCGGCGCGCCGCGCGACCGCCTCGGCGATGTCGGCCTCCTGCTTGGCGCGGGCGGCCTCGGGCCGGCCGAGGTCCTCCAGGTACGAGCCCTCGGTGGTGATGTCCTGGATCTGGAAGGCGTCGAGGACGAGGCCCTGCCCGGACAGGCTGGCCTCCGCCTCCTCGGCGACCTGCCCGGCGAACGCCGCCCGGTCACGGATGATGTCCTCGACCGACATCCGGCCGACGATGGAGCGCAGGGCGCCCGAGAGCACCTCCTGCGTGAAGCCGACGATGCCGCCCTGCTGGGCGAGGAAACGCTGGGCCGCGGCCCGGATCGAGTCCTCGGTGCCGCCGACCTTGACGATGGCGACGCCCTCGAGGTTGGCCTTCACGCCGCGCAGCGTGACCGCGCCGCGCACGGCGATGGGGATGTGCCGCGACGACAGGTCGAGGGTGAACTTCTGCTGGACGAACGGGACGACGAAGACGCCGCCGCCGACCACGACCTTCTGTCCGCTGTTGTCGGTGAACACCCGGCCGGTCTCCGGGTCGGTGGCCTTCTTGCCGCGCCGCCCGGTGACGATGAACGCCTCGCTGGGCCCGGCCACCTTGTAGCGGGTCACGACGACGAGTGCGAGCAGCACGACGAGTACGACGACTCCGATGACGGAGATGAGCACTGGACTCATGGTGATTCCCCCTCCTGCCCCCTGGGGGACGGTGGATCGATTACGTAGGGACGGCCCCGGCGGGCTTCGTGCGGACGGCTCCACGGACGGCGCCGGCCGACCGGGCGTGGACGGTGGTGGCGCTCACCGTCGGGAGGGCCTCAGTGCCGGACGGGCCGCACGGCCACCGACGTGGGCGAGAGCGATTCCTCGACCCAGACCTCGCTGCCCCGCGCCACGGCCGTCGCCCCCGCGCTCCTCGCCGCGAGCTTCACCGGCTGCCCGGCGAGCCGCAGCAGCACCTCGCCGTAGCCGTCCGCCGGGATCGCCGTGACGACGGAACCCGCCGTGCCGACGAGGTCGTCGCCGCGCGGGGCGGCCCCCTCCTGATCGCGCATCAGGGCCCGGCTCAGCCGCCAGGTCAGCCACCCGGCAGCGATGCCCGCGCCCGCCCCCACGGCGGTGGCGGGCCCGGCCCCCAGGCCGGTGGTGCCGAGTACGAGCGCCCCGCCGAAGCCGAGCATCGAGACGAATCCGGCGACGACCGGCAGTGAGAGCAGTCCGTCGAAGAGCCCGTCGAGGAATCCGGCCCCGCCGAAGAGCCCTTCGAGCACGCCGTCGAAGACGAGAGCGAGCACCAGCAGAACGAGCCCCGCGACGCCGAGCCCCAGAAAAACCGTCACCGCATCCCCCTTCCGGCCGTACCCGTACCGGCCGCCCCTTCGGTGATGGCCACATCGTCGCCCCACGAACGGGGCGCGCGCATTGCCATATCCCGGCAATCTTTACTGTTCATTGATGCCGGGTTTTGCCTCTCTTTGCGAGGCCGTTGCGGGAACTTTCGCCGCAGCACCGGCCGTTGGTCAAGCCGGGGTGACGCATGACCGAGAAGAAAGGCCAGGAAAGAAACCGGGGGAGAGGCCGGGCGTACGGCGTGCTGTCCGCGCTGCCTACGCGGTCATGGCCCTGGTCGCGCTCGCCGACATCGCCTCCGGTCCGCCGCAGTACGCGCTGCCGCTCGGCCTCGGTGTGCACGGCGCGGAGGGGCCTGAGCCGTGCCCGGTGGACTTCGCGCGCGGCGACCAGATCCTCCTGAACACCGACGGCGTCACGGAGGCGCGGGACCGGGCCGGAGACTTCCACTCCCTCGGCGACCGTGCCTCGCTCCTCGAGGACTCCGACCCGGAGGCCGCTCTCAAGGAGCTGCGTGCCGACCTGATGCACCACGCGGCGGGCCCAATGCACGACGACGCCGCGATGCTGCTCCTGCGCCACCGCCACGAAGAGCCGTCCGGCGCCGCGCCGCCATTCGTGCCCTCCGCCCCACGATAATTCGCGCCACGAATTCCGGCGATTTTCGACGCAGGCGGCCGGTGCAACAGAACTCGGCCATCCCTATTCCGGTGGAATCACCATAAATCGGGGTCCGTCGGATGGATGCCGTTAAGGCCGTTACCTGGACGCGGTGATTCCGTTGAACCCGGTATGCGGACGCGATCTTGCGGCCGTATCCGTCCAGCAAAAGGAGATCGTGATGTCTCGCATCGCGAAGGCCGCCGCTGTCGTGCTCGGCACCGGCGCCGTGGTGATCAGCGGTGCCGGCCTGGCCATGGCCGACGCCGGCGCCCAGGGTGAGGCTGCCGGTTCGCCCGGACTCGTCTCGGGCGACGCCGTCCAGGCCCCCGTCCACGTCCCGGTCAACGTCTGCGGCAACACCGTGGACGTCATCGCTCTGCTGAACCCGGCCTTCGGCAACCCCTGCGCCAACACCGGGGGCAACGACGTGGGCACCGGCGGGGGTGACAACGGCGGCTACGGCGGCTGACACCCGGAAAAGGCCCCCGGCGCGGATGCGCGGGGGGCCTTTTCTCATGAGTGACGCCGATTATCCGTACTGATACAAATGCCCGTGCTCGATCATCGAACTCGGCTTCACTTTCCAGGGCGGCATCGGTTCGTCCAGAGTCACGACACCCCCCGCTCCCGTCGACTCTCCGTCCGGCAAATAGGGGGCCGAGTCAGGGTATTTCCGGTGCCAGCGTGACCAGAGCAGATCGACGAACGCGTGGTTGAGCCAGAAGACCGGATCGTTCACGGAGTCCGCCCCGAGCATGTGTCCGCCGACCCACCGGTGCACCCGGTTGTGATTACGGAACCTGCTGTTCCCCCGCCCCGACGTCCAGCCCTCGACCTTGTTGCGGAACCCCTGAGATGACGTCGAGTTCCACGGCGCGGAGTCGTACAGCTCGTCCCGCATCGCCCAGGCCAGTTCGTCCTTCGTGGGCAGCTCGATCGGGTCGTGGGGGCGTCCGAAGTCCCGGGTCAGGAACTCGCCCTCCGTCACGCCCTCCTTGATGGGCCAGTGCCCGCTCCCGTAGGCGAAGGGTCCCGTCATCACCCGCCGGTCGGAACGTCGGCCGTTCCCGCCGAGGAACCCCTCGCCCCACAGGGACGACGTCGGGGAACGGTCCACCGTCCAGTCCCAGTAAGGGACGGAGACTCCGGGATCCACGCGCTGCAGCGCGCCTTCGAACTCCAGGAGGAACTGCCGGTGCCAGGGCAGGAACGTCGGCGCCATGTGCGCGACCCGCTGCCCGCCGTCCCCGTCACCGGCGTAGAACTCCATGTGCGTGCGCACGAATTCCTCGTACTGCCCCTTGCGTTTGACCGCGAGCACCGCGGACACGAACCGCTTCTTCTGCGCCGTCGTGAGCGAGCTCTGGTTCTGCCGCGTGTAGACCAACGCCGTCCCCCTTCTTCAACTTCGGCTGCGCCGCGCCGCTCAGAGCGCGCGCCGACGCAGCATCTGGTCACCGAGTTCGTCCACGGCCCCTCTCGCCGCGGCCAGGGGGGTGGGATACGACTGGTAGTGGTCGACCATGCTCAGATAGCTGCCGTCGGCGCGGCGCATCAGATGCAGCGGCCGACCGTCCACCGTGACGTCCCAGCGCCCGGACCGCTGCCCGGAGTCCTGCCCGATGTGTGCGCGCGCCATCGGGCCCTGCCTTCGCGTCCCGCGGATGTGGCGGCCGCGGTAGGTCTCCTCGAAGCCCCCGCCGGCCGCGTCCTTGAGGTCGTCCTGCGGGTGGCGGAAGGCCCGGCCGACGAGTGCTGCGGCCGGCACCACGGCGACGGCCAGCGCGACGCCGATCAGCCGCCGCACCACGGTCCGACGCGTCATGAGCCCCTGGCCGGCGGGACCGAGACCGACAGGCGGGGTACCGGCTTGCACTGGGCGTCTCCTCTTTCGGACCTCAGGATCTCCGTGTGCGGGTCACGCGATGCCGAGTGCCGCACCCGGCGCCGCCGTCAGAAGCGGCGCGGCGAGCGCGGCCTCGGGCAGTGCCGGGCCCGGCAGCCCGAACCGGTCGCCGATCGGGCCGGTGAGCGGCGGGTTCACCGACGCTCCGGGGGTGGCCGTCCGCACGTCGGACCCCGCGGTGGTCAGGGCCAGGTGATCGGTCTTGTGGTCTCCCGTCGCCCGGGAGAGCGGCGCCTCGACCCGCGTGTCGGGCAGCTCGCTGCTGAGCGGGACCGCCGGCAGCAGCGGCTCGGGCAGCATCCGCCCCGCCGTGAAGCGAGGGGCATCGGGTCCGCCCGGCATCGGGATCGGCACTCCGGTCGACAGCTCGGGCGCCTTCACGTGCAGCGCGTTCTCCACACCGGTCAACGGAACCGCTACGGGTACCTGCTCGCCCGCGGCGGCGGGAGCGGCGCCCGCGCCCACGGAGGCAAGGCAGCCGGCCAGGACAGCGAGCGTCCCTTTGGTAGTTGACTTCATGGCGGACACAGTTCCTTTCGGGCTTCGCGGTACTTGTCACCGCGAAAGGAGTAACGACCGAGCGGGTGGCATCAGCGCAAACTTCCCTCTCCCGGCGCAATCGGCTGTTGCGTGGCTCAGCTGGTCCAGAAGTCCCACCAGCGCGTCAGGATCAGCATCCCGATGATCCCGACGTGCAGCACGGGCAGGACCCATGTGAACTCACCGAAGAACGACCGCAGCCAGGACGGCGCGGGCAGGAACCCGTTGCGCACGTTGAACGACGTCACGTACCAGAACATGACGATCGTGGCGACCCACGCCAAAGAGCACCACAGGCACAGCGCGTTGATCCGGTACAGCGACTGGAACTGCAGCCATGTGCAGAACCCGACGCCGAACAGCGTGCCCGCGTTGAACGTCAGCCAGTACCAGCGCGGGAACCTCGCCCGCCCCAGCAGACTCATCCCCACACAGATCACGACCGCGTAGGCCGCGAGCCCCAGCATCGGGTTCGGGAACCCGAACGCCGACGCCTGGGCGCTCTTCATGATGTTCCCGCAGGACACCACCGGGTTGAGACTGCACCCCGGCGTGAAGTTCGGGTCCTCCAGCAGCTTGAACTTGTCGATCGTGATGACCCACGCGGCGAGCAGCCCCGCCGCACCGGTGATCACCAGAAGCAGGGCGAAACCCAGGGAACGGGACTGGGGGGCCGCACGCGACGTCCCGAACGAGCTGTCACCGTGCCGGGTCGGGCCGGACTGCCGCGGCATCCGGGCCGGGCGTCCCTCGGTGTTCGTGGTTCCCATGGGCCACTTCCTTCTGGTCAGACGCGCAGCTTGCGTACGGGGAGCAGGCAGTGGGCCGCGCCGGTCAGCGTCGCCTCGTCGCCCGCGAACGAGGCGAGGTCCTCCTCGGCGACCGGAGTGCCGGGCACCGCCGAGGTCCAGGGGCGCGTGGTGAACACGAAGTACGCGTAACCGCGTTCGGCCGCGGCGGCCAGCCACTCGGGGGGCGCGACGCACTGGGCGTTGAGGTACGGCATGTTGACCACGGCCTGGCCGGCCTCGACGAGCAGCGAGACGGGGAAGCTGGGGTTGCCCGTGGCGTCCACGACCTTGCCGACCGGCAGACTGTTGTTCTGCAGCAGGGCCCTCACCGCTTCGGTCGATGCCTCCTGTCCGCCCGCGCCGTCCCCCAGGGAGTAGGCCAGCAGGAAGGGCATGTCCCCCGCCTCGTCCGGGTGTTCGCCGCTCCACGCGATGACGGCGAGAGTGCCCAGATCGATGGCGCGGAAGGCGCGGTTCTCAGTCGGCATTGAAGTCACCACGGCAGCGTAGCCACGCTCGACAGGCCCCCCGGTGACCTTTCACCCGCTTGGGGGAACGGCCCCCACTCGAACGAGAATCGGGGTCGCGCCGGACATGCCGAGAGGCCGGTCCGGGGCCCGCTCGACGCGATGGGACCAGCCTCTCGTCGGCCTGTGTGCCGTTTCGCGCCACGCGTGCGCGAAGGGGTGAGTCAGCGTGTGTCAGCCGTGGTGAACGCTGGTGCCGCTTCGGTGCCGTCCTGGGCGAAGGCGCTGCCCGAAGCGGCGCCCGCAGCGAGACCGGCGGCGGCCATGACCGGAGCGGCCTTCTTGGCGGTGTTCATCTCAGGAGCCTTCCCGCTAGAGGTTTCGCGGCTCGTGAAGGTGGCTGTGCGGCGAGTGCCAGGAACGCGTCCGCGCGGATCGCTACTTGCCGAGGGGAAGGCCGCCGAGAAGTCCGGCCGGGGCGCCCGCGCCGGCGTCGTTGACGTTGTCGGCCGTGTTCTGAACCGTGTTGAGGACCGAGCCGTCCTTTTCGGTGTCGAGCATGTTGGTGTGCAGCGGCTGGGCGTCGAGCACCGACTGGCGGCTCAGGGTGTCGACCGCGCCGTTGAGGCTCGTCGGCGTGAGGTCGGAGGCGAACGCGGGCGCGGCTGCACCGGCGATGACCATGGATCCGGCGACGACGGCGGCGGCCTTCAGGGGCTTCATCATGTTCCTTCCTTGGGGTGACGATTTGTCACCAGCGACGGAATGTCCAACGAGCGTCCCCGGCAAGGGAAACTCCGAGGTCAGGGGATTTGCCGAACCCACTCGAACGAAGGGCCGTGGAGTTCTCATATGAGATTTGGGAGAGGTGAATGGTCGGCGCGGGGCGCCCGATCGGGCACGGCCGGGACATGAAAAGCCCGCCGCGCCGGTACGGGACCGGCGCGGCGGGTGGGTGGGGGTGCCCGCGTCACCGCGGGCGCGCTTTTGTCAGTTGGGCAGGGCGGCGGTCTGGGGGAGCACCGGCGTCTTCGGGAGCGTGGAGGTGGACGGCAGGGACGCCGTGGACGGGAGCGGGAGTCCGGTCGACGGGAGGGTGGGGAGCTTGGGCAGGCCGGGCAGGTTCGGCGCCGGCAGCCCGCCGCCGAGCAGGGTGGCCGCGAGCAGGTTCACCAGGGCGGTGACGACGTTCGTGGCCGCGGTGGCGACGCCCGCGACGTCACCCGCGGTCGACGCCTTGAGCAGCGCGTCGACGGCGGTCTGCAGCGCGGTCAGGGCGTCGCCCTTCACGTCTTTCCTGGCCGCCTTGGCGTCGTCGGGGGCGGCCGACTTCGGTGTCGCGGGGGTCGCGGGTGTCGCGGGGACGCTGGCCCTGGCGGCGTCGATGGCCGCCTTGATCGCGTCCGCGTGCTTCTGTGCCGCCGCGGCGGACAGCTTTCCGTCGTCGGCCTTGAGGACCTCGGTGAGCAGGTCCGTGACCGGGGTCACGACGGAACTCATGCTGCCGAGTGTGCCTACCTGGCCCAGCAGCGCATCCGCTCCGGGAACCGGTGCGTGCAGGGCCTCGACGCTGCTGGAGTTTCCCGGGTCGCTTTCGGCGGCTATCGCGGGAGCGGCGGTGCCGAGGAGGATCGTCGCGCAAAGAGCGGTGGTAGCAATGCGCCGTACGGGCTGATGGGGCATGTGTGTTCCCTTTCGGTGGTGTGTGTCCGATCTTGTGACCACCGTGGGATGACTGATCGCGCTGCGCAACCGATCGGCTACTTGCCGTACGCGATCACCCTCGCCTCTCGGCGTGTCGTGCCAGGTGAGGCGCCCGTTCGGGGGATCTGTGGCACCTCCCCCCATACGGCGCAACGCACAGGAACGGCCGCCCCGTTCGGGGCGGCCGCGGAAGGGTCCGGGGGAAACCGGATCAGTTGGCGCAGTGGCTGCCGAACGTCGGGTTCAGCAGGCCGATCACGTCGACCGTGTTGCTGCAGAGGTTCACGGGGACGTGGACGGGAACCTGGGCGGTGTTGCCCGAGATGACACCGGGGGAGTCGGTGGCGGCACCCCGCGCGTCACTGCTGGCGGATGCGACGCCGGCGGTGCCCGCCAGGGCGGCGGCAGCGACGGTGGAAAAGACAAAGGCCTTCGCGGTACGCGACATGGGGAAGTGCTCCTCGGTCGGTTGATACGTCTCCGGGGCGGGCGCCCGGCTCGTGGATCAACGCGCGCCACCCATGGGGGGTTGCGCCCCCGATCGGGTGACCGCCCGGCGTTAATTTCACCGGTTTCACCATTCCGACACACATGCCGGGTTTCCCGGATAAATAGTCGTCTGTCGCTACAGTGGCTCACCTCCCGGCCCGGCGAGGCGGGGCGCAGAAGTGCTTTCCGTCCAATGTGACTTTCGCATCCTCATTCCGTGATCCAGAAGCTCTTTGTCCCTGAAAGGGAATCGGTCATGCGTCATCACCTGGGCTCGCTCCTGCGCCGTTCGGCGGTGGACGTCATTTCTTCTGCCGTGCATTTCGCGACAGGCGGCGCCGCGGCCGCCCCGGCCGACGACGTGCTCGACTCGAGCAGCAGGGAACCGGGACGCGCGCAGCCGCGAAGGATCCCCGCGTGCACCAGGACCCTCGGCTGCGACTCGGACGTCTGCGCGCCCGGCCGGAGCATCAGGCATCGGAGGGCGGGGCGCGGCCTCCGGATGACATCGCGGCGGGACGCGGCCTGGAGCGGCGTGCTCTGCGCAGCGGCCGACGCCAGGTCCTAGCGCGTTTCCCTCCTCCATCACGAAGGGAAACGCATGCAACCGACAGCGACACCCCCTCGACCGCGTGTCCTCCATGTCACCCAGCCCGTCGACGGCGGAGTGGCCCGCGTCGTGCGTGATCTGACCGAGGCACAGCTCTCCGCCGGCATGCGGATCAGCGTCGCCTGCCCGCCCGACGGGCCCCTCGCCGGGTCGCTGCGCCGCATCGGCTGCGACGTCCTGCCGTGGCAGGCGACCCGTTCGCCCGGGCCCGGCATCGCCCGCGAAGTCCGTGGCCTCGCACGGCTCGTGGCGCAGGTGCGGCCGACCCTCGTCCACGCGCACAGCGCCAAGGCCGGACTCGCCGCCCGCCTCGCCGTGCGCGGCCGGGTCCCCACCGTGTTCCAGCCGCACGCCTGGTCCTTCGAGGCCGTCGACGGCCCCTCCGCCCGGCTCGCCCTCGAGTGGGAGCGCCGGAGCGCGCGCTGGGCCTCCCGGGTCGTCTGCGTCAGCGAGGCGGAGCGCGCGACGGGCGAGCGCGCCGGGATCACCGCGCGCTGGGACGTCATCCCCAACGGCGTCGACCTCACCCGCTTCGTCCCCGCACCCGAACCGCGCGAGGCCACCGCCGATCCGCTGGTGGTCTGCGTCGGACGCATCTGCCGCCAGAAGGGCCAGGACGTCCTGGTGCGCGCCTGGCCCCTCGTCCAGGAGAGGTTCCCGCGGGCGCGGCTCGTGCTGGTCGGGGACGGGCCGGACGCGGCGGCGCTGCGCCGGCAGGCCACCGCCTCCGTGCGGTTCGTGGGGGCCGACGACCCCGTGCCCTGGTACCGGCAGGCCGACCTCGTGGTGCTGCCGTCCCGCTGGGAGGGCATGGCGCTCGCGCCCCTGGAGGCGATGGCCTGCGGGCGGCCCGTCGTCGTCACCGACGTGGACGGCGCCCGCGAGAGCCTGCCCGCCGGCCTCGCGTCCGACTGCCTCGTACCGCCGGACGACCCCGCCGCGCTCGCCCGCACGCTGACCGGTCTGCTGCGCGACCCCCACCGGCTCGGAGCGCTCGGCGGCCTCGCCCTGCGGCACGCGCGGGCGCACCACGACGTGCGGCGCACCGCCGACGCGGTCGCCGACGTGTACCGCGAACTACTGGGCGCGGAGCCCACCGAGTGCAGGGAGCCCCTCAACACGTGACCGCGGAACGTACCGTCGCCTCCCCCGCGGGGCAGCCACGCGCCACTGCACCGAGCACCCTCCTCGCCTCGGTCGTCCCGCCACGCGCAGAGACGGGCCACCGCCCGTCACCGGCGGGCAGACGCGCGGCCGCACGGCACCTCTCCTGCACGCCCCTCCTCGCGGCGGACGGTACGGCCACCGTGCTGAGCACCCTCGTGATCGCGCCGGTCCAGCGGCACCCTCTGCTCGTGATCGCGCTGGCCGCCGGTGTCGCGGCGGCGAACGCGCGCGCGGGCCTCTACCGCGGCGACACGCCCCGTCTCCTGCTCGACGACTGGCCCGCGATCGGCGGCCGCATCGTGGTGCTCTGGTGCGTCACGGCGGCCGTCCTCGCCGGGTTCCCGCAGCTCGATCCGCTGCCCGCCGGGACGCTCGCGGCGGGCGCCGCCCTGCACTGTCTCCTCGCGGGCACGGGCCGCGGCCTCGTCTACTGGCGCCGCCGCGAGGCCGCCGCGCGCCACCCCTGCCCGACCCTCCTCATCGGCCCCGAGACCCTCGCCCGGCCGGTCGCCGCCGCCCTGCTGCGCCACCCGCGGTCGGGCGTGCGCCCGGTCGGCATCCTCGCGGACAAGGAGTCCGAACACCCGCCCGACCACGACGGGCCCGACCTGCCGGTCCTCGGCACGACCGACGAACTGCGCCGCGCGATCGTCCAGAACGGGGTGCGGGGGGCGCTCCTCCTGGAGGGGGATGCGCACGAGCGGGCGGCCTGGCTGACGGTGCTCGGCGAGTACGGCTGCGGCGTCTGGGAACTCGACCCGCCGGCCGCCCCGTACCCGGCGCGCTCCGGTGACGGGGCCCGGCACCTCGCGGGGTTCCGCTACCGTCCGAGGCCGCCCGCCCGCCGCCGCGGCAGCGCCGGCAAGCGCGCGCTCGACCTCGTCGTCTCCGGCACCCTCCTCGTCCTGACCAGCCCGGTCCTGCTGGTGTGCGCCGTGTGGCTGCGCCTGGCCGAGGGGCCCGGCGTCGTCTTCCGGCAGGAGCGCGTGGGAAAGGGCGGGAAGCCCTTCACGCTGCTGAAGTTCCGCACGCACCGCCCGAGCGACGCGATGGAGTCCGCCACCCGGTGGAGCGTCGCGGACGAGGAGCGCATGGCGTGGTTCTGCCGCTTCCTGCGGCGCACCTCCCTGGACGAGCTGCTCCAGCTGTGGAACGTGTTCCGCGGCGACATGAGCCTCGTCGGCCCGCGCCCCGAACGCCCTTACTTCGTCATGCAGTTCAGCGAGGCCCACCCCGGCTACGCCGGGCGACACCGCATGCCGACCGGCATCACCGGCCTCGCCCAGATCCACGGCCTGCGCGGCGACACCTCCATCGAGGACCGCGCCCGCTTCGACAACGCGTACATCGACAGCTGGTCGCTGTGGCAGGACATCAGCATCCTGGTGCGCACCGCGGCCGCGCTCGTACGCTCCACGGGGAGTTGACCGGGTGACTGCCTCTCCCACGGACGCCGGACTGCGTACCGCTCCACGTCCGACAGGTACGCGGCCCGCTCCTGCCGTCGCGCTGGTCGCCGTCCTCGGCCGGTACGCGCCCGTGCTCCCCGTCCTGCTCATGGTCGCCGTGCTCGGCCTGCCGCTGACGCCCGGCTCGGCGGGAACCGGCGGCAGCAGCCTCGCCGACGCGGTCTCCGGCCTGGTCGTGGCCGTCTGTGTGGCCGTCACCCTGCGCCGCGCCGAGCGCCCCCTGACCCCTGCCGCCGCGCTCCTCCTCGGGATGCCCGTCGTCGGGATCGCCATTGCCGCGACGGCCGCCGACTCGCCGTCGGCCGCGCTCGTCGGCATGGTCCGCTACTGCCAGATCTTCGTCCTCGTCCCCGTGGCCGTCCTGGTCCTGGTCCGCGACCGCCGCGACTTCCGGCTGCTCGCCCGGTCGTTCGTGGGGCTCGCCCTGTGGCAGGGCGGCATCGGCGTCCACCAGTACCTGACCGGGACCGGCGCCTCGTACATGGGCGAGGACATCCGCGCCGTCGGCACCTTCGGCCCCACGGACGTCATGGGAATGGCGACGGTGGTGTCGTACGGGATCGTGGCCGCCCTGGGTCTGGCCCTCGGCGCGCGCACCGCGGCCCGGCGCACGCCCGCCCTGCTGTGCGCGCTCGCGCTGCTCCTGCCGCTCGCGCTGTCCTTCAGCCGGGGCGCGTGGATCGCGACCGTCGTGGCCTGCGGCGCGCAGGTGCTGCTCGCCGGGGTGCGGCGCGCCGTCCGCCTGTTCGCCGTGACCGCCGCGGTGGCCGTCGTCCTGGTGGGCGGCTTCGGCGTCGGGACGCAGCTGCTCCAGGAGCGCATGAGCAGCATCACGCAGGTCGCCGACGCCCCCGACCAGTCCGTCACGGACCGGTACACGATGTGGGCCGCGGCGGTCGACATGTGGAGCGAGCACCCGGCGACGGGCGTCGGCCTCAAGGGGTTCGTCGCCCAACGGGACAGCCACGCCTCGCTCGCGCTCTCCTCGGGCAGCGACACGGCGGGCGCGGGCGCCGCGTTCAGGCGCCAGCCGCTGCTGTCCCCGCACAACATGTACCTGCTGATCCTCAGCGAGCAGGGCCTGATCGGCCTGGTCGCCCTCGCGGGCGGCTGGGTCGCGCTGCTGCTGCTCGCCCTGCGCCGCCTCGGCCGCGGCGCGGGCGCCCGGCCCGGCCCGGACTGCGGCCTCGTCGCGTGCGGCCTGCTCGGCTGGCAGCTCGTGGACTTCGTGTACGCCGACATCGGCGGTCCGTCGACGGTCCTGACCGCCCTCGTCATCGGCCTCGCCGCCTGGTGGGGCCTGGCGCCGCAGGCGTCCCTGAAGGAGGCGGCGACGCCGTGACCATCCCCACGGCGGACGGGGACACCCGCAAGGCCCCCGGCCTGCCCGCCCAGCTCCGGACCGAGCCGCCCGCCACCGGGCTCTCCGGCGCGTCGAACAGCCGCCTCGCGCGGGCCGCGCTGCTCACGGCCCTCCTCTCGGCCGCCGGGGCGGTCCTCGGTCTCGGCCGCGACCAGTCCCTCGCGCACCTCTTCGGCGCGGGCAGCGAGACCGACGCGTTCCTGGTCGCCTGGACGGTCCCGGAGTTCGCCTCCACCCTCCTCATCGAGGACGGCCTGGCGTTCGTGCTCGTGCCCGCGTTCAGCGCGGCCGTCGCCCGCCGCGCGCAGGCCCGGGGCGCCGATCCCGTACGGTCCCTCGTCTCCTCGTCACTGCCCCGCTTCGGCCTCGCGTTCCTGGCCGCGGCCGCGCTGCTCATCGCCGGTGCCCCCTCCCTCGTGCACGCCCTGGCGCCCGGCCTGCCGCACCCTCGACTCGCCGTCGAATGCACGCGGCTGACCGCCACCTGCGCTCTCACGTTCGGCCTGACCGGATACTGCAGCGCGGCGCTGCGGGCCCACGGCTGCTATGTGCCGCCCGCCGCGATCTACGTCGCGTACAACATCGGCATCATCGCCACGATGCTCGTGTGCGGGACGCGCTTCGGCGTGCGGTCCGCGGCGATGGGGGTGGCCGTCGGCGGCTGTCTGATGGTGGCGATCCAACTTCCCGCGTTCCACCGCAGGTTGATCTCCGCGAAGGCCGCCGAGAGGCTCGTGGGCGAGGCCGGGGACGAGGCCGCGGCCGAGGGGCGGGCCATGGGCCTCGGGCTCATCGCCGCCGTCCTGACGTTCGCCCTGTGCAAGCAGTCGCAGGTGTTCATCGAGCGCTTTCTCGCCTCGTCGCTCGCCGCGGGCTCCATCTCGCACCTGAACTACGCGCAGAAGGTGTCCCAGCTGCCGATGGTGCTCTCCCTGATGCTGTGCACCGTCACGTTCCCGGTCGTGGCGCAGGCCGTCGCGCGCGGCGACATCGCGGCGGCCCGCGCGCGCGTCGAGCGTGATCTCGGTCTCGCCGCCTGCGTGGTCCTGCTCGGCGCCGCAGCGATCTTCGCCTGCGCCCCGCAGATCATCCATGTCCTGTTCCAGCGCGGCGCGTTCACCGCCGACGACACCGCCGCCACGGCGTCCGTCATGCGCGTCTACGCCCTCGGCCTCCTCGGCCACTCCATGGTGGGTGCCCTGGTCCGCTCCTACTTCTCGGCGGGCCGCCCCACCTGGTACCCGGTGGGCGCGATGGCCGTGGGCACGGGCGCCACCGCCGGCGTGGGCTCCTGGGCGGTCGACCTGTGGGGCGTACGGGGCATCGCCGGCGCCAACGCGTTCGGGATCACCCTCACCGCCGTACTCCTCCTCGCCGCGATGGACCGGCGCAGCGTCCCGGTCGACGTCTCCAGGGTCCTGGCCGAGATGGGCAAGCCGCTGCTCGCCGCCGCGGGCGCGACCGTGGCGGGGCTGATGGCCGCGGCCTCCTTCACGTCGCCGCTCGCGGCGGGCGCCGCCGGGTGTCTCGCCGTGACGGCCGTGTTCGTCCTTCTCCTGTGGGCGCTGCGGGCCGAGTCCCTCGCGCCTCTCGTTCCCGCTGTCCGCTCCGCGACCAGGAGGCCCCGGCATGCCCGTTGACACAGGACGCATCGAGACAGGAGACGTTCCGCGCGCCCGGTCGTGGCTTCCGGACCGCACCCGCCGGCTCCTCCCGAACGCGCCGATGTGGGTCGCGATGTACCACTCCGTGGACGACTGCCGCGACGACCCGTACCGCGTCACCGTCTCCCCCGAACGCCTCCAGGAACAGCTTCGCCGGCTGCGCAGGCGCGGGCTGCGCGGGGTGGGCATGACGGAGCTCCTGGAGGCCCGCGCGCGCGGCGCGGACCGCGGCCTGGTGGGCCTCACCTTCGACGACGGCTACTGCGACTTCGTCGACAACGCTCTGCCGCTGCTGCGCCACTACGGCTGCGGAGCCACCCTGTTCGTCCTGCCCGGACGCCTCGACGGCGTCAACGAGTGGGACCCGCTGGGCCCGCGCAAGCCGCTCCTGTCGGCACGCGGCATCCGGGCCGCCGCGTCCGTGGGCATCGAGATCGGCTCGCACGGCCTGACGCACGTCGACCTCACCCGGGTCGACGACCGCGTCCTGCGCGCGGAGACCGAGGACAGCCGAAGACGTCTGGAAGAGCTCACCGGACGCGAGGTCCCCGGCTTCTGCTACCCCTACGGCACGGTCGACCGCCGTGTCGCGGACGCCGTCCGCCATGCCGGATACCGCTACGCCTGCGCCATCTCGCCGGGCGACCTCACCGGCGCCTTCGCCCTGCCGCGTGTCTACGTCGGCCAGGAGGACGCGGCCTGGCGCCTCGAACTGAAGCTGCGCCTGCACCGCCTGCGCCGCCGCCCGTCCACCGCGCGGGAGGCCCGTACATGAGGACCCTGCACGTCATCACGGGCCTCGGCACCGGGGGAGCCGAACAGCAGCTGCGGCTCCTGCTGCGCCATCTGCCCGTCCACAGCGACGTGGTGACCCTGACCGCCCCGGGCACCGTCGCCCGCGGCCTGACCGCCGACGGCGTCCGCGTCGTGCACCTCGGCATGACGGGGAACCGCGACCTGGGCGCGCTGCCCCGGCTCACCAGGTTCGTGCGCGAGGGCCGGTACGACCTCGTGCACACACACCTGTACCGCGCCTGCGTCTACGGCCGGTTCGCCGCGCGCCTCGCCGGGGTCCGCGCCGTGGTCGCCACCGAGCACTCGCTGGGCGAGAGCCGGATGGAGGGGCGCCCGCTGTCCGCCGGTGTCCGCGCGCTCTATCTGGCCGGTGAGCGGGTGGGCCGGGCCACTCTGGCGGTCTCCCCGTCGGTGGCCGAGCGCCTCGTACGGTGGGGAGTGCCCCGGCACCGTGTCCACGTCGTGCCCAACGGCATCGACGTGCAGCGCTTCGCCCACGACCCGGCGCTGCGCGACGCCACCCGTCACGTGTTCGGCCTGCACCGGGACGACTTCGTCATCGGGGGAGTCGGCCGTCTCGTCCCCGGCAAGCGCTTCGACGTCCTCGTGAGAGCCCTGGCCCAACTGCCGGACTACGTAAAGCTTCTCCTCGTCGGGGGCGGTCCCGAGGAGCAGCGGCTGCGCGGGCTCGTAGGGGAACTGGGCGTCGTGCGCCGCGTCGTGTTCGCGGGCGAACGCCCCTACGTGTCGTCCTCGGGCCGCGTAGGAGACCCCGATCTGCCGGCCCTCATGGGCGCGATGGACCTGCTCGCCTCCCCGTCGGACGAGGAGGCGTTCGGCCTCGCCGTCGTGGAGGCACTCGCCTCGGGGCTGCCCGTCCTCTACGTCAGCTGCCCCGCGGTCGAGGACCTGCCCCCGCACGTCGAGTCCGCGGCCGTCCGCGTCCCCGGCGACCCGGAGTCGTTCGCACGACAGGCACTGCGGATCGTGGCGGCCCGCCCCTTGGGCCGTACCCCGTCCCCGGCAGCCCACCACTACAGCATCGCCCGAAGCGCCGAACAGCACCTGCGGCTGTACGGGGCGGCCCTGGGCGGTTCGGATCCGAAAGTTCGAGAGTGAGTAAGTGATGACCGATACTCCTCACCGGCGGGTCAGCCCGCCCGGTTTCCTCGCCCGGACGGCCGCCCGCGTGAAGGGCCTCCCCCTGTGGTCGCTGATCGCGGCCGGGGTTCTCCTGGGCGGTGGCGCGGGCGGCGCGTACGGCGTTCTCAAGACGCCGCAGTACTCCGCCACGAGCTATGTGATCGCGGTGCCGGACGAGAAGTCCGACCCGTCGGCCGCGCTCGGCTTCGCCCAGGCCTACGGCCGTGTCGCCACCCAGGTCGCGGTGCTCGGCGACGCGCAGAAGCGGGCGGGGGTTCCCGTGAAGAAGCTCCAGAGCAGCGTGCGGACTCAGACGTCGCCGGACGCGCCGATGGTCGCGGTGTCGGCGACGTCCACGAAGCCGCGCGAGGCCGCCGCCATGGCCAACGCGGTGGCGCGGGCACTGACCACGGCCGCCGACCGCACGCAGGCGAGCACCAGGGTGAAGCTCCTCCAGTTCTCGCGCGCGACGAAGCCCACCTCGCCGTCCTCGGCGTCCCCCGAGGTGACCGCGCTCGTGGGCGTCGGCGCGGGCGGCCTCCTCGGCGGGCTCGTGATGCTGGTCCGGCCCCGGCGCGAGCGGACGGAGACGAACGCGAGCGTCCCCGGGCCCGCCGCGGCCGCGGATCTGCACGGGAGAGTCTGATGCGGCCCGGGGGCGGGAACCTGTCGGTCGAGGTGTGCACCGACAGCGCCCGGTTCGGCGAGCTGGGCGAGGAGTGGGAGGCGCTGTACCGCAGTTCACGCACCGCCACCCCGTTCCAGAGCCATGCCTGGCTGTACTCGTGGTGGCTCTCGTACGGGTCCGGGCGCGGACTGTACGTGGTCCTGGTCCGTGACGGCGGGCGGCTGGTGGCCGCGGCGCCGCTGATGCGCCGGTGGCGGCCCCTGCCGGTCCTGGTGCCGCTCGGCGGGAGCATCTCCGACTTCTGCGACGTCCTTGTCGACGACGGCGGGGACGAGGGAGCAGGCACCGGGTCCCGCGTGCTGGGCGACGCGCTGTGGCGGCTCGCCCGCACCCATGTGATCGACTTCCGCGAGGCGCGCCCGGGAAGTGCCGTCGAGCGCCTCTACGAACGGTGGCCGGGCCCCAGGCGCCGCCTGGACGACTCCCTCTGCCTGGAGCTGCCGCCCGTCCCGATGGACGACATCGTGGGCAGGCTGCCGGCGTCCCGCGGGCAGCGCGCCCGCGCCAAGATCCGCAAGCTGGACGCCCTCGGGATCGAGCGCCGTGTCGTCCCGCAGAACGAGGTCGACGGCTCGGTGCGGCGTCTGGTCGAACTGCACCAGCTCCAGTGGCAGGGCCGCAAGGTGACGACGGAGCACCTCAGGCCGCGCTTCTCCGAGCACCTCGCCCGCTCGGTCTCCCGCATGGCGAGGTCGGGCGACGCGGTCGTGACCGAGTTCCGCATCGACGAGACGGTCCTCGCCGCGGACCTGACCTTGCTGTCGCCGCGCCTGGTCGGCGGTTATCTGTACGGCGCCCATCCGGGCCTGCGCGAACGCAAGGCCGACATCACCACGATGCTGCTGCGCTCGTGCAGCGAGCACGTCCAGGAGTGCGCGTCCGGCTCCCTGAGCCTGCTGCGCGGCGACGAGCCGTACAAGCACCACTGGCGTCCCCACCGCGTCGTCAACCAGCGTTTCGTGCTGGCCCGAACCGGCACGTCGGCGGGGCTCGCCCTCGCCGTCGGCGACGTGACGGCACGCCGCCTCGGCAAGAGAGCGCTGCACGCGTGGAAGGCCCGCGGCGGCGACGGGTCCTGACGAACCCGCCGCCACCGGCCCGGACACCGGCGCGTCAGGAGCGCCGCGACCACCAGTCGAACCGCAGGCACAGCTTCCCGCCGAGCCAGTACTCCACCCAGTCGCCGAGTCCGAGCGGCGAGCAGCTGGGCGGCGTCACCGGAGGCGTGACAGGCGGCGTCACCGGCGGCGTCTCGGGTGTCGTCGGCTGTGTGGGCGGCGTCGGCTGCGTGGGCTTCGGCAGCGACGGCTCCAGGCGGCCGGAGAGCATCGAGCGGTACACCTGCGACGCCTCGGGGTTTTCGCGGCACTGCCAGACGCCGTGCGGGCAGTAGTCCGTGATCGTGTTGTAGAGAGGCTTGTGCCGGTCGATCCACTCGATCATGCGCCGCATGTACTCCGGATTGTCCCCGTTACGGAACAGCCCCCACTCCGGGTACGAGATGAGCTTGTTGTGCGCCTTGGCGAAGTCGACGTGCTGCTGAAGCCCGTACGGCTCCGAGACCTGCTCGGAGAACGACTTGCCCTCGGGCTGGTCGTACGAGTCCATGCCGATCACGTCGACGACGTCGTCGCCCGGATAGCACGTGGTCCAGGGCACGGCGTCGAGGCCACGGCTGGGTGTGAAGTCGAAGCGGAACTTCTGCCCCGGCACCGACCGCATCGCCGTGACCATCCGCTTCCAGTACGCCTTCCACGCCTCCGGGTCGGGCCCGCACCGGTGCGTGTACGTCGTCCCGTTCATCTCCCAGCCGGGCACGAGCACCGTGTCCGGGACCTTCAGGTCGACGAGGCGCCGGGCGAGGCGGCGGAAGTGCTCGTCGAAGGCGCCGGCCGCGCCCTGCCGCAGGAGGGAGCGGACCTCCGCGTCGCCGACGTGCTCCTCGTTGTGCTCCAGCATCGGGACGTTGAGCACGAAGATCCGGTCGTCCCGCTCGCGCCGCCACTTCGCCCAGTCCTCCAGGAATCCGGGGGCGCCCTCGATGTTGCTCCACCGGTCGCCCGGCAGATAGGTGTGCCCGACGCGCAGTTCGGAGCCGCCGAGCCACTTGCTGAACCGGCCCATGCGCTGCACGCCGTTCGGCCCGTAGTCGAGGTAGGCACCGAACGCGGGGAACGTCGAGGTGTCCGCCTGAGTGCCCGCGCCGCCGCCTGTGGGGGTGGGCGCCGGACGGGGTGCCGTGGTGGGGGCGGGCGTGCCGGCCGATGCCGGCCCGGGGACGGGGGAGGCGGATTCGGCGGGTGGCGTGTCACCGGGCACGGCTGCCCCGGCCGTTCCGGCGGAGACCGAGCCGGACGCGATCACCGCTGACGCGAGGATCCCGGCCGTCAGCGAGGGGATCCGCCGGCTCACGGCCCTTCGGCGTTGTGGGGACATGCCTACTCCTCGTGCCGCACTTCCTTCATTGCTGACACTCAGTCACACGAATGGGTAATGCGCCAACCAGGGAACGGCCCGCATGCCTCTTTAGTCGCCCGTTCGGGCTAGCACCGGGAATCTCCCCGCGTACTCGGCACCAGCGTTCCCGCCGCGCCGCTGCGGATCGCCCACCCCTTCCACCACGGAGCGCTCGGCGCCGTCCGGTCATTCGGCCGCGCGGGAGGGGACGTCCATGGGGTGGCCCCTCACAGGGGAGACCCGTACGGCGGCGGTCCGGATGCGCGAGCGGAGAGCGGCGGCCGCCGGGCCGGGACGACTCGCCGGAGAAGACCGGCGTCACGCTGCGCCGGGTCCCGGCGAGCGTCGCGGAACCCGCCGCCCTCATTCCCATGGCCGACGCGGGAGCCATTGCGGTGAGCCGGCTGCGGGAGGACTCGGTGCGGACCCGCACGCGACGCCACGCGTCGGGTCGGGCTTCGAGCCGCGCGGGGCGGGGAGCTCCCTCGTGGGCCTTATGACCGCGGCGGACTTCGGCCCGTCGCCGCGCTTCGTGCACGGCGCGTCGTTCACCGCGCCGCGTCTCCCGGCCGGGGTCGTACGGCGGCGGCGCCCCTCGGAGGGCCTCTCGCTGCCGGACAACAGGTCGGCGCACGACCCGTCGGTGACGGCCGGTCACCGAACGGTCGGACAAGTGGCCGGGACCGCCGCGGGTGCGTTCGCGCCCGCGGCGTCCTTTGGGGTGACGGTGCGGGCGAACGGGTGAATCGGTTCCATGGCGAGGGCCGCCCGGTGGTGAACTGGCTCGGTTACGAGAGGGGCCGGCTGCCTGCCCCGCCAGCCGTCGGCGATTACGCCGTGGGTCGGCAGCACGTCATTGAACGGCCCTCTCCGCCGGCCGGGAAGAGCAGGAACGTCGGCTCTTCCCGGCCTGACGTACGGCGATCGCGTCACCGGGCGGCGGCACGCCCCCGCCGGTAGAGGATCCCGCCGCCGATCAGCAGCCCCGCACTCGCCGCCGCGGCGCCCAGCAGATCCTGGTCCGCCCCGGTCTGCGCCAACTGGGCGCGTCCGCCCGTGACATGTGGGTGCTGCTTGGGGATCGCCGCGTGCGGGATCGCCGCGTGCGGGGGAGTCAGCCTCTGCACCGCCGGCGGCTGGACCGCGGCC
This sequence comes from Streptomyces sp. NPDC055955, assembly GCF_042270245.1. NCBI lineage: Bacteria > Bacillati > Actinomycetota > Actinomycetes > Kitasatosporales > Streptomycetaceae > Streptomyces > Streptomyces sp. NPDC055955. The sequence goes on from NZ_JBHJYS010000009.1 coordinate 129,057, forward strand.
GGGGGCTCGACGGTACGGACGGCGGGCGGGGGCACCTCGGAGATCTCCTCCGGGGCGGCCACTGCGGAGGAACAGCGGTTGCCCATAGCCAGGTTGGCCGCACCGACCACGTTCCCGGAGTTCCCGCACACGTTGACGGGAGCGTCCACCGGGGCCTGTACGGAGTTGCCCGACAGGATGCCGGGTGACCGCTGTGCGTCACCTCCGGCGTGGGCACCGCCCCCGGACATGTGGTCACCGCCGGCGTATCCGTCGTGCCCGGTCCCGTGGGCCGCACCGCCGGCGCCCCGGTCGGAGCCGCCGCCGCGCGGAGACGACGGGTGTGAACCCCCCGTGTTCGCACAGGAGTTGCCGAATGTCGGATCGAGTGCGGCGACGACGTCGACCGTGTTGCCGCACGCGTTCACCGGGACGTCCAGGGGGGCCTGGACCGTGTTGCCCGACAGAATGCCGGGGGAGCCCGCCGTCTGCCCGTCTGCGCCCGACGCGGCGAACGCACTGGAGCCCGGCAGGGACAGAATGCTCGTCGCGGCCGCAGCCGCGACCATTCCCAAGTTCAGGGCCTGTCGCATCTAGTTGTTTGTCTTCCTGCTCGCAGATGAAAGCCGGCCTTGGCGTGCTGGACGCGTACAAGGCCGGCGAAGCCGCGGCCCGACGGCCGTGGCGCTGAATCAGTCGTTGGCGCAGGCGTCGCCGAGCGCCGGGTTCAGCGCGCCGATCACGTCGACGGTGTCGCCGCACAGGTTGACCGGGATGTGGACCGGGACCTGCACCACATTGCCGGAGAGGACACCCGGCGAGTTGAGGGCGCCACCCTCGGCACCGGAATCGGCGAACGCCGGAGCGGCCATGCCCAGGGCCAGCACGGCGCCGGCGAGGATCGTCGCGCTCTTCTTGAGATTCACTCTCTTACCCTTCTCTCGTCGTTCATGACTGAGGTCATCACCTCGGTCTGAGAACGAGCCGTGAGACGGAAGGGAATTGAGCCGTCCGCGTTAAAGAAGGGCACACAAGGCAAAGAAATCCGGGCCGCCGCGCCACGAAGGCGGGCGGCCCGGATTCCCGGGGGCCGGTGGATCAGCCGTTGTCGCGGCCGTTCGCGGACAGGACCGGGATGTCGTCCGCGATGTGCGAGAGCGGCTCGTCGCCCTTGGCCTGCGTGGAGTTCTCCGCGCACTGCTGGTTCTGCGGGGCCGACAGGACCGGGACGTCCTGGACGGCGACCGGCACCAGCAGACCGAACAGCGGGCCCACGTTGCCCTTGACCGGCAGACCGATGCAGGGCTTGTTCAGCGAACCCTGGACCGCGCCGAGCTGCGGGCTCTGGGCACCGTCGGTCTTGGAGTTTCCGAGCGCCTGCTGGGCGCCGACACCGCTCGTGGACGTCGTGCTGCCGTCGTCACCGAGAGCCAGCGCCTGAGGGGCGGCCGCGGCCGAGACGCCGACGACCGAAACGGCGACCGCAGCCGCTGCCATTGCCTTCTTAAGCATTTCCAGTTCCTTTTCGCACAGACGCCAGTTAACGCTGCTCGGACAACAGAGCCCCGGCCGGAATGGTTGCGGCGCTTCACTCGGTCGGGCTGCATGCACAGAGAGAGATCGACCGATTGTCATTTATTCGGCAATGCCCGGGCGAACCCGTGAGGGTGAACCCGGACAACCATGTGCGTAAATCGGAGTTGGGCAGGGGGCTCCCGGGTCGGGGGCAACGAGAAGGGAATTCATCGTGATGAAGAAGGTCATGGCGGCTGCCGCAGTCGCCGCCTCGGTCGCCGGTATCTCGGCGATCGCAGCCCCCCAGGCCATGGCGATCGACAACGACGGTGGCACCACGTCCACGAGCGGCGTCGGCGCCCTGCAGGCGTACGGCAACTCCTCGACGCACGGTGCCATGAGCCCGCAGATGGCGCTCATCCAGGGCTCGCTCAACAAGCCCTGCATCGGTCTGCCGGCCAAGGCCAACGTCGGTTCGCTGGTCGGTGCCGTGCCGATCTCCGTGCAGGACATCCCGGTTCTGTCGGCCCCGCAGACCCAGCAGTGTGTCGAGAACTCCACCCAGGCCAAGGGTGACGAGCCGCTCTCGCACATCCTGGAGGACATCCCGGTCCTGTCGGCCAACGGCACGAACAACGACTGAGCCGCAGCGTCATTCCGTTGGGTCGTCCGCCTGTCCGGCGGCCCAACGGCCGCTGCCGTCGCGGGGCCAGATGTCCCGGGCGACGATCTCGTCCCACTCCCGGTCGGGCACTCCGGGAAGCGTTCGCCCCCGCTGTCTCCAGTTGTCGAGCAGCTCCCCGTAAAGGGGTTCGTCGATTTGGCATTCGGGCGACTCCCGGCACTGCGGAATAAAGCCCTTGAACGGTCGGCGGTTCTTGTTCTCCGGCACAGCACTTCGCCTTCCTCGTGGCGATCTCTGGCTTCTGTTCCATCTTCTTCGGAATCCGAAACAGATCCCTCTAGGGCGAAAGAGTTACTTCCCGTCGGCGCGCGGGGCGGTCACTGTTCAAGCTATTCGGCTGTCATACGGTGCCGTCAGATCCGTCCCTCTGCTGTGGAGTGAATCCGGTGAGCGAACGTCCTTCAGGAGCCAGCCGCCGGAGAAATGTCCGTCTGAGTGCGGCAGCCCTGGGTGTACTTATCGCCGCGGCGGTTTCCGTGGTGGGTAATTCCGTATCCGCGCTGCCGTACAGGATTCAGCGGGTCGATGCGTTCAGCGGCGCCGTGAACCACCCTGCAGCGGGCCCCGGCACAAATATTCTGCTCATGGGGACGGATGGCCGGGACGCCATCTCGAGGCGGGAGAAGAAGAAGTTCCACGCAGATGGCGTCGCCTGCAACTGCACCGATTCGCTGATGCTGATCCATGTCTCGCAGCAGCGTGACCGGGTCAGCGTGGTCAGCCTCCCCCGGGACTCGTTGGCGCGGATCCCCGCGCACAGCGACCCGGGCACCGGGGAGCGGTTCCCCGCCCACCCCGCGAAGATCAACGCGGCCTTCGCGGAGGGCGGTCCCGCGCTGACGGTCCGCACGGTGGAGGGCATGACGAACGTCAGGGTCGACCACTATCTGCAGATCGACTTCAGGCGCTTCATCGACAGCGTGAACACGGTCGAGGGGGTGGACGTCTGCACGGCCAGGCAGCTGTCCGACTCGGCCACCAAGCTCGACCTCCGGCCCGGCCGGCACCGCCTCGGGGGCGGTCAGGCCTTGCAGTACGTCCGCTCGCGCCATGTGGACGCAAGCGCCGACCTGGGGCGGATCCAGCGCCAGCACCGTTTCCTCATCAGCGTCATGCACCGGCTCGCCACCGGCGGGATCCTCGCCGATCCGGGCAGGGCGATCGACCTGGCGCGGACGGTGCTCGGTGCCACGAAGGTCGACCAGGGGTTCACGCCGGAGGAGCTCGTCTCCCTCAGCACCGCCCTGAGTCGGCTGTCCCCTTCGCGGGCCGAGTTCACCACGGTGCCCATCGCCGGGTTCAATCCGGACATCGAAGGCCTCGGCGCGACGCTGAAGTGGGACAAGAAGGCGGCGAAGCACATGTTCGCCACGCTCGACCGGGACCGGAGCCTCACCCTGCGCAACTCGACCGTGAGGCCCTCCGACCCCCCGCGCATCGGGGTCGAGAGGGCGGTGCGCGGGAACACGCTGGCCTGTTCCTGACCGTAAGTGCGCTGGGCCAATCGGGTTGCACCGCGAAACCGCATCAGCCCGGCTCAGTTGTTGACGATGCGGCTCCGTGACCGGAGCCCGCCAATTGAAGGGATTCACCATGAAGAAGCTGTGGGCAACCGCGGCCATCGCTGCCTCCGTCGCTGGTATGTCGGCAGTCGCCGCCCCCCAGGCCCTCGCTGTCGGGGACGACACGGGCACCACATCGAGCAGCGGCAACAACGCCCAGCAGGCGTTCGGCAACTCCTCGACGCAGGGTGCCATGAGCCCGCAGCTCGGGCTCGTCCAGGGTTCGCTGAACAAGCCCTGTGTCGGCCTGCCGGCCAAGGCCAACGTCGGTTCGCTGGTCGGCATCGTGCCGGTCGGCGTGCAGGACATCCCGGTCCTGTCGGCCCCGCAGAACCAGCAGTGTGTCGAGAACTCCACCCAGGCCAAGGGTGACGAGCCGCTCTCGCACATCCTGGACGACATCCCGGTTCTCTCCGCCAACGGCACCAGCAACAACTAGTAGCCGCGAAAGCGGGGGCGACCGGTGTCCGGTTGCCCCCGCTTTTCCATGCCCCTTCAGCGCTGCCCGACCGCTGTCCGGCAGCCGTCCGGTCTCCCTAGCCGACCGAGGGGAGGAGCCCTGTCGCCGGGGCCACCAGGTCGGTGAGCTGGTGCAGTTCGTTCAGCCGGTTCAGGCCGCCGAGCTGTTGGTTCACCGTGGGGATCTCGGCCTTGTGCTCGGCCGGAACGGCGCTGGTGGCGATGTCGTCGAGGCTGATCGGCTTCATTCCGCCGAGGGGGCCGACGGGGGCGGCCTCGGCCGCGGGCATGGCGAGAGCGGAGGCGCCGGCGGCCAGAGCGACCGCGGCGAGTACACGTCGTGTGGAGATCATGCCTTCAGCAACGGCCGGTGGGCGCCGGGGGAAACGGGCTCGACGGCCCGCCCACCCGAGAGGCGTACCGAAGTCGTACGGAATCGCCCGTCCTGGAGCGGGCGTGGGGCGCGCGGTGGATCTGTACGCCACCGGCCTCTCCGTACGCGCGCCAGGGGGCGGGACATGGGGAGACGGGCGCGTGTCGGGCGTACTCGGTCCGTAGGCGGCCCGTACTCGGCCGCAGGTGAGTACCAGCGCTCTGGGCGGTCACGGAGTCAGGCGGAACCCTGGGCCCATGGACACGAATGAGCGACTGCCGAAGAGAACGCCCCACGTCCTGGCGGCCATCGCGCTGGCCGGGGTGGCGCTGGCGGCGTGGGCGGGCTGGCTGGGCTGGGACCAGCAGCGTGACGTGCACCCCGACGGCTCGACGACCGGCCCGTACGAGGCGTGGCAGGTGATCGGACTCGTACTGACCCTGCTGCCACCGGTGTGCTGGGCGGCATCCCGGCGCTACGCCGCAGCCACGGTGTTCGGCCCGACGGCCGGTCTCACGGTGGCCGCCTATGTGGACTGGTCGGACGACGCGAGCGGCCTTTACATGGTCGGCGTGGGCCTCGTCATGGTGGGGACCTTGATCGTGACCTCGGCGCTCTACGCGGTGATCGCCGCATTGACGGGGCATGGCCCGGGGCGGCCGGGCGGTCGCCGCTGGTCGGCGCGCTGAAGGCAGGGGGGAGCGCTGAGCGCCTCGGCCTGGGCCGAGCGCCCTGCCGACCACGTGAGAGCCACGGCCGTTCCGGGCCCCCGCAGGCGGAACAGCCCCAACTTGCTAAGGCATCCACGGGTTCGGGGTACCCGTACGCCGGATCATCTCCGCGATGAGCGCCGCATGCTCCCTGCGGGCCCAGAGCCGTACGGGTCCCGCGGACGATTCGCACTCGATCACCAGCACGCCGATCGGGAGCCGCAGCATTTCGCGGTAGGTCGCTTCGCGTGCGCGGACATAGCGCAGATCTGCCGGGAGTACGCGCAGCCGCGTCCACGACCAGCGGGGCATCCATCGGAACTCGCCTCCGGTCGGCACCCGGCCGAGGCTGTAGCGGCGACCTTCGTCCGGCAGGTTGGCCCCGACCCGGAGCAGTACCGCTTCCCCCGCCTCGGCGCGCGCTGCGGTCCGCCGCGCTCGCCGTGCCGCGAGCAGCGTCCCGGTCACCATGCCGATGAGGACGCCGACCGCCGTATTCATGCGCGAAGTAAAACAGGCGGCCGACCGACCGCCTAGGGGTGGGCGCGTCTCGGACCCGACGCCCTCGACCACGCTCCCCGCGCAGGCGCGCCGAACGCCCGGCGCGCCCGGGACGGCCCCTGCCCGACCTCACTCTTCGGCCTCGTTCGGCCCCCACCGCGGTCGAAAGCTGGTCGATCCGCCTGAGTCTGCCGGGTTGAGTGTCCGCTCAAGATGACGTGGAGCAGATCGGTAGTAGCGTTTATTACTGAGACCGCAACCCGGGACGCGCCACGTAGGCGAAGTCTTCTCGCGGTGGGCAGCGTGATTGCCGCTGCGGGGTTCGCGCGTGGAGCCGCACCTGGCCGGCACGGCCGGTGGATGGCCACGGCGTGTCTCGCAATTTCCAGAGCGGTGACATTTCGACCGCGCGCCCTGTCCTGCTTGCGTGCGCGGCCATCCATCTCGCGCTGAGGTGCGCGAGACGATGGAAGGGAGAAGGGCTCATGCGAGCACTTCGCGTGAAGCGCATCTTCGCGGTGACTGCGACCGGCGTTCTGATGGCCGGTGGCGCTGCGATCGGCTCGGCCGGGACGGCCTCGGCCAGCACGGGCTCGACCCACTACAACTCCGGCTACCGCGACTGCTACAACCGCGGCTGGAACTGGTACTGGGACTGGAACGACGGCTACTGCTACTACCGGCACCACCACAACCGGTACGGCAACTACGGTCGTGTCTACTACAACTACTACTTCAACGACTACGGTCGCAGGTTCAACAACTACGGTCGTGGCTACAACGACTACGGTCGCGGGTTCAACAACTACGGTCGTGGCTACAACGACTACGGTCGCGGTAACTACGGCGGCGGCTACGGCGGTGGCGGTGACTACGGCGGCGGCTACGGCGGTCGCGGTGGCGGTGACTACGGCGGCGGTGGCGGCGGCTACGGCGGTGGCGGTGGCGGTGACTACGGCGGCGGCGGTGGTGGCTACGGCGGTGGCGGCGGTGGCGGCGACTACGGCGGCGGCGGTGGTGGCTACGGCGGCGGCGGTGGCGGTGGCTACGGCGGTGGCGGTTGACCGTCCGCCCGCTGAGAGCGCGGTGTGCGGGCCCGGTTCAGCGTCAAGGCCGCACACCGCGTCCCTGCCCGGCCCGCGCCCTCATCTGCTGCCGCAGACTCACCGGTTGATCTCCGGCACAGGAGGGACTCGAGGAGTTCCGGGGCGCAGGATGGACCATCCGCACGCGCACCTCGTCGGGCACGCCAGTCAGGCGGCGGCGGAGGCCGTCCACCGCAAGCTGCTCCGGCCGGTCATCACGGAGGGGGCAGGAGCTGTGGACGACATCGTCGCCCGGCGACGCGAGGCGACCGCCCCAGAGGCGTGATCAAAATCCGTTGGCCGCCTGTTCGGCGCCCAAGCACGACAGAGGCCCAATCGCGATCAAGCGATTGGGCCTCTGGCCTGTGTCGGGGTGGCGGGATTTGAACCCACGACCTCACCCGGGATCTGTTCGCCGCGGCAACGAAGAGCCCTGAGCTTGGGAATCACCGGGCCGTCACGGAGGGGGTTGACGCTGACCAGCGCAAACGGCCTCTGGTGATTAATCGCGAGGCGTCGCGCTTGACTGCTCTTGACCGCTGGGATCCGCTCTTTCCGGCAACGGTGTGGCACGGGCTTCCATCCGCTCTGACGGGTCGCGTCACCGACCCCGCACCCGACAGCAATGTCAACCGAACGGCCCAACATGACGTGTCACCCACATGGATGAAGAATTGGCTGAGTAGTGCCCAAACCGAGGCAATCTGTGAAAGGCGAACCAAATGCGCATTCGACGAATCCTCGCCGCAGTCTTCGCCACGGCAGCCCTCGCCGGACTCGGCCTCACAGGCGCCGCCACCGCCACCGCCACCGCCGGCAGCGTCACCCCGGCCAGCGTCACCCCGGGTGAGTGTACGGACGGCGGCGGAACGATCGATCGGTCGACGCCCATGCTCCCGACCTGCAGAGGCGGTATGAACGACGGGCAGACGGTCGACTGAACCCCACTAGGGCCGTTGTGAAAGTGGATCGGCGCCCCGCAGCCACGCGTTGCGGGGCGCTCCCTCGCGAGCGTTCCCCCTCGGCTGACGGCTCAACGTACCTGGGAGGCGTGACGATCGCACACGGGCCCGATGAGGTCGGCGGGAGCGGCTTTGGGCTGGAGCTGCCATGGGGCGAGAGATCGGGGCCCGTACGCTGGTCGCGAATCGGGCAGTCTCTGGACCTGCACGCAATAGCCCGATGTGGGCCCCGATCTTCGAGGCTCGCCCCATGGTGGCTGCCTAAAGCCGTGGAGCCGACCGGGCCCAGCCACCGCGGGCTGCCGTCCACCGCTCGGGTGTGCTCGCTACAGCCGCGCGGCCGGCGTAGCCGGGCCCGGAGCGGGGCGGCACGATCGTCGCCATCTCGGACGAGGGCCTCGCCGGCCTGCCCCTGACCACGGCGAAGGCGATCGAGATCGTGGGTGCCGTACAGCGAGATCGACCCCATCCGCATCGGCGAGGGTTACTACCTTGAGCCCGACGGCCAGGTCGCTGCCAAGCCTTGCACGCTCCTGCGTCAGGCCCTGGAGCGGAACTCGAAGGCGGCCGTCGCACGGTTCGCGTGGCGTGGGCGGGAACGCCTCGGCCTGCTCCGCATCCGAGGCAACGCGATCGTCCTGCATTCAATGCGGTGGCCGGACGAAATCCGTTCCTCCGAGACGCTCGCCCCGCCGGCGGCCGACGTCCCCGAAGACGAGATCGAGCGCGCCCTAGCGCTCATGGACGTCATGGCGAGCGACGACATACCCGAAGACGCGGCGGTTGACCGGTACACGGATGCGATCTCCGACCTGATCGTCGCCAAGCAGGGCGGCAAGGAGCTGCCCCACGCAGCCGAGCCGGAAGCCCCGGCCGGAGCCGTCGTCGACCTCCTGGCCGCACTCCAGGAGTCCGTGCAGAAAGCCAAGGAGAGCGGCGGCGAGGGTGAGCACGCGACCGTCCACGACATGCCGAAGAAGAAAACCGCAGCCAAGAAGACGGCCGCGAAGAAGACGGCGGCCAAGAAGGTCACCGGCAAGAAGGCGGCCGCGAAGAAGTCGAGCAAGCGCAGCGCCCAGCCAGGGGCTTTCGTTTGGATCATCGTGCGGACTCGCCTGGCTGACCCGGTGTGGTCAGCCAGGTCAGTGGGCTCAGCGCACGTCGACGCAGTCACCGGTGGCGGTGACCGGCGGCGTGGTGGAGGTGCCCTCGAACTTGTAGCGGTAGCAGCGGTCGGTGGTGGCGGTGCGGGTCTGCTTCTCGACGCCCGCCTGGCTGCCAGTGCCGGTGATGTGGCTGCTGGTGGTGGCGTACGAGCCGGTCAGCGAACGCTCCTGGAGGCGGACAGTCTGCTGGGTGTAGCCCGCGTACTTGTGGGTGTCCCAGTTGGCGCGCTCCAGCTTGCCGGTGATCGTGATCGTCTTGCCCTTGGCGACAGGCTCGGGGGCCGCGTTGTTGCTCAGCCGGGACCAGCGCTTGAGGTACCAGGTCATGGCGTTGTCGGTGTTCACGTCGGTGGCCGCGTCGGTGACCGCCCAGAGGGAGATCTTCCAGGCTCCGGCATCCTCGTTCGTCAGGTAGCTCTGAGGGTCGATCTTGAAGGTGGCCGTGCAGCTGTACGTGGCGTCGCCGGACTGAACGCAGGGGTCGGTGTCCGCCTCGAACTGCTCGGAGTTGAGGAACTGCTTCAGTCCGCTGTCACGGTCGGTGCCGCGCCAGAGCGACGCGTTGCTGCCGTAGAGCTTCGACCCGCCGCTGATCGTCCACTTCACGGTGATCGTCTGCGTGTTCGTCGTCCCGACGCGGGCGCTGTTGCCGCCGTCGACGGTGACGCCGGAGACGACCGTGGCGTCGGCAGCGCTCGCGGCCAGGGTCCTGGGCTTGGGCGCGGCGGTCTTCGCCGCCGACGCGTCGGCGGCCGCGGCCTTGCTCTGCTCCTGCGCCTCAGCCGCGCCGGTCCCGCCCGCCATCGCGGACGGTGTGACGAGCAGGCCGATGGCGAGCCCGGAGGCGGCCAGTGCGCTGACGCCCAGGGTCACCTTCTTGCCGGACGTCAACTTTTTGCGGGAGTGCTGGGGCATGAGGAGGCTCCGTTATCGACTATCGACGGGCGGATGCAGGTCGCGGACGAGCGGACCTAAATCAGGCACGGTCACAGCGGCCGCACAGTCTTGATCGGCGATGAAGCGAAAGGGTTGTACGCGCACGGCAATTGAGGCCTGTGAAGTGCATCACCCGACGGTGTCGTGCCGCACAGGGGGTGTGTGACGGGGCTTGGCGTCCTCGGTGAGATACGCGCCCCCGCCACCATGCGCGGGGAGGGGCAGGCCCCGCAGTAGCACCCCATACCCGAGCGCCGCCACCGTGGACGGCCCCGCACCAGACCCGGTCTGGTCCTGGCCGACAAGGCCTGTTCCTCACGCAGGATCCGAGACCACCTGCGCAGGCGAGGCATCCCCACGGTCATTCCGACCCCGGCGGACCGGCTCCGCCATCTCATGCGCCGCGGCAGCGACGGCGGCCGGCCACCCGCCTTCGACGACGGTGCCGTCACCGGTCGTCGTGAGGGTGAGGCGGTAGCGCTTCTGCTCATCCACGGGCGCACTCTGCCTCGGTGAGTGGGCCGGTGAGGGGGGCCGCGTTCGACGCCGGCCTGGCGTACCGCGTCGCGCAGGGCGGCCAGCGTCTCGGACGTGGGCGCGCTCGTCCCGCCCGTCTTGGTGCCGGCGATCATGTGGGGCGTGCATGTGTCGATCCAGCGCGGCCCGGCGTCGGGGACGTTGACGATGCGGGCGCGGCTGGCGATGTCCGCCACGTCTCCGGTGCCGGTGCTCGATGGCCTCTTGCGGGAGCGATTGAGGGTGCGTTCGTAGGGCTCGTTCGGGAGAGAAATTCCAAGATTTTCTCCCAGATTTCTCCCAGGCTGCCCGTATAAGCAGAAAGACCCCCTGCACTCAAGCGAGTGCAGGGGGTCTGATCTGGTGTTTCAGCTGTCGGGGTGGCGGGATTTGAACCCACGACCTCTTCGTCCCGAAGCAACTTCGGTATGGGTTCTGCCTTGGGAGGGAGTGCCCTTTACCTGCGCCGATCGTCCGCAGACGTCCGCGGTCGTCCGCCGTTGTTCGTCGGCGTTGTCACGCAGTTAGACACTCGCCCGGTGCGGCTCCCGGTGCGCGGGATCCGTGCACGTCAACGCCGAGCGCTCTCGGACGGCTCGAAGGCGCCCCGGAATGCCGAGCCGTCTGACGGTGCGGGCTTCTGTTCCATAGCTCTATAGGGGGGCATCGTCGGTCATGCAGGCTGTCGCCGGGTCGCTGACGGATAACTCGGGCGACTGTCGCGCATCGGCCGGCAGAGGTGGGTGGGGATACGCTGGGATCATTGCGGACAAAATGCGCGTGATCGGTGGCGACTCAAGCGTTGGTGAGCGGGAGTGGCCTGGGTCGGTTGTCCGGCGGGCCCCTAGTGCCGACGAGGGAGGCGCGGAACGTGGCTGATACAGGGACTTGGCTGGGCGGCTTGCTGGCGTCGGTGGAGGAGGCACCGCCGGTGGAATCTATCGCCGTGGTGGCACGGGTCCTGCAGGATCGGATTGCCGCGGTCGAGGTGTCTTTCCTGATCACGGACCATGGTGGCAAAGCTCTCGTGCGGCTGACTGGGGCGGCTGGTGAGGGTGACAGGTGGCAGCCAGAGCAGATCGAGTTGTCGGGCACTGTCTACGACCAGGTGATCCGCTCCCAGCACATGCAGATGGAGGTCGGCAAGCGGGCGGGAGAAGTCAGGTCGGCACCGGTCCGGGTCCTTGCGCCGGTGACCGACCGTGGGGACGCGATCGGTGTGCTCGAGCTGACTTTGGCCGCTCCTCCCGATCGGCAGACGGCACAACTCATCTCTGAGGCCGCCCACGCTTTGGCCTACGTGGTGATCGTCAACCGCCGCTTCACCGATCTGTATGAGTGGGGCCGGCGCACCACACGGCTGTCCCTGGCAGCCGAGATCCAGCACCGTCTGCTACCCGATTCCTTCACCTGCGATGCCGGTCGGTTCACCGTCGCCGGAGCGTTGGAACCGGCCCACGATATCGGCGGGGACACCTTCGACTACACCCTTGACCGTCGCGCCCTGCACCTGTCCCTCACCGATGCCATGGGCCACGACGTGCAGGCCGCGCTGCTGGCCACCGTAGTCGTCGGAGCCCTGCGCAACGCCCGGCGTGCGGGCGCCGACCTGGTCGCTCAGGCCGAGGACGCCCATCGGGCGGTCGCCCACTACGCCGACCATGTCCATCGGGCCGTCGCCGACCAATCCGGCCGGGTGCATCAGGCCATCGCCGAGCACGGCGGCCAAGCCATGGTCACGGGTCAACTGCTACGTGTCGCTCTCGACACCGGCCACACTGCCTTCATCAACGCCGGCCACGTCTGGCCGTTGCGCCTGCGCGACGGGAAAGTCCAGGAGATCGCCCCCTTGGTCGACTTGCCCTTCGGCGTCACTCCGAACCCGGGGTATCGCGTCCAGAGCCTCGACCTGCGTCCGGGCGACCGCCTGGTCCTCCTTACCGACGGCATGCTGGAGCCCCACGATTCCGACTCCGGCCTGCGCAATCTGATCGAGCAGACCCGCGACTGGCACCCACGCGATGCTGTGCGTGCCTTCACCGAAGCCCTCCTGGAGACCACGGGCCACGACCCACGCGACGATGCCACCGTACTGTGCCTGGACTGGCCCGAGCCCTGATGCGGCGAACCGACGCTGACACCGAGCAGGCCTCTTCCGGCGCTCATCTGGTGCGGATATTCAATGGGTGAGTCCACCCTGGGCGATCTTGAAAACCGTCGTGGCGCGAGTCACCGTGGGTTCAAATCCCACACCCACCGCGCAGGTTGAAGGCCCCTGACCAGGAACATCGGTCGGGGGCCTTCGTCGTGCGTGCTGCCCGGTCGTGCCCGTGGTTCCCCGTGAGTTCCCGGTCTAGCGGGCACGGGAGGGGCACGGATGCCTTCTGGCACGCAACATGGCGGCGAGCTGTAGAGAGGCCTGTAGCTTGTCGTCGCGTTCGAGGATCAGGCTGATTGAGCCGTCTTGGAGGTTGATGCCGCTCTCAAGATGCTCGTGATAGCCGTCCCGGAGTTCGGGATCAGCGAGATTGACGAGTCGTTCGGCCAAGTCCCGCAGCCCGGCAGCGTTGGCCGCCACAGTGATTTCGGTGGCTGAGCCGTACACCTTGATCCGGGGTTCATCCATGCGGTCACGCTACAACCGGGCTTCGCACTCTCACCTCAACCACCGCTCTCCCCAGCTCCCATCCCGTCCGCCGTCGACCCACACACCGTGGAGCGGGCGTGGTTCATGGCGTCCAGGTGGAGCGCCCCGCTGGACGAACGACCTGGACGCCATGGGCCGCGTCTGCTCGGCTCTGCCTGGGTCGACGGTGGACGGGATGGGAGCCCACCACGCTCACCACGATGTGCCCGCGGCCGGGAACGGCGCCCCCTCCCACCCGGTGCCGGCCGATCCCCCGCCGGAGGCGTCGTCTGTGACTGTGGGCCGCGAACGTCGGGTGCTCGACTCATGCTCTCCGGGCCTATCCACAGTGGGCGGGCGTCGGCGCAGCCGGGGCGGAGCGGGCCGAAGGCAGGAGCGGCGCCCCGAGCGGAGCCGGGAAGCCCGCCCGGCGGAGCGGAGCGCAGCCGGGTGCTTGATGAAGTAGGGAAAGTTCCACCGCGCTCCCTTGGAGATCGCCTCTGTCGAGTGTCAGGCTCCGCGGCTACGCTGGTGCGGGCCAGCTGATGACGTCGGGGAGTGTGCTCAAGGGATGGAAACGAAGTCGGCGCGGGTGGACCGCACGATTCGCGAATGGATCTCGGCGGGCAAGTATCCGCCGGGGGCCAAGCTCCCCTCTGAGCGCAAGCTGATCGAAGAGCTCGACATCGGCCGTACCCAACTCCGTGTGGTTCTGGGGCGCCTTGCGGTCGAAGGCATCGTGGAAGTGCATGGGCGAAGCTCGTACAGGGTCCCCGGGAACGCTGTTTCGGTAGAGACGCCGACAGGTGTGGAGCGCTGGCAGATCCATGGAGAGCGCACGCTCTATGACAATCGATGGGTCAAGCTTGGACTCGTTGATGTTGAGCCGCCCGGCGTGGAGCGTTTCGAGCACCACGTAGTACGGCTTCACCATGTCGCCATTGCTGCCGTCCTCGACGACCAGGACCGCGTGTTGATGCTCTGGCGCTATCGCTTCGTTCCGGATTCCTTCGGCTGGGAGCTGCCTGGGGGCATCGTCGATGACGGTGAAGATCCGGCCGCGGCCGCTGCCCGTGAGGTCGAGGAAGAGACCGGCTGGCGGCCGGATGACCTGAAGCACGTTGTCACGTATCAGCCCATGGTTGGCATGGTCGATTCACCCCATGAGATCTACGTGGGGCGTGGTGCAAAGCACGTCGGGGACCCGACAGACCTTGAAGAGGCCGGAGAGATCGCCTGGGTGCCGCTCTCTGACATCCCCGGGCTCATGGCTCGCGGCGACCTGATGGGCTCAGGGACCCTTGTCGCTCTCCTGCATGTGCTCGCTTCTCGGGCTGATGGGAAGCCCCCTACAGCTGCTGAGTGAGCTGCTCAATCCGTCTCCGATGGCGGACGGAGCCAGTGCGGTTCGCGAGGAGGCGGGCTTCTCGAAGATGATTGGCGGCCTGGTCGTACTCGCCGCGGGCTAGATGGGCCTGTGCGAGGTCGCACCGCAGACCGGCAGTTGCCCGGATGAATGTTGGGTCAACAGCATTGAGGGCCGCGTACAGACTGCCCACCGCGTCGTCATCGCCCAGCAGCGCGAGGGCGTTGCCCCGCCATCGGCTGAGGTGGCCCTCGTTGAGGAAGATGCTCAACATGTCTGGATCCCGGGCCTCCTCCCCAGAAGGCAGACACCGCACCGCGCTATCCAGAGCTCGGCGGCAGTCGTCAGGCATGTTGGCCTTTGCGCATATCTCGGCCTCGGCTGCGTACAGCCATGCCCGCAGTCGGGGGGACAGCACGTTTCCGCCGGCACTTTGGGCATCCCTGATCAGCTCGACTGCTACGCCTGGTCGGCCTGCATCGCAGAGTACGTATGCCTGCTCGGCTGTGGCGTGGGCGAGGTACATCGGAGCGTCAGCTTCCTTGGCCGCTCGTTTCCCTAACTCGTAGTGGCGCCAGGCTCGTTCGACGGCTCCAACATCGAGGGCCTGCCATGCGGCGAGCGTCGCCGCTCCGGCGAGTGCTTGAGCTACAGGGCGCCGGGTGTCAGGGAGAACGGCAAAGGTCAACGCGTCCTCGAGAGTCGCCAGGTGCCCCGTCATCTGATCGATGAGACCAGACGCCCCCATCTGGCGGTCGACGGTACGCAGTAGCTCGGTCTGATCCATGAACGTCTTCACCATGGTGAGGCTGACGTTATGCGCGGCGTCGATGCGGTTCACCAAATCGTCGTAGCCGTCGGCCGCTGGTGGATCCGGTGCCGAGTGCCTGCCGTGCAACTCGTCGTCAGTGATGCCGAGCAGAGCCCGGAGGATCTTTGCGTAGCGCTCGGAGATCGGGCGCCTGTCGTTTTCCCACTCGGAGACGTAGACACGCAGGCTCGCCGTGGACGCGATGGTGAGCATGTGCTGTCGCGCGTACCGCTCAACCTCGTGAATCAGACGTTCTTGAGACCACTCGCGCGCGTTCCTCGCTGCCCGGAGTCCGCTCGTCACGTGCACCGCCCTGCATGTGAGCCCTGTCCTTTAACAGCAGCATGCCTCACATCGATGCAGGTCGGCAGGGGTTAACCCAAACCTTAACTGCGACGCCGTGAACCTCCGTTGGCTACCGGGGCGTTGGCAATCGCGGTTGCCTAGAACCGTCGCAGGGAGGCGAGTTGAGAAGCCGAACAACGACAGCGCTTGACAACTGGTGCGCACCAGATGGAACCTATTGGTGCGCACCAGTTGGGAACGCAAGCTCCGTAGGCGTCTGCCTACGGGCCAACGCCAACGACATGCAGGAGCGGCGACCCACCGCCAAGTAGTCCGCCGCTCCCGCCCCTCGGAAAAGGGAGTTCCATCATGCGTCAGATCCCCGTGGACACCTCCACCGCCACCGTGATGGTGGCCAAGTCCCCGCAGCCCAAGGTCAAGGACCGCCGTTCCGGCGAGATCGCCACCGACGCCGAGACCGGCGCGACCCTGATGACCGTGGACGTGATGTTCGCGGCCAACGACGAGGTCGAGATCCTGTCCGTGACTGTTCCGGAGCCGGGCATCACCGGTGAGCTGCAGATGGGCACCCCGGTCGCCCTCACGGGGCTGATCGCCCGCCCTTGGGACAACGAGTTCAACGGCGTGAGGCGGCACGGCATCGCCTTCCGCGCAGTCGCCGTGACCTCGCTCGCCGCCGATGCCTCGAAGCCGAAGGCGGCCTGATCATGACCGGCTACTCGGTCGCTCTCCTGGTGGTCGTCGCTGCCGCAGTGCTCCTGCGGTGGCGGCGCCCCGCCTGGTACTGGATGTCCTTCGGGGTCACCCTCGCCGCGCTGCGGGTCGCCGTCCGCTACACCTCGGTCATGGACGCCTGCGGCCTGACGGTCCCGCCCTCGCGCTGGCGTCTGACGTTGGCCCGGATGGCGAACCGGCCAGTGCCCAGCTCCCGTGCCCCGCGTATCCTGCGCATCCGTCCGACCCGGACTGGCCTGATCTTACGGCTCAAGCTGCGCCCCGGTCAGGACGCCTTTGACGTCGCTGCGGCCACAGACCGGCTCCGCCACTCGTTCGCGATGTACGGCATCACGTCCCGTGAACTGCGCTCCGGCGTGGTCGAGTTGCGGATGACCGGGTACGACGTGCTCAAGCGGGTGCAGATGCCCGCCAAGACCGACACGGCGCCGATGCGTATCCCGGTCGCTCTGCGCGAGGACGGTGCCGTGCACTACCGCGACTACCGGGCCGTCCCGCACGCTCTCACCCTCGGTGCCACCGAGTCAGGCAAGTCCGTCTATCAGCGCAACCTGGTCGCCGGGCTCGCCGCGCGGGATGTGGCGTTGGTCGGCATCGACTGCAAGCAGGGCGTTGAACTCTTCCCGCTGGCCCGGCGTTTCTCCGCGCTGGCCGACAACCCCGACACCGCCGCCGAACTCCTCGACGCGCTCGTGACGCACATGGGGGACGTCTACCAGGTCATCCGCGCTCACCAGCGCATCACCGCGGATACCCCGGACGCGGAGATCGCCTCCGACATCTGGCACCTGCCCGAGGACCTGCGCCCCGTGCCCATCGTGGTCCTGGTCGACGAGGTCGCCGAACTTGCGCTCTTCGCCACCAAGGCCGAGGAGAAGCGCCGGGATCAGATCATCACGTCCCTGGCCCGTCTGGCCCAGCTCGGCCGGGCTGCCGGCATCTATCTAGAGATCTGCGGCCAGCGCTTCGGCTCCGAACTCGGCAAGGGCATCACGATGCTCCGCGCTCAGCTCACCGGCAGGACCGCGCACCGCGTCAACGACGAATCCTCGGCCAACATGGCGTTCGGCGACATCGCCCCGGACGCGGTCCTCGCCGCGATCCAGATCCCCACCGATGCCCCCGGCATCGCCGTCACGGGCGACTCGTCCGGCGGTTGGGCCCGTATCCGCGCCCCGCACACCTCGCTGCGTCAGGCCGTGAACCTCTGCAACAAGCATGCGGACCGCACCCCCGACCTGCCGAACCTCGCCGCCTTCCGGCCCACGCTGCCGCATCTGTCCACGGTTCCGGCCCCGGCTGTCGAGACGGTCCCGTCCGCGGCCTAGCTCCCCCTGCTCATCCCGGTCGGCGCGACCGCCTTCGCGCCAGGTCCCTACCCGAGCCATGCCCGAACCCCCCGAAGGAGGTGAAGACATGAACCGCTCGATCCGCCCGGACGCCGTCCTCGTACAGGCCGTGATCGCTGGGGCCCTGTCCTTCGCCCACCTGCACGACCTTGCCGCCGCTGCCGGACAGGACGGATGGAAGGCGTGGGCCTACCCGATCAGCGTCGACCTGCTGCTCGTCGCCGCATGGCGCCGACTCCGTAGCGACGGTCCGTCCCGCCTCGCCTGGTGCTGGTTCCTTATCGCCCTCGTGGCCTCCCTCGGCGCCAATGTCGCCACCGCCGGATTCCTCGACCTGGCCCACCCTCCGGCCTGGCTCCGCTTCGGCGTCGCCGGATGGCCCGCGCTCGCCTTCCTCGGCGGCACCCTCCTCGCCCACACCGCTCACACGGTCGAGGACCCGGGACCGGTCGTGCCGGTCGAATCCGCCCCGGCCGTGGCGACCGAACGCGTCGCCTCGATTCCGGAGCCGGAACCCCTTGCCGTCGTCGATGACGACCCGACCGCGACTCTCCCCGATGCCGATTCGGCTCCGGCTCTGCCCGCCGCTGACCCGGCGCCCGCACCGCCGGTTCCCGCCCCGCTGGTCGATCACGCCCGCAAGGTCGCCGACGAACACCGCACCCGCACCGGAACCCCGATCGACACCGCCACCCTGCGCGCCCGCCTCGGCGTCCCCGCCCCGATGGCCGACGCCATCGCCGCCCAACTCGCCTGACAGACAAGGAGAACGCCCGTCATGCCTGCCCGTGACTTCTTCCACTCCGTGATGAGCATCGGCCCGGTGCAGATCGGCACCCACCGCGACCGCCACGGCCACACCAAGCACGCCGCCGTGTGCACTTCCGACCGCTGCGGCTGGTCCTCCGACTTCTCCAGCCAGTCCGCCGCCCAGCTCGCCGCCCGCACCCACCGCTGCAACGTCCGCTAGGAGGCCACCGCCATGGACGTCCCGCTCTGGCTCGCCCTGATCGTCGTCGGCTACCTCGGCATCAAGCTCATCCGCCCGCCCTGGTGGCTCGTGGCCGTGCTCCTCCTCGGCGGCTACCTCCTCGCCGACAGCCTGCTCGCGCCCGTCATCGACACCGCCGTCAAGTAGCCCGGCTCGAAAGGAGATCAGCCCATGTTCCGTCCCAAGGTCCCGACCAACCCGACGCCGACCGGCCTCGTCACCCCGCCAGCGATCGAGCCGACCGCCGTCATCACCCACGCCCAGTACGCCCCGCCGCCCGCGCCCATGCCGACCGCCCCGGCCCCGACATCGACTCGGCCCACCGTTCAGCTCACGCCCGGTGCCCTGGTCGCCCTCGTCGGCGGCGGTACGGCCGTAGTCCTGGTCGTGGGCGCCGTCCTGGTCTCGATGCTCCTCGCAGTCGCCATCACGGGCGCCTCGCTCGCCATCTGCGCGCTCGTCATCCGCTCGCTGATCCGCACTGACCTCAAGCGCCGCTGACCGGCCCCGGAGCGGCCTCTACCGCCAAGTTTCGTCCGCTCCGGGAGCCGTGCCCCTACCCGATCTCGCAACCGGAAGGAACACCCATCATGACCGACCGCACCCTCCCCACGCCCCGGATCTGCCCGGCCTGCGACGGCTTCGCCTCCGCCGCCATCACCCTCGGCGGCCGCGACCGGCACGGCCACCTGCGCACCATCACCGCCCACTGCCCGGCCTGCCACGGCACCGGCACCCGCACAGCCCGCCGCCCGCTCGTCATTCCGGCGGGGAGGTGACCGCGATGGGACTCCTGAACTGGTCGTCCAACGAGCACTTCGATCACTCCGGCGACTGCGCCTGCTCCCAGTGCGGCAAGCCCACCCCGATGCGCTCCCACAACGGTGAGCCCGTTCACAAGGTGTGCGCGGAGGACTGGAACGACCGCAATCCGAGCGCCCCGCGCCACCAGCACGAGGGCCGCGATCTGGGCACCTCCCGCTATCACTCCGACCCGCCGCGCAAGAGCCGCAAGGACGGTGCTCGATGACCTTGACCGCCACTGCGGCGGGCCTCGACCCGATCACCCTGGGGGACCTTCTCAGGGTGGCCGGGTCGGACGGCTTCGACCGCTGGCAAGACCAGATCCGCCGCACCGGGGGATGCTCCGATCCGATCCACCTCACCGGCTGGTCCCTCACCAAGGACAAGACGACCGGTGAGACCCTGCACCACTACTCCACCGAGGGTGAGCCCGGCGGACGGCTGCGTATCGCCTGCGGCAACCGCCGCGCCTCCCGCTGCCCCTCCTGCGCCTGGACGTACGCGGGCGACACCTACCACCTGATCCGCGCCGGACTCGCGGGCGACGACCGCCGCGACATCCCCGGCACCGTCCGGGATCACCCGCGCGTCTTCGCCACGCTCACCGCTCCGTCCTTCGGCCCTGTCCACAACCGGCCCAGCTCCGGCCGCTGCCGCTGCGGCGTCCAGCACCTCGAGGACGCACCGGAACTCGGCACCGCCCTCGACCCCGCAACGTACGACTACGCCGCCGCGGTCCTCTTCAACAACCACGCGGGCGACCTGTGGATGCGCTTCATCAACCGGCTGCGCCGCGAGATCGCTGCCCGCGCCGGACTCTCACAGCGCGAGCTCAAGGAAGCGGCCCGCCTCTCGTACGGCAAGGTCGCCGAGTTCCAAAAGCGCGGCGCGATCCACTTCCACGCCGTGATCCGCCTCGACGGCCCCGACGGGCCAGAGGCTGCGCCCCCGTCGTGGGCCAGCGTCGACCTCCTCGCCGACGCCATCCGCGCCGCCTCCTCGCACTCGTACACCTCGGTCTCTGTGCCGGCCGTTTCAGACCAGCCCGCCCGCACCTTCCGCTGGGGCAAACAGCTCGACGTACGGCCCGTGAAAGCGTTCGGCGACGGCTCCGACATCACAGAACAGGCGGTCGCCTCCTACGTCGCCAAGTACGCCACCAAAGCCGCGGAGAACACCGGCACCCTCGACCGCCGCATCGGCGAACTCGCCGAACTCGATCGCTACGGCGTCCCCGACCACGCCTGCCGCCTGATCGCCGCATGCCGAGACCTCGACGGCCTCTACCCGGACCGGCGCCTCTGGGCCTGGGCCCACATGCTCGGCTTCCGCGGCCACTTCTCCTCGAAGTCCCGCCGATACTCGACCACCCTCGGCGAGCTTCGTCAGGCTCGCGCCGACTTCCGTGCTGCCCAAGAACGCGAAGCCCTCGGCTCGCCCGACTTCGAACCGGACACGGTCCTCGTCCTGGCCGACTGGCAGTACGCCGGACATGGCCACAGCCCTGGCGAATCCGCCCTCGCCGCCACGATCGCCCGAGACCTCCAGCTCAACCGCGACACCGCCCGCGAAGCCCTGAAAGACCAGTTCATCCTGGAAGGAGCCGCAGCGTGACCACCGCCACTGCAGAGCTGCTGACCGTGCCCGAGGTTATGACACGGCTCAAGCTCGGACGCTCCAAGGTCTACGACCTGATCCGCACTCACCGGCTGCCGTCGTTCACCATCGGCCGTGCCCGCCGCATCCCCGCCGACGCCGTACAGGACTTCATCCGTGAGCAGATGGCGGAGGCTGCCTGATGTCTATGCGCCGTAGCCGTGGTGACGGTGGTCTGCACTGGGATGAGAAGCGGCAGCGTTGGATCGCCACCGCCAATCTCGGCTTCGACCCGAGCGGCAAGAGGATCGTCAAGCGGGGGAGTGGCCGGACCAAGACCGAGGCGAAAAACAAGCTCAAGGAGGTGTTGCGCGATCACGAGGACGGGCTCGCCATCGCGCCCACCAACTACACGGTCGCGGACGCGGTGAACGACTGGCTGACGTACGGCCTGGCGGGGCGCGATGAGGGAACGGTCGAGACCGTCACGCTGCTGAGCCGGATTCATGTGATCCCAGGCCTGGGGGCGCGAAAGCTTCGTGATCTCAGCGCGGAGGACGTCGACCGCTGGCTGGCGGTCAAGGCTCGGTCGCTCAGCACGCGCACTCTGCAAGGCCTGCACTCCTGCCTGAACCGCTCAGTCAAGCGGGCCATGGCGCGGGACAAGGTGAAGCGCAACGTCGTCGAGCTGTGCGCCGTTCCGGCCGGCCGTCCGGGGCGCCCTTCCAAGGCGCTCACCTTGGTCCAGGCGGAGGCCGTGCTCAAGGCGGCTGAGGGGACTTCGATGCACGCATACATCGTCGTCGCCCTGCTGACCGGTGCCCGCACCGAGGAGCTGCGTGCGCTGACCTGGGATCACGTGTTCCTCAGCGGCAGGCCGGAAGCCAATCCGCCGCAGCCTCCGCACATCGCCGTGTGGCGGTCGGTCCGGCGTGGAGGGGACACCAAGACGCGAAAGTCCCGGCGCACGCTCGCCCTGCCGACACGTTGCGTAGAGGTCTTGTGGGCCCAGTTCGAGGACCAGGGCTGGGAGCGCCTCGCTGCCGGTGACGACTGGGAGGAGAACGGGCTCGTCTTCTCCTCGGCCGTCGGCAAACCGTTGGATGCGCCCAACGTCCGTCGTGCCTTCCGGGTGGCGCTCAAGGACGCCGAGGGGATCAATGCCGACGACTGGACGCCTCGGGAACTGCGGCACAGCTTCGTCTCGCTGCTCTCCGACAGTGGCGTGCCGCTGGAAGAGATTTCTCGGCTCGTCGGCCACTCTGGGACCGCCGTGACTGAGGAGGTCTACCGCAAGCAGATCCGGCCCGTGATCCAGACCGGCGCGGTGGCCATGGACGGCATCTTCAAGCGGGACCTGGAGCGGTAGACACGCATACAGAAACAGGTCAACCACCTACTCAAATGAGTAGGTGGTTGACCTGGTGTTTCAGCTGTCGGGGTGGCGGGATTTGAACCCACGACCTCTTCGTCCCGAACGAAGCGCGCTGCCAAGCTGCGCTACACCCCGATGTCGTTGCTCCACTGTCCTGCGGTTCCGCAGGTCGTGGCGACATCGATTACTTTAGCGGACCGGCGGCCGTAGACGAAATCCGGTTTTCTCAGGGCCCGGGGGTCAGGGTCAGGAGGGTCGCCTCCGGGGGGCAGGCGAAGCGGACCGGGGTGTACCGGTTGGCGCCGCAGCCGGCCGAGACGTGCAGGTAGGAGCGGTGTCCTCCGGCCTCGTGGGTCGACAGGCCCTTCACGCGGTCCGTGTCCAGGTCGCAGTTGGTGACCAGCGCCCCGTAGAAGGGGATGCAGACCTGGCCGCCGTGGGTGTGCCCCGCCAGTACCAGCGGGTAGCCGTCCGCGGTGAACGCGTCCAGGGACCGCAGGTACGGCGCGTGCACGATGCCCATCGAGAAGTCGGCGCCCGAGTCCGGGCCGCCCGCCACGTGCGCGTACCGGTCGCGCTTGATGTGCGGGTCGTCGAGGCCCGTGAAGCCGATCTCCATGCCGTCGATCTTGAGGGCGGCCCGCCTGTTGGTGAGGTTCAGCCAGCCCGCCGCGTCGAAGCCGTCGCGCAGGTCTTCCCACGGGTTGTGGACGACGCCGACCGCGGGGGCATTGCCGTTGAGGCCGTGGGCGCCGCGGGCCTTCTCGAAGAGATAGCGGACCGGGTTGCGGGGCTTGGGGCCGTAGTAGTCGTTCGAGCCGAAGACGTACGCCCCCGGAAAGTCCATCAGTGGGCCCAGCGCGTCCAGGACCTCCGGCACGCCCTCCGTGTCGGACAGGTTGTCACCCGTGTTGATCACGAAGTCGGGGCGCAGGCCGGCCAGGGAGCGCAGCCAGCGCTGTTTCTTGTGCTGGCCGCCGACCATGTGGATGTCGGACACCTGGAGAACGCGCAGCGGGCGCATCCCCGCGGGAAGCACCGGGACCGTGACCCGTCGGAGGCGGAACGATCGGGCTTCGAACCCCGCCGCGTAGATCAGTCCGGCGGCGCCCGCCGCCGTGATGCCTGCTGTCACTTTCAGGGGAATCCCGTATCGCGCGCGCATACGTCCATCGTGTCAGACCCGGCAGGTCCCGGAAATCAAGGGGCGTTGGGCCTTGTGCACCTGCGACAATCGCTGCATGACCACGCTCAAGTCGAAGCTGCAGGAAGACCTCACCGCCGCGATCCGGGGGCGTGACGAGCTGCGCTCCTCGACGCTCCGGCTCACCCTCTCCGCCATCACGAAGGAGGAGGTCGCGGGCAAGACGGCGCGCGAGCTCTCCGACGACGAGGTGCAGAAGGTGATCACGCGCGAGGCGAAGAAGCGCCGCGAGGCCGCCGAGGCGTTCGCGCAGGGCGGCCGCACCGAGCAGGCGGAGCGGGAGAAGGCGGAGGGTGAGGTGCTCGCCGAGTACCTGCCCAAGCAGCTCTCCGACGACGAGCTGCACCAGATCGTCGCCCAAGCGGTCGAGGAGGCGAAGGCGGCCGGCGCCGAGGGACCGCGCGCCATGGGCCAGGTCATGAAGATCGTGAACCCGAAGGTCGCGGGCCTGGCGGAGGGCGGCCGCGTGGCCGCCGTCGTGAAGCAGCTGCTCGCGGGCTGAGCGAGCCGGCCCTGCGGGGCGTCGCGGTACTCGGCCCTCACCACGCATACGCCGATGGGGCGCCCCCGGTAAAGGGGGCGCCCCATCGGCGTACCGTCACGGCCCGGGCGCCACTCGCCTCGGCGGAGGACTCAGTGGCGGCCGCCCCCGTGTCCGTTGCCGCCACCGAGGACGCCCGGCGGGAGGGTGATGCCGGGCCAGGGGCTCTTGCCCTTGCCCTTGCTGCCCGGGCTTCCGTCGTCCTGGCCCGGGTCCTCGCCCGGGTCCTCGTCGGGGTCCCTCCCCCTGTCCCTGTCGGGGTCGGGGATGTCGATCAGGTTGAAGTCGGGGGACGGCTTGCCGGAGAGGGCGCCGACCATGGCGTCCCTCCAGATGGGTCCGGGGACCTGGCCGCCGAAGACCTTCGGCTGGTACTGGCCGCCGATGGTGATGTTCTCCATCTCGACGTTCTGCAGGGCGCTGCCGACCCAGACCGCGCCGGACAGGTTCGGCGTGTACCCCACGAACCAGGCGTTCTTGCGGCTGTCGGTCGTACCGGTCTTGCCCGCGTTGTCGCGGTCCGTCAGACCGGCCTCCCGGCCCGTACCGGAGTCGATCACGCCGCTCAGCAGGGTGTTGATGCTGTCGGCGGTCTTCGTGGTCATCGCGCGCGAGCACGAGGACTTCGGCACCGGCAGCGACTTGTCGCCGGGGGCCGTGATCGACTCGATGGCGATCGGCGTGCAGTACGTGCCGCGGTTGGCGAAGGCGGCGTACGCGCTCGCCATGGTCAGCGGCGAGATGCCCTTGGAGCCGAGAACGATGGCCGGGACCTCGGGGAGCTTGTCGCCGTTGCCCTGGACGACGCCCAGCTTGTCGGCCATGTCCATCACCGGGCACATCCCGGTGTCGCCGATCATCTGCACGAAGTAGGTGTTGATGGACTTGGCCATCGCCTCCTCCAGCTCGTACGGACCGAACTCGGACCTGTTCTCGTTCTCCACGGTGAAGCCGCCGTTGTTCACCCACGGCTTGCCGCTGCACGTCTGCACGGACTTCGGATACGGCATCCGGTACGGCGCCGGGTACGACTTCGTCACCGGGGTGCCCTGCTCCAGGGCGGCGGCGGCGAGGAACGGCTTGAACGTCGAACCCGTCGGGAAGCCGAAGTTCGACCCGCTCATCTTGCGGTCGACCGAGTAGTTGATCTGGGTCTCGTTCTTGCCGAAGCCGTACGGCTTCGACTGGCCCATGCCGAGGATCTTGCCGGTGCCCGGCTCGACGAACGTGGCCGCCGTCGCGACCTTGTCCGTCTGGTAGACGTGATCCTTGATCGACGACTGCACCGATTCCTGGGTCTGCGGGTCGAGGGTGGTCTGCACCCTCAGACCGCCGCGGTTCCAGAGCTTCGCCCGCGCTTCCTTCGTCTTGCCGAAGACGGGGTCGGTGAGGAACACCTCGCGCACGTAGTCGCAGAAGAAGCCCGCGCCCTTGACCGCCGTGATGCAGCCGTTCTGCGGCTTGCTGATCTTCAGGCCGAGCGGCTTCTCCTTGGCGCGGTCCGCCTCGTCCTGGGAGATGTCGTGCGTCTCGGCCATCCGCTGGAGCACGACGTTCCGTCGCTTGGTGGCCTCCGCCTCGTCGTTGACGGGGTCGTAGCGGCTCGGGGACTGGACGATGCCGGCCAGCATCGCCGCCTCCTCCATCGTCAGGTCCTTCGCCGACTTGGAGAAGTACCGCTGCGAGGCCGCCTGGACGCCGTACGCCTGCTCACCGAAGTACGTGATGTTCAGGTAGTTGGCGAGGATGCGCTTCTTGCCGAGCTTGTCCTCGAGCTGGATCGCGTACTTGAGTTCGCGGATCTTGCGGCCGATCGTCTGCTGGGTGGCCTGGGCGAGCTTCGTCGGGTCGTCGCCGGCCTCCTCCATGAAGACGTTCTTCACGTACTGCTGGGTGAGCGTGGACGCCCCCTGCGTGACACCGCCGTTCTGCGCGTTCTCGTTGATCGCGCGCAGGATGCCCTTCAGGTCGACGGCGCCGTGCTCGTAGAACCGAGAGTCCTCGATCGCGACGAGCGCCTTCTGCATGTACGGCGAGATGTCCTTGAGGGGCACCACCGTGCGGTCGCGCGAGTAGACCGTCGCGATCGCGCCGCCCTGGTTGTCCAGGATCGTGGTGCGCTGACTGAGGGGCGGCTGCTTGAGGTTGGCCGGGATGTCGTCGAATCCCTCGACCGAGCCCTTCGCGGCGAGGCCGAGCGCCCCCGCCGCGGGCAACGCGATTCCGGCGAGGACGGCTCCCGCCAGGACACTGACACCAAGGAACTTGGCGGCCTGCTGAGTCGGTGACAGTCCACCGCCCGAGCGCTTCTTTCCCATGAGGGCAGCCTACGTTCTGATTCTCCGGACAGGCGTATATGCCTTGGCCTAAGCTGCACTCAACTGTCACAGCAGTGCGGTCTCGTATCAAGACGTCCGGCGAACCCGAATCGTTCCGGTAGTCATCTCACCACTCCGCCGCGGCCGTTCCGCGGCCGGTGTGGACGTGTCCGAAACCGCCTTGAGTGTCACCCGATGTCCGCTGTGACTCAACTGAAACACCCCGGTTTGCCGGTTTTGTCGCGCATGCCCTCGGCTCACTCCGTCGGGTGATCTGCCGCTTACGCATAGTCCGTTCGGGCCATTCAAGATTGGGCCCGAAGGGGGTGTTGCGCTGTGCCCACCTTCCGTAACGTCCTCAACTGGCGGCGGTGAATATGCCGCTGCCGCCGTGGGGGAGCCTCGATTCGGGAGAGGACGGCGCCGGTATGGGCTGGGTAACCGACTGGAGTGCGCAGGCGGCCTGCCGCACTACCGATCCAGATGAACTGTTCGTTCAAGGAGCAGCGCAGAACCGGGCGAAGGCGGTGTGCACCGGATGCCCGGTGCGGACCGAGTGCCTGGCCGACGCGCTGGACAACCGCGTCGAGTTCGGCGTGTGGGGTGGCATGACTGAGCGGGAACGCCGCGCACTTCTGCGCAGGCGTCCCACCGTCACCTCGTGGCGCCGGCTGCTCGAGACGGCTCGTACGGAGTACGAGCGCGGTGCGGGCCTGCTGCCCGTGGACATCGATGACGACGAGACGTACGAGAGGTACGCCGCCGTGGGGTGAGGGGGCCGAGCTCCCTCGAGGGCGCCCGGGGGGTGCGAGCCGTGTGGTGGCCCGCGCCTCGCGAGACGCCCGTACGGCTCACACAGCTCCGGCCGGGTCCGCACCGGCCGCGAGCCGGTCCCCGATGCTCCTGAGGCCTGCCAGGTCGTGCACATCGCCGGGCAGGGCTCCGACTTCGGTGACCGCCACCTCCGGGTGGAGCGCCGCGAAGCGGTCGCGTGTGCGTTGCTCGCGCGCCAGTAGCTGCATGCGTTCCGCGTGCAATCGCAGGAGCCCTGCCGTGAGTTGGTCCGGGGTCGTGCGATCCGTGGTCGCGTGGTCTGGGGGTGTGTCGTCCGTGGTCGCGCCGGCAGGCGTGCTTGTGGCCGGCGAGTTGGGCGCGGGTGTCGATGCCGTTGCGCTATATGGGGTTTTGTCCGGCGTCTGGGCATGCTCGTCGGGCGTGTCCCTTGCTGGGGCGGGGGAGCCTGCTTCGGGAGAGGTACGCAGCTCTACATTCCCGCCCCCCTGATCCACAATGCCGCGATCGTCAAGATTTTCTGCGGCGGCGAGGGCACGCTCGGCCGACAGCTGGGCGGCACCGCTGCCGTGCACCCGGTTCAGTACGAGCCCGGCCAGCGGCATGTCCTCGGCGGCGAGGCGCTCCACGAAGTACGCCGCCTCGCGCAGTGCGTCCCGCTCCGGCGCCGCCACCACCAGGAACGCCGTACCGGGGGCCTGGAGCAGCTTGTACGTCGCGTCGGCGCGCGTGCGGAAGCCGCCGAACATCGTGTCCATCGCCGCCACGAACGTCTGTACGTCGCGCAGGAGTTGGCCGCCCAGAAGCTTCCCGAGCGCGCCCGTCATCATCGACATCCCGACGTTCAGGAACTTCATGCCGGCCCGGCCGCCGACCTTCGCCGGTGCCATCAGGACGCGGATCAGCTTGCCGTCCAGGAATGAGCCGAGACGTTTCGGCGCGTCCAGGAAGTCGAGCGCCGAGCGGGACGGCGGCGTGTCGACGACGATCAGATCCCACTCGTCCCGGGCCCGCAGCTGGCCCAGCTTCTCCATCGCCATGTACTCCTGCGTGCCCGCGAAGCCCGCCGAGAGCGACTGGTAGAAGGGGTTGCTCAGAATCGCCTCGGCCCGCTGGCCGTCCGCGTGCGCCTCGACGATCTCGTCGAACGTGCGCTTCATGTCGAGCATCATCGCGTGCAGTTCGCCGCCCGCCGTCTCGTCGATGCCCTTCACGCGGCGCGGTGTGTTGTCCAGCGAGTCGATGCCCATCGACTGGGCCAGCCTGCGGGCCGGGTCGATCGTCAGCACGACGACCTTGCGGCCGCGCTCCGCGGCGCGCAGGCCGAGCGCCGCCGCCGTCGTCGTCTTGCCGACGCCACCGGAGCCGCAGCACACCACGATGCGGGTCCGGGGGTCGTCGATGAGTGGGTCCACATCGAGTACGTGGGTGTCAGTCGCGTTCAGGCTCAGGGACGACGCCATGTGTCTCTAGATCCCTTGCTTCCGCAGTTCCGTGGCCAGCCGGTACAGGCCCGCCAGGTCCATCCCCTCGGTCAGCAGCGGCAGTTCGTGCAGAGGCAGGCCCGAATCGGCCAGCACCGCGCGCTGGCTGTGCTCCAGCTCGTGCCGTTCCGCGTACTCCGCCGCCTGGTCGAGAAGCGGGGTCACGAGGCGTTCCGCGCCGCCGCCTCTGCGGGCGCCGCCCAGGCCCGCCGAGGACAGGGACTTGGCGATGGCCGTCCGGGGCACGCCGCCGCGCGCCAGCGCCAGTTCGGCCTCGTCGAGGACCGCCGGGCGCACCATGTTCACGATGAGCCGGCCCACGGGGAGGTTCGCGGCCTGCAGCTCCGCGATGCCGTCCGACGTCTCCTGGACGGGCATCTCCTCCAGCAGCGTCACCAAGTGCACCGCCGTCTCGGGTGACTTGAGGACCCGCATGACCGCCTGCGCCTGGTTGTGTATCGGGCCGATCTTGGCCAGGCCCGCGACCTCGTCGTTCACGTTGAGGAACCGCGTGATGCGGCCCGTCGGCGGGGCGTCCATCACCACGTAGTCGTAGGTGTATTTGTTCTGTTTCGTCTTGCGGCGCACCGCCTCGCAGGCCTTGCCCGTCAGGAGTACGTCCCTCAGGCCCGGCGCCACCGTTGTCGCGAAGTCGATCGCGCCCAGCTTTTTGAGCGCCCTTCCCGCGCCGCCCAGCTTGTAGAACATCTGGAGGTAGTCCAGCAGCGCCAGCTCCGGGTCGATGGCGAGTGCGAACACCTCGCCGCCCCCCGGGGCCACCGCGATCTTCCGTTCCTCGTACGGCAGCGCTTCCGTTTCGAAGAGCTGTGCGATGCCCTGGCGTCCTTCCACCTCCACCAGGAGAGTGCGCTTGCCCTCGGTCGCGAGGGCGAGCGCCAGTGCGGCGGCGACCGTGGTCTTTCCGGTACCGCCCTTGCCGCTGACGACCTGGAGCCTGCTCACGTCATCGAGCCTAACCAGTCCGCGCGCGGGCTACGCAGGAGGCTGTCGGTCATCGCCGGTCCAGCGGCTACAGTCGGCCGTATGACCAAGTGGGAATACGCGACCGTGCCCCTTCTCGTGCACGCGACCAAGCAGATTCTGGACACCTGGGGCGAGGACGGCTGGGAGCTCGTCCAGGTCGTGCCCGGGCCGAACAACCCCGAGCAGCTCGTGGCCTACCTGAAGCGGGAGAAGGCATGAGCGGGATCGTCGACGCGCGCCTCGCCGAACTCGGGCTGACTCTGCCCGAGGTCGTGCCGCCGCTCGCCTCTTACCAGCCGGCCGTGCAGTCCGGTGTGTACGTGTACACGGCCGGCCAGCTGCCGATGGTGGACGGGAAGCTTCCGGTCACCGGGAAGGTGGGGGCCGAGGTCACCGCCGAGCAGGCCAAGGAACTGGCCCGTACGTGTGCGCTGAACGCGCTCGCCGCGGTGAAGTCCGTTGCCGGCGATCTCGATCGGGTCGCCCGGGTGGTGAAGGTCGTCGGGTTCGTCGCCTCCGCGCCCGACTTCACCGGGCAGCCGGGTGTGGTGAACGGGGCCAGTGAGCTCTTCGCCGAGGTTCTGGGCGAGAAGGGTGTGCACGCTCGGTCCGCCGTGGGTGTGGCCGTTCTGCCGCTGGACGCGCCTGTTGAGGTCGAGGTGCAGGTCGAACTCGTTTCGGCTTGAGCGAATCGCTCCGCTGAGGGGCGTGGTTCGTGGGCCGCGGTTCGTGGCCGTGGGCCGTGGGCCGTGGTTCGTGGTTCGTCGGCCGTGGTTCGGTCGGGTCGGTTGAGGCCCTGGGGCCGCTCCGGGTCCGTTCTGGTGCGCTCCGTCCGGTGAGGGCGGGGCCGCGCCGGGATGTACGTGCTCGCTGTTCTATGGCGTGACGTTTCCCAGCCGATTGCCGGCATGTGGTGCTGGTGGCTCCGCGCGCACATCCCGCCACGGCCCCTCTCGTCTCGTACGCGGCTGCGGGGCCGTGGGTGATCTGCCGGTCCGGCTCGCCTGTATGCGACTGCGGGGCGGTGGGTGATCGAGGGGCTCGTTTGTGTGCGGCTGCGGCTGCGGCTGCGGCTGCGGGCGTGGGTGGTTCCGTGGTTCGGCTGTTCTGTGTGCGGGGCGGTGGGCGGTTCTTGGGGCTCTGTCGTACTTGATCGTCTGTGGCTCTCGAACATCCGCTTGGTAGCGGATAGCCTCCGGCCATGGCGAATGGGCAGTGGTATCCCCCGGAGTGGCCCGAGCGGATTCGTGCGCTCGCGGCGGGTGAGCTGGCGGCCGCCGTGCCGCGGCGGGCCGCGACCGTCATGCTTCTGCGGGACGCGGTCGCCGGTCCCGAGGTGCACATGCTGCGTCGACGCGCCTCCATGGCTTTCGCCGGGGGCGCGTACGCGTATCCGGGCGGGGGTGTGGATCCCCGTGACGACGAGTCGGTCGTGCGGTGGGGCGGGCCCTCGCGTGCGGCGTGGGCGGCGCGGCTCGGCGTGGACGAGAAGTCGGCGCAGGCGATCGTGTGCGCCGCAGTGCGGGAGACGTACGAGGAGGCGGGCGTGCTGCTCGCCGGGCCCGACGCGGGGTCCGTGGTGGGGGACACGACCGGGGAGTCCTGGGAGGCCGACCGGGAGGCGCTCGTCCGGCGGGAGTTGTCGTTCGGGGAGTTCCTCGGGCGGCGCGAGCTGGTGCTGCGGTCCGATCTGCTGGCCGCCTGGGCGCGGTGGATCACGCCGGAGTTCGAGCCCCGGCGGTACGACACCTGGTTCTTCGTCGCCGCCCTGCCGGAGGGGCAGCGCACCCGTAACGCCTCCACCGAAGCTGACCGGACCGTGTGGATCCGGCCCGATCGGGCGGCCGAGGGGTACGACAAGGGCGAGCTCATGATGATGCCGCCCACGATCGCGACGCTGCGGGCGCTGGGCGGTTTCGACAGCGCCGAGGGTGCCTTTGCGGGGGCCGCGGCGCAGGATCTCTCCCCTGTGCTCGCTCGGGCCCGGCTGGAGGGTGGGGAGATCGTTCTGTCCTGGCCCGGTCATGATGAGTTCACCAAACACATTCCGACCACGTCCGGGGGAGCCTCCGCATGACCCAAGCCTCAGCCCTTCCCGGACAGCCCCGCGGCGGGGTGCTGTCGGGGCCGGCCACCGCGCGCGCGGTCAACGTGCTGGCTCCGAACGCCTCCGCGATGACCCTGGACGGGACCAACACGTGGATCGTTTCCGAGCCTGATTCCGAACTTGCCGTCGTGATCGATCCCGGGCCGCTCGACGACGTGCATCTGAAGCATGTGGTCGCGGTCGCCGAGGCCGCCGGCAAGCGCGTCGCCCTGACGCTCCTCACGCATGGGCATCCCGATCACGCGGAGGGTGCCGGCCGGTTCGCCGAGCTGACCCGCACCGGCGTGCGGGCCCTCGATCCCGATCTGCGGCTCGGGGACGAGGGGCTGGCGGGTGGGGGCGTGGTGACCGTCGGAGGGCTCGAGTTGCGTGTTGTCGCCGCTCCTGGGCACACCGCTGATTCGCTCTGCTTCCATCTGCCCGCCGACCGGGCCGTGCTGACCGGTGACACCGTGCTCGGGCGCGGGACCACCGTCGTCGCCCATCCCGACGGGCGGCTCGGGGACTATCTCGACTCGCTGCGGCGGCTGCGGTCCCTCACCGTCGACGACGGGGTCGACACCGTGCTGCCGGGGCACGGGCCCGTACTCGAAGACGCCCAGGGGGCGGTCGAGTACTACCTCGCCCACCGCGCCAACCGGCTCGCCCAGGTCGAGACCGCCGTCGAGAGCGGTTATGTCTCGGCGTCAGAGATCGTCGCCCATGTGTACGCGGCTGTGGACCGGTCCCTGTGGCCGGCCGCCGAGTTGTCCGTTCTGGCGCAGCTCGATTACCTGAAGGAGCATGGGCTGATCTAGAGGGCCGCCCCGGTCAGGGTCTTCAGGCGGTCCTCGTCCGCGAGGATGTTCAGTTCGGTGATTCTGGCGCCGGTGATCGTGAACGACATCAGCGACGCCGGGCGGCCCTCCGGCAGGGCGAGCAGGCCGAGCGCGCCGTTCACCAGCACGATGCGTACGTGCGGCGCCATGCGCTGGAACGTGATCGCGCCGGACGCCACCGTGCGAGCGCCTCGGACCAGGCGCGACAGGCCCGTCGCGCCGGCGTCCGCCCGTAGCAGCACGTCCGGGTCCAGGACCGCGACCAGGCGTTCGAAGTCGCCTTCGCGGGCCGCCGAGAGGAACGCCTCCACGACCTCGCGCTGCCGTACGGGATCCGTCTCCGGCGGCGGCGCTCCCTGCACGCGGCGGCGCGCGCGGCTCGCCAGCTGCCGGGTCGCCCCCGGCGTGCGCTCCACGATCGGGGCGATGTCGTCGAACGGCACGGCGAACAGGTCGTGCAGCACGAACGCCAGCCGCTCCACCGGTGCCAGCGAGTCCAGGACCACGAGCAGCGCCAGGCCCACCGAGTCGGCCTGGAGCGCCTGTTGTTCGGGATCGGGGGTGTCCAGGCTCGTGACCAAGGGGTCGGGTACGTGCGTCTCCAGGGGCTCTTCGCCCCTCGCCCTGCGCGAACGCAGCAGGTCCAGGCAGATCCGGCCGGTGACGGTGGTGAGCCAGCCGCCCAGGTTCCCGACGGCCGAGATGTCGGACCGCTGCAGCCGCAGCCACGTCTCCTGTACGGCGTCCTCCGCCTCGCTGAGCGAACCGAGCATACGGTAGGCCACGGCGCGCAGGTGACCCCGTGACTCCTCGAACCGCTCGGCCAGGGTGTCCGTCGACGCTGAGCTCATCGGTGTCCTGCTTCCCGGGTCATGGGCGGGGGGCCTTCACTCCGTGCACGGCCTCGTATTCTGCCGCCAGCCACGGGCCCAGGTCTTCGGTGTACGCCCTGAGGGTGTGCGGTGCGCCGACGGGTTCGTACGCCGCCCGCGCCGCCCGTCGCATCGCGTTCGCCCGCTGCGGGTAGTACGCGGCGAACACCTCGGCCATCTGCGTCAGATCGCTGGTCCAGCCGTTCCATCGGGGCATCACGAGCGTGAAGCCGGTGCGGACGAGGTGACGGGAGATCAGGCGGTCCAGGGTGCGCGGGTCGTCGCCTCGCGCGATGCGTTCGCGCCAGCGCGCCAGGAACAGGCGCAGGTCGCCGTTGGTCTCCCGGGCCAGGAGGGAGTCGGGGCGGTAGCGCGGCAGGTACTCGGCCAGATCCTCGCCCAGGAGCGGTGTGCAGAGGCAGGCCACGAACCAGCCGAGGTCGTGCCGTTCGAGGTCGCTGAGGACCTGGGTCCGGCTGAGGATGATCAGGCCCACGCCGTCGATCTGGGCGAATTCCCTGTCCAGCACGTCGGCCAGGGCTCTGGCTTGTGCCCTGTCCTCGTCCGTCGGCTCGTCGCGCAGTGCGAGGAGGAGGTCGAGGTCGCTGCGACCGGGGCGGGCCGTGCCGCGGGGTACGGAACCGTAGAGATACGCGCTGGTCATCCGCGGCCCGAAAGCGGCGAGCAGACCGTCGCGCGCCGCGGACACCACAGGGCGGAAGTCCGGCTGGATCCGGCTCAAAGAGCCTTCGCGCTCGATGAATCCGCGGTCGTCGAGGCCACGGTGGGTGGTCGCCATGGGTCCACTGTGCCGGGTCGGGCGGACGCCGTCCCGGTATTTTCCGCGGCGGTGAACGGGTGATCCCGCCTCCCCGGAGGGAGACGGGACCCGGTGTACGAAGGTGTCAGCGCGAGCGCTTCGCGAGGCGCTCGACGTCGAGCAGGATCACGGCGCGGGCCTCCAGGCGGAGCCAGCCGCGGCCCGCGAAGTCCGCGAGCGCCTTGTTCACCGTCTCGCGGGAGGCGCCGACCAGCTGGGCCAGCTCTTCCTGCGTCAGGTCGTGCACGACGTGGATGCCCTCCTCCGACTGCACGCCGAAGCGGCGGGAGAGGTCCAGGAGCGCGCGGGCCACGCGGCCCGGCACGTCCGAGAAGACCAGGTCAGACATCTGGTCGTTGGTCTTGCGCAGACGCCGGGCGACGGCGCGCAGCAGGGCGGAGGCCACCTCGGGGCGCGCGTTCAGCCAGGGCAGGAGGTCGCCGTGGCCGAGGCCGAGGAGCTTGACCTCGGTGAGCGCGGAGGCGGTCGCCGTGCGCGGGCCCGGGTCGAACAGCGAGAGCTCGCCGATCAGCTCGCCGGGGCCGAGCACCGCGAGCATGTTCTCGCGGCCGTCGGGGGAGGTGCGGTGGAGCTTCACCTTGCCCTCGGTGACCACGTACAGGCGGTCTCCGGGGTCGCCCTCGTGGAAGAGGGCGTCGCCGCGCGCGAGAGTCACCTCACTCATGGAGGCGCGGAGCTCCGCGGCCTGCTCATCATCGAGCGCCGCGAAAAGCGGGGCGCGCCGCAGAACGTCGTCCACGAGTTTCTCTCCTATGTCGACCTGCATCCGGGGACCGTGTTCCCGCTCCCCATTTTGCCGGACGGTCCAAACGGTGTGATCAGTCACTCAGGCACAAGTCTGCCGCACCGACGTCGCAAGCTGTGGGGGAGGGGGCCAATCGAGGACTGATCCGCGGGGTCCACGGCGGATGTCAGCGGCTGCCTTTAGGCTGGCCGAGTGTCCAAAACGCCGGTGAGAGCACAGGCCAAGGGGGCTGGGACGGTGACCGCAGGACGTAATTCCGCTGTGGGCGAACAGGCCTCGGCCACGCCCGGTAAAGCGGCAAAAGGGGTAAAAGGGGCTGACGGTGCCGGTGGTGCCGCGGTCTCCGCGGGGAAGGGTGCTGGTGGTGCCGGGGGTGCCGCGGGCTCCGGAGGCAAGCGTGCTGCCGCGAAGAAGACCGGCGCCGCGAAGCCGGTGAAGAAGGCGGTCGCCGCTGGGCCCGCGAAGAAGGCTGCCGCCGCGAAGCCGGCGAAGTCCGCGACGAAGGCCGCTGCCGCGAAGCCGGCGAAGTCCACGACGAAGGCTGCCGCCGCGAAGCCGGCGAAGTCCGCGACGAAGGCCACTGCCGCGAAGTCGGTCAGGCCGGTGACGAAGGCCGCCGGGCCGGCGAAGAAGGCCGCTCCCGCGAAACCGGCCAAGTCCGGGACGAGGGCCGCTGCCTCGACGTCGGCCGAGCGGGTGGAGAAGTCCGCCGCCGCGAAGTCGGCCAAGCCCGCGAAGAAGTCCGCCGCCGAGCCCGAGTCGCGTACCGCCCTCGTCCGGCGTGCCCGGCGCATCAACCGTGAACTCGCCGAGGTGTATCCGTACGCCCACCCCGAGCTGGACTTCGAGAACCCCTTCCAGCTGCTCGTCGCCACGGTGCTGTCCGCCCAGACCACCGACCTGCGGGTCAATCAGACGACGCCCGCCCTCTTCGCCAAGTACCCGACCCCGGAGGACCTCGCGGCCGCGAACCCCGAGGATGTCGAGGAGCTGATCAGGCCCACCGGCTTCTTCCGAGCCAAGACGAAGTCGATCATGGGTCTCGCGTCGGCCCTGCGGGACGAGTTCGGGGGCGAGGTACCGGGGCGTCTCGAAGACCTCGTCAAGCTGCCCGGCGTCGGCCGCAAGACCGCCTTCGTCGTGATGGGCAACGCCTTCGGGCGGCCCGGGATCACGGTGGACACGCACTTCGGGCGGCTCGTGCGGCGCTGGAAGTGGACGCAGGAGACCGACCCGGACAAGGTCGAGAAGGCCGTCGGCGAGCTCTTCCCCAAGAGCGACTGGACGATGCTCTCGCACCGGGTGATCTTCCACGGCCGCCGCATCTGCCACGCCCGCAAGCCCGCCTGCGGCGCCTGCCCGATCGCCCCGCTCTGCCCGGCGTACGGGGAGGGTGAGACGGACCCGGAGAAGGCGAAGAAGCTCCTGAAGTACGAGAAGGGCGGCTTCCCCGGCCAGCGCCTGAAGCCCCCGCAGTCGTACCTGGACGCCGGTGGCATCCCGGCGCCCCCGCTCGGTGCCACCGCGCCGCCCGCCACGGGGGAGTGACACATCGCGGAACGAACGGCGGGGAAGCAGGCGTTGTGTTCAGTTGGACGGGGGTGCCCATGACACATGCACACAGTGAGGCGCACGAGGGGCGCGTCGCGAAGGACGAGCCGGTGCGGCTGAGCCGGGAGGGGCTGCCCGAGTGGCTCGACCCTGTCGTGAAGGCCGCGGACACGGTCGAGCCGCTCCAGATGAGCCGCTTCCTGCCGCCCGAGAGCGGCGCCGGGCGGCAGTCCGCCGTCCTGATCCTCTTCGGGGAGGGCGAGCGCGGCCCCGAACTGCTGCTCATGGAGCGGGCCACCTCGCTGCGCTCGCACGCGGGCCAGCCGTCCTTCCCGGGTGGCGCCCTGGACCCGCAGGACGGCGATCCGCGTACGGACGGGCCGCTGCGCGCCGCCCTGCGCGAGGCGGAGGAGGAGACCGGGCTCGATCCGCGCGGCGTCCAGCTCTTCGCCGTCCTGCCGAAGCTGTACATCCCGGTGAGCAGCTTCGTGGTCACGCCGGTCCTCGGCTGGTGGCGCACGCCGACGCCGGTGCAGGCGGTCGACCCGGCGGAGACGGCCCGCGTCTTCACGGTGCCCGTGGCGGATCTCACGGATCCGCGCCATCGTGCGACGGCGGTCCATCCGAGAGGCCACCAGGGCCCGGCATTTCTCGTCGAATCGGCCCTGGTCTGGGGCTTTACGGCCGGAGTGATCGACCGGATCCTGCACTACGCGGGATGGGAGCGCCCTTGGGACCGCAGTAAGCAGGTCCCACTCGACTGGCGCTCATGACAGGGTGGCCCACGTGAATGTGCTGGACATCCTGTTGCTCGTGGCCGCCGTGTGGTTCGCGATCGTGGGTTACCGCCAGGGCTTCGTCGTCGGCATCCTGTCGGTGATCGGCTTCCTGGGCGGCGGCCTCGTCGCGGTCTACGTCCTGCCCGTGATCTGGAGCGCGGTGACGGACGGGGCCAAGGTCAGTACGACGGCGGCCGTCGCCGCAGTCATCGTGGTCATCGTCTGCGCCTCCGTGGGACAGGCGTTCACCACGCACCTGGGGAACAAGCTGCGCCGGTACATCACCTGGTCCCCGGCCCGCGCCCTGGACGCCACGGGCGGCGCCGTGGTGAACGTGGTGGCGATGCTCCTGGTCGCCTGGCTCATCGGCTCGGCCCTGGCCGGCACGACGCTGCCCACGCTCGGCAAGGAAGTGCGCAACTCCAAGATCCTGCTCGGCGTGTCCAGAGCCCTGCCCACGCAGGCGAACTCGTGGTTCGCGGACTTCTCCTCGGCGCTCGCGCAGAACGGCTTCCCGCAGGTCTTCAGCCCGTTCTCGAACGAGCCGATCACCGAGGTCCAGCCCCCCGACCCGAGGCTGGCGAACAGTCCGGTCGTGCAGACGGCCAAGCGCTCCATCGTCAAGGTGACTGGCCAGGCCCCGAGTTGCGGCAAGGTCCTCGAAGGCTCCGGCTTCGTCTTCGCCGACCGCCGCGTCATGACGAACGCTCACGTGGTCGGCGGCGTGGACGAACCGAACGTGCAGATCGGCGGCGAGGGCCGGATGTACGCGGCGAAGGTCGTCCTCTACGACTGGAAGCGCGACATCGCCGTCCTCGACGTGCCGACGCTGAAGGCGCCCCCGCTCCAGTTCACGTCCACGGACGCCGAGCGCGGCGCCAGCGCGATCGTCGCCGGCTTCCCGGAGAACGGCGCGTACGACGTCCGCCCCGCGCGCGTGCGCGGCCGCATCACGGCCGACGGCCCGGACATCTACCACCGCGGCACCGTGCGACGCGATGTGTACTCGCTCTACGCGACCGTCCGCCAGGGCAACTCCGGCGGCCCGCTGCTCACGCCCGAAGGCAAGGTGTACGGCGTGGTCTTCGCGAAGTCGCTCGACAGCGCCCAGACCGGGTACGCGCTCACCCGCGACGAGATCAGCGCGGACATCACCCGCGGCCGTACGGCCAACCAGCAGGTGGACAGCGACAGCTGCGCCCTGTGAGGTTCTGGAGGCGGTGCAGGCCCGGCCGGTGACGCGTCAGTCGCGCGTGTGCCGCAGCCGGGCCGAGACCCAGCGGGCCCGGCGGCGCAGGATGCGGGGAATGTTGATCCCCGGAGGGGTTTGGTCAGGGCCCGATTCCTGCGGGCCACCCCCCGGGTGACGGCTCAGCACCGTGGCTGAGCGGCGGTTGCGTGCTGCGTCACTGTAGTCGTGCGTCCAGCCCATACCCCGACGTGTGCCCGTGCCCCAAGGTCGGTAATCGCGCTCAGGCCCCCCAATTGGCCTATGCGCCAGGCAATTGGCAGTTCGAAGGACAGTTGTTCCCGGACATGGCTCGAACGCGTCACCCGATCGTGCGAGGGGGCCGTGCGGACGTCACCGGTCGGGCTCGGGGTCCTTCAGCCAGCTGACCAGTTCGTTGGAGAACGCGACCGGGTCCTCCTCGTGCGGGAAGTGCCCCAGACCGTCGAACAGCCGCCAGCGGTACGGCGCTTCGACGTACTCGCCGGAGCCCGCCGCGCTGCGCGTACGCATCACGGGGTCGAGCGAGCCGTGCAGATGGAGCGTCGGCACCCGCACCGGACGCTTCATGCGCCGGTTGAACTGGATGCCGTCCGGGCGGGCCATCGACCGCACCATCCAGCGGTACGGCTCGACCGAGCAGTGCGCCGTGGACGGGATGCACATGGCGCGCCGATACACGTCCACGACATCGTCGTCGGGGAGGCGTGGCCCGGACCAGTCCCGGATCAGCCGCCCGACCAAGGCGCCGTCGTCCGCGACGAGCTGACGCTCCGGCACCCACGGCCGCTGGAAGCCCCAGACGTACGAGCCCGCGGCGGTCTGCTTGACGTCGGACAGCATCGCCGAGCGCCAGCGCCGGGGGTGCGGCATCGAGGAGACCACGAGCCGGCGCACCAGCTTGGGCCGCATGACGGCCGCGGTCCAGGCGAGATAGCCGCCCAGGTCGTGCCCCACGAGTGCCGCGTCGGGCTCGCCGAGGGACCGGACGACGCCCGTGATGTCGAGCGCGAGGTTCGCCGGGTCGTAGCCGCGGGGGGTGCGGTCGCTGCCGCCGACGCCGCGCAGGTCCATGGCCACGGCCCGGAACCCGGCGTCGGCGAGCGCCACCATCTGGTGCCGCCAGGTCCACCAGAACTGGGGGAAGCCGTGCAGGAGCAGGACCAGTGGCCCGTCGCCCATCTCGGCGATGTGGAAGCGCGCGCCGTTGGCGGCGACGTCCCGGTGGGTCAGCTCGCCACCGCCCGGGACGCCGATGCGTACGACCGAGGCGGGCTGGGCCGAAGGGGTGGCGGGGTCCGTCATGAAGACGAGCGTGCCACAACCTCGACCGTGTCACCGACTCGGTTCGCCGGGGCCACCGGACGGGGGTGCGGTTTGGCGTTCCCCAGTACGCCTGCCGTCTCCTTGACCGAGGCGGCGACCTTCTGCGGGCCCTTGCCCTTCTTGGCCTTCTTCGCGAAGACGACGCCGATCAGAGCCAGCAGCCCGGCCACCAGCACGTTCGCCGCGAAGGAGAGCAGGAAGCACCAGCCGAGGTTCCAGCCGCCCGCACCGTTGTGGCCGCCCGTCCAGGCCTGGATCCCGTACGCGAGCGCGAAGCTCAGCATGGGGAGCGAGAAGAGCAGGACCACGCCGGCCGCCGAGAGGGCGCCGCCGCTGACCGCACCCCGCTTCACGTCCTGCTTGAGCTGGGCCTTCGCCAGGGCGATCTCGTCGTGCACCAGCGCGGACATCTCGGTCGTGGCCGTGGCGACCAGCTGGCCGATGCTGCGCTCGGCGCCGACCGGTGTGCCGTCGGGTGCGCTCATCGCGTACTCCCTCTTCTCTTACGGGCATCTTTAGCAGACCTGCTGTCAGATCATGCCGGACGACTGCTCTCGTCGCTTGCCCCGCCCGTCACTTCGGCAAGCCTGCGGTGTTCGGCGGCCTTCTTCTCGTAGATCTCCGCCATCCGCAAGTGGTACTCCGGCTTGTCCTCCTCGTAGATGTCCGGGATGCCGTCGAGATCCTCGTCGCGCTCCTCTTCGGTGCACATCGCGCGGTACTTGGCGTTACGGATCTTGAGCAGGACGCTCGACAGGACGGCCGCGATGAGGGAGCCCATCAGGACGGAAGCCTTGATCTCGTCGGTCAGCAGCGGGTTGCCGGTGAAGGCGAGTTCGCCGATGAGGAGCGAGACGGTGAAGCCGATGCCGGCGAGGGACGCGACGGCGAACACGTCGGGCCAGGCCAGCTCGTCGGAGAGCGAGGCGCGGGTGAAGCGGGCCGTGAGCCAGGTCCCGCCGAAGATGCCGACCGCCTTGCCGACGACGAGCCCGAGCACCACACCGAGGGTCTCGGGCTTGGTGAACACGTCGGTCAGGGCGCTGCCCGACACCGCCACGCCCGCGCTGAACAGGGCGAACAGCGGCACGGCGAGCCCTGCCGAGAACGGGCGCACCAGGTGCTCGATGTGCTCGCCGGGCGAGTGCTCCTCGCCGTCCCGCCGGGTGCAGCGCAGCATGAGCCCCATGGCGACGCCGGCGATGGTGGCGTGGATGCCGCTGTTGTACATCAGGCCCCAGATGACGAGGGCGAGCGGCACGTAGACGTACCAGCCGCGTACGCCCTTGCGCAGGAGCAGCCAGAAGACGCCGAGGCCGACGACGGCGCCCGCGAGGGCGGCGAAATCGATGTCGCTGGTGAAGAAGATCGCGATGATCAGGATGGCGCCGAGGTCGTCGACGACGGCGAGTGTGAGCAGGAACGCGCGCAGCGAGGACGGCAGCGAGGTGCCGATGACGGCGAGGACGGCGAGTGCGAACGCGATGTCGGTGGCGGTCGGCACCGCCCAGCCGTCGAGCGCACCGCCGCCCGTGACGTTGACGAGGAAGTAGACGAGCGCGGGGACCGCCATGCCGCAGAGCGCGGCGGCGACGGGCAGCATGGCCGCCTTGGGGTCGCGCAGGTCACCCGCGACGAGTTCGCGCTTGAGCTCGATACCGGCGACGAAGAAGAACACGGCGAGCAGTCCGTCGGCGGCCCAGTGCTCGAGGGACAGGTCGAGGCCGAGCGCGGCGGGGCCGATGTGGAAGTCGAGTATGGACTTGTAGCTGCCGCTGAGCGGGGTGTTGGCCCAGATGAGGGCGGCGATCGCGGCGACGAGGAGCAGAACTCCGCCGACGGTCTCGGCACGCAGGGCGTCCGCCACGAACGTGCGCTCGGGGAGGGAGAGGCGGCCGAGTGCCTTACGGCTGTTCTTGCTGGGGGCGGGCGCGGCCACGGGTGACGACCTCCGGTCGGGTTCGGCTTTCACGAACGCGCCGACGAGGGGTCGCCGACGGCGTTGCCGACCAGACTTCCCGGCACACCAGTTGAGCTTTCACCCTACCGGGTGTACGCGGGCCATAGCTGGTGATCGTCACTTTACGCACGAAATGGGCACCCGGCGCGTTCGGCGTCGGGTGCCCATTTCCTGGTGTGCGGTGCGGTCAGTCCTCGCTCGCCGCAGACGGGAGCTTGGTCTGGATGAGGTCCATGACGGAGGAGTCCGTCAGGGTCGTGACGTCGCCCAGCTCCCTGTTCTCCGCCACGTCACGCAGCAGGCGCCGCATGATCTTCCCGGAGCGGGTCTTGGGCAGCTCGGCCACGGGCAGGACCCGCTTCGGCTTGGCGATCGGGCCGAGTGTCGCGCCCACGTGGTTGCGCAGGTCGGCGACGAGACCCTCGTCGTCGGCGGACGCCGTGCCGCGCAGGATCACGAAGGCCACGATGGCCTGCCCCGTC
This sequence comes from Streptomyces sp. NPDC055955, assembly GCF_042270245.1. NCBI lineage: Bacteria > Bacillati > Actinomycetota > Actinomycetes > Kitasatosporales > Streptomycetaceae > Streptomyces > Streptomyces sp. NPDC055955. Next base: position 171,497 of record NZ_JBHJYS010000009.1, read on the forward strand.
GTCTCGTCGGCCGCGCCCACGACCGCCGCCTCGGCGACCGCGGGGTGCGAGACGAGCGCCGACTCGACCTCGGTGGTCGAGATGTTGTGGCCGGAGACCAGCATCACGTCGTCCACCCGGCCGAGCAGCCAGACGTCGCCGTCGTCGTCCTTCTTGGCGCCGTCGCCGGCGAAGTACTTGCCCTCGAAGCGGGACCAGTACGTGTCGATGAACCGCTGGTCGTCGCCCCAGATGGTGCGCAGCATCGACGGCCACGGCTCGGTCAGGACGAGGTAACCGCCGCCACCGTCCGGGACCTCCCGCGCCTCGTCGTCCACGACCGTCGCCGAGATGCCGGGCAGGGCGCGCTGGGCGGAGCCCGGCTTGGTCTCGGTGACACCGGGCAGCGGCGAGATCATCATCGCGCCGGTCTCGGTCTGCCACCAGGTGTCCACGATGGGGCACTTGTCGGCGCCGATGTTCTTCCGGTACCACATCCAGGCCTCGGGGTTGATCGGCTCACCGACCGAACCGAGGACCCGCAGACTGCTCAGGTCGAACTTGGCGGGGATGTCGTCCCCCCACTTCATGAACGTGCGGATCGCCGTCGGCGCCGTGTACAGGATCGTCACCCCGTACTTCTGCACGATCTCCCAGAAGCGGCCCTGGTGCGGGGTGTCCGGGGTGCCCTCGTAGATGACCTGCGTCGCGCCGTTCGAGAGCGGGCCGTAGGTGATGTACGAGTGCCCGGTGACCCAGCCGATGTCGGCCGTGCACCAGTAGACGTCTGTCTCCGGCTTGAGGTCGAACACCGCGTGGTGGGTGTACGAGGCCTGCGTGAGGTAGCCGCCGGAGGTGTGCAGGATGCCCTTGGGCTTACCGGTCGTGCCGGACGTGTAGAGGATGAACAGCGGCTGCTCGGCGTCGAACGCCTCGGGCGTGTGCTCCGCCGACTGCCTCTGCGTGAGCTCGTGCCACCACACGTCGCGGCCTTCGGTCCAGGCGACGTCCTGCTTGGTGCGCTGGACGACGAGGACCTTCTCGACCCCGTCGACGCGGCTGACCGCGTCGTCGACGGCCGGCTTGAGCGCGGACGGCTTGCCGCGCCGGTAGCCGCCGTCGGCCGTGATGACGACCTTGGCGTCGGCGTCCTGGATGCGGGCCGCGATGGCGTCGGCCGAGAATCCGCCGAAGACGACCGAGTGCGCGGCGCCGATGCGCGCGCACGCCAGCATCGCGACGACGGCCTCGGGGATCATCGGCAGGTAGACGGCGACGCGGTCGCCCTTCTGCACGCCGAGCTCGGTCAGCGCGTTGGCCGCGCGGCTGACCTCGTCCTTGAGTTCCGCGTAGGTGATGGCCCGGCTGTCGCCCGGCTCACCCTCGAAGTGGATGGCGACCCGGTCGCCGTTCCCGGCCTCGACGTGGCGGTCGACGCAGTTGTACGCGACGTTCAGCTTCCCGTCCGCGAACCATTTGGCGAACGGCGGGTTCGACCAGTCGAGGGTCTCGGTCGGTTCGGTGGCCCAGGTCAGCCGACGGGCCTGCTCGGCCCAGAAGCCGAGCCTGTCAGCCTTGGCCTGTTCGTACGCCTCCGCGGTGACGTTGGCGGCGGCCGCCAGGTCGGCCGGCGGCGCAAACCTTCGCTCTTCCTTAAGAAGGTTGGCCAGGCTTTCGTTGCTCACGACATCTCCCTTTCCCAGGGTGTCCGTTGTGTCCCAGACCACAGCTCATCAGACGGCCCCCCTCGGTGACAAGGGGGGTCCGAATAATGGTTTAGACCTGTTGGGCTCTATGCGTGCGTGCCGATGACGTCACCCACCGGCACGCACGCTCTCACGGACGGGTTCACGCCGGGCGCAGCTCGCCTTCCGGCTCCACCTGGTCGAACACCTCGTCGGGCTGCTCGGTGAGCAGATAGGCCTGTGCCTCGCCTACGTGGAAGTACATCCCGTGGAGCTCGAGCGAGCCCTCCTTGAGGCGGCGGGCCACCGACTCATGGGCCCGCAGATGCTCCAACTGCTGGACGACATTGGTCAGGCAGAGCTGCTCGACGGCGTCGGCGGGGGCGCGCCCGGCGAGCCGTGCCCATGGCTGGTTCGTGGTCGCCATGCGGGCGAGGCTCGGCAGGCCGTGCCGCAGCCACCGCTTCAGGGGTGTCTGCGCGCCGCCCTCGGGCGGACTGTTGAGCAGCGCCTGCATCGCGCCGCAGCCGGAGTGCCCGCACACGGTGATCGACTGCACCTTCAGAACGTCGACGGCGTACTCGATGGCCGCGGCCACGGAGTCGTCACCGCTCTCGGCGCCCGGCAGCGGCACCAGATTCCCCACGTTCCTGACGACGAAGAGGTCGCCGGGGCCGCTCGAGGTGATCATCGACGTCACGAGCCGGGAGTCGGCGCAGGTCAGGAACAGCTGGGTGGGCCGCTGGCCCTCACGGGCGAGCCGGGCCAGTTCATCCCTGACGTGCGGCGCCGTGTCCCGTTGGAACGCGCTGATCCCGCTGGCCAGTTGATACCCGCCACCACCTGCCGAGGGCTCGGTGGTCTCGGTCTGCGGGCGGTCGCAGTGGTGGTTGCGCCAGGGGGTCCAGGGGCGGCAGCAGGAGTTCGACGTCGACGCGGGCTCGGCGATACGGGTACCCGCCCGCCCGGTCACCTCGACCTTGCCGCCCTGCGCGACATGTGACTTCTGCCAGTCCTGTAGGGACTCGAACGCGGCATGGTCCATGAAGGACCCGTCCAACTCCACGACGCAGCACACTCCTTGGGGAACTTGATGCAGTACGCGACTGAGGCGGGGCACGGCGAGGAAGGTCAGCTGCCCGCGCACCCGTACGTGATGGGTCCCGCCCTGGCCTGCGGTGCCCGTCTCGTCCACGGTGTGGGTGATCCGGGTGCGGGTGAGCCGGTGCAGGGCGACCCCGACGGCGACCGCGATGCCGAGGGCCACGCCTTCGAGTACGCCGAGGACGACCACGCCGAGCGTCGTCACGGCATAGACGAGGACCTCACGGTGGCGGGTGACCGTCCGGATGTGGTGCAGGGACACCATCTGGATGCCGACGGCCATCACCAGGGCGGCGAGTGAGGCGAGGGGGATCAGCTCGAGGACCGGGACCATCAGGAGCGCGGCCACTACCACCCAAACGCCGTGCAGCATCGAGGAGTTCCTGCTCTCCCCGCCCGCGTTCACATTCGCGGCGCTGCGGACGGCGACCCCGGCGACGGGGAGCCCGCCGAGGGCTCCGGAGACGATGTTGGCCGAGCCCTGACCGAGCAGTTCCCGGTCGAGGTCGGAGCGGCGTGCCTCCGGGCGCAGGGCGGGCTTCGAGGACGCGAGCTTGTCCACGGCGACGGCACCGAGCAGCGACTGCACGCTGCACACGAGCGTCGTGGTCAGGACGGCCGCCACGAGGCCCAGTACAGGTCCTTCGGGCAGGCCGGCCAGGGCGTGGCTGCTCCAGGACGGCAGGTCGACCTTGGTCACCGTGATCCCGGCGAACGCGGCCGTCGCGGTGGCGCAGGCGACGGCGACGAGCGCGGCGGGCACTCTTCGCAGGGCCCGCCCGGCGCGTCCGGGGATCCGGGGCCAGGCGAACAGGACCGCGAGCGTCAGCATGCTCAGGAGCAGCGCGGCCAGGTCCACGTGGGTCAACTCGGCCGGCAGCGCACGGAGGTTGTCGAGAACGGCGCTCTGGGGGGTGCCGCCGAGCACGATGTGCACCTGAGCGACCGCGATGGTGACGCCGATTCCGGCGAGCATGCCGTGGACGACTGCGGGGGACACGGCGAGCGCGGTGCGGGCCACGCGTAGGCAGCCGAGGCCGAGCTGCGCGACTCCGGCGATGACGGTGATCGCGCAGGTCGTCCGCCAGCCGTAACGGTGGATGAGGTCGGCGGTGACGACGGTGAGGCCGGCGGCGGGGCCGCTGACCTGGAGGGGTGAGCCGCCGAGGCGGCCGGCCACGAGTCCGCCGACGGCGGCGGCGACGAGTCCCGCCTGGAGCGGGGCCCCGGTGGCCAGGGCGATTCCGAGGGACAGGGGCAGGGCGATGAGGAAGACCGCCGCGGACGCGGACAGGTCGGCGCCCGAGACGCGGAAGCGGCGGGGCGGCTTCGACGGCGGGCTGTGAGGTGGATGGGTGCGGCTGGTTTCGTCGGTTCGTGTCGGATCGGCGGGGCGTGTGGGGACGCAGGCTGACATGTTTCCCGTCTCCTCCGGGGCAGCGCGGTCGCGGAACGAGGGGCCCCTCTGTGGCGGGGCAGGGTCGCGGCCGTGGATCACGGCGTGCAGCGGCGGGATGAATCAACGTTCGGTAAATGGATCGTAATGCAGAGTAAAGGTTGTGGACTTATTTTCGGAGCAAATGGGGCATTCATTCACCCCGATGGGTGAATAGGGCCCTTCTTCGGCTTGTCGTATTAATTCTTCTTCGGGCCTCGTGTGACGTTGGCGGCACCGTCAGCAAATACGGCATTTCGCCGCATTGCGCCTGCCTTGGCGCGAAGAGATCCAAGCCGAAGAGACCGAGGAAGAAGGTGGGCGGACATGGTCGCCACCGAGAAGCTCGCCGCGAGTTTCACCGCCGTCGCGGCATGTGCCGCGGCCCTGTCCGGCTGCGCGGCCGGTGATCACCGGGCGACCGGGCCCCGGCAGGGCGCTCCCGCGCCGGGAAGCGTCATGCGGCTGATCGGGGACGGCTCGACCGCGTTCACCGGAAACCAGCCGCATCTACCGAGGCCCGAGCGCCTGAAGGCAGGCCAGAAGCCGCCGCAGTTCGTGGTGTTCTCCTGGGACGGGGCGGGGGAGGACGGCAAGAAGCTGTTCTCGCACTTCCGCAAGGTCGCCAAGCAGAACAACGCGACGATGACGTACTTCCTCAGCGGCTTGTACCTGCTCCCGGAGGAGAAGCGCGATCTCTACCGGCCGCCGCAGCACTCACCGGGCAGCTCGGACATCGGCTTCAACGACGAGCAGGGAATCAAGGACACCGTGGACCAGGTCCGCGGCGCCTGGCTCGACGGCAACGAGATCGGCACGCACTTCAACGGCCACTTCTGCGGCAAGGGCGGTGGCGTCGGCGAGTGGTCGGTGGCCGAGTGGAAGAGCGAGATCGGCCAGGCCAAGTCCTTCGTGAAGTCCTGGAAGACGAACACGGGCATGAAGAACGCCGCCCCGCTCCCTTTCGACTACGACAAGGAGCTCATCGGCGCCCGCACCCCGTGCCTGGAGGGCCAGAAGAACTTCCGGCGAGCGGCCCACGACCTCGGTTTCCGCTACGACACCAGCGGTGTCAACGACCAGATCTGGCCCAACAAGAACGACGGCCTGTGGGATCTGTCGATGCAGCTCGTGCCCTTCCCCGGACACCAGGACGAGCAGCTCACCATGGACTACAACTTCATGATCAACCAGTCGGGCACCGCCACCCAGGGCGACCCCGGCAAGCAGAAGTTCTGGGGTGACGAGATGCGCAACAGCCTCCTCCAGGGATTCGACCGCGCCTACAAGGGCAACCGCGCGCCGCTGGTCATCGGCAACCACTTCGAGTCCTGGAACGGCGGCGCCTACATGCGCGCCGTCGATGAGGCCGTCCATGCCGTGTGCACCAAGCCGGAGGTGCGGTGCGTCTCCTTCCGCCAGCTCGCCGACTGGCTGGACGCCCAGGACCCGCGGACCCTGAAGCGGCTCACCACGCTGGGCGTCGGGAAGGCCCCCGCGCAGGGCTGGGCGTCCTTCATGTCGACCAGCCCCGCCCCGGCACCCAAGGGAGTACCGGGAGCGCCGGCGGTCAAGCAGTAGCCGGGGCCGGTCGGGGCGTGGCTGCGCCGGTCAGGCGGTGGCGGCCACACTCTCCTGGAGGACGAAGGCGGGGTCGACCTGGGCCGCCAGATCGGCGCCCGTCTTCGCGTTTCCCCAGCTCTGCGCGTTCTTCAGGTGGAAGTGGACCATCTGGCGTGTGTAGCGCTCCCAGTCGCGGCCCGCGTAGGCGGCGTCCGCGGCGGACCTGAGCGTGCGCAGGGCGGCCGCGTTGGGCTCCTCCAGGAGATCGAACCGGGGCGGACGGCCCTTCTCCATGGCGCGTACCCAGTCGGAGTGCCCGACGGTGACGAGCAGGTCGTCCCCCACCTGTGCACGGAGGAAGTCGAGGTCGTCCTGGCCCTGCACCTTGTTCCCCACGACCTTCAGCGTGACGCCGAAGTCCCGTGCGTACTCCTTGTACTGGCGGTAGACCGAGACCCCCTTGCGCGTCGGCTCGGCGACGAGGAACGTCATGTCGAAGCGGGTGAACATGCCGGAGGCGAAGGAGTCCGAACCCGCGGTCATGTCGACGACCACGTACTCGTCGCGGCCGTCGACGAGATGGTTCAGACACAACTCCACCGCTCCGGTCTTGGAGTGGTAGCAGGAGACACCGAGGTCGGCTTCGGTGAAGGGGCCCGTGACCATCAAACGCACGGCCCCGCCGTCGAGTTCCACAGGTCGCGCGCACGCGTCGTACACCGGGTTGTTCTCGCGTACCCGCAGAAGGCGCGAGCCCTCGCCCGGCGGAGTCGTCTTGATCATCGTGTCCGCGGAGGCGATCCGTGGATTCGAGCCGCGCAGGTAGTCCTTGATGAGGGGGAGACGTGCGCCCATGGCGGGCAGTTCGGCCGCCTGGTCGTCGTCGAGACCGAGCGCGGGCCCCAGGTGCTGGTTGATGTCGGCGTCCACCGCGATGACGGGGGCGCCCATGGCGGCGAGGTGGCGGATGAAGAGCGAGGACAGCGTGGTCTTCCCGCTGCCGCCCTTCCCCACGAAAGCGATCTTCATGTTCACCAAGCGTAGTGGGGGCGTCGCTGTTCGTGTCCGTGCAGCGTGAAGAAGACCACTCCTTCGTGGGGCGGGGCCCTGAACTGCGTAGGGTCGTACCCATGAGTACGACAGCCGACCCCCTTGCCGCTCTCGGGGCCCTTCCGGGCGTGGCCGACTCCGTGGACTCCGTGCGCAAGGCCGTGGACCGGGTCTACGGCCACCGGGTCATGCGGCGTCGCAGCACTGCCGTCACCTCCGAGGCCGCGTTGCGCGGCGCGCGGGGCAGCGCGGCGCTGTCCGGCGCCGACTGGCCGCTCGAAGAGGTGCGCAGGCGTTCCGACTTCAGTGGCGCGGGCGGGGACGAGGAGGCGCGCACCGTCGGCGCTGCCCTGCGCCTGACGGCGGAGGCGGGCCAGCTCCTGTCGATCTGGCGGCAGTCCCCGCTGCGGGTGCTCGCACGTCTGCACCTCGTGGCGGCGGCCGACAACGGCGACACCGTGGGTCGCCCCCGTCAGGGAAGCGAACCGGTCGACGAGCCGCTGGTCGAGCTCCCGCTGCCGGACGCGCAGGAAGTGGCGGGCCGACTCGAAGGGCTCTCCGGATTGATCATTGCGGGCAGCTCGGCTCCGGCCCTGGTCACCGCGGCTGTCGTGCACGGCGAACTGCTCGCGCTGCGGCCCTTCGGGTCGCACAACGGCCTGGTCGCGCGCACGGCCGAGCGCATCGTCCTGGTGGGCAGCGGACTCGACCCCAAGTCGATCTGTCCGGCCGAAGTGGGGCACGCCGAGCAGGGGCGCGCGGAGTATCTGGCGGCGCTCGAAGGCTATGTGTCGGGCACCCCGGAAGGGGTTGCCGCATGGATCGCGCACTGCGGTCGGTCCGTGGAGCTCGGCGCCCGGGAGTCGACGGCGGTGTGCGAGGCGCTCCAGCGCGGAGCGGCGTAGGCGCCGCGAACGGGTTGCTGGAAAGTCCCTGAAAAGGGTTGCGGCGGTACGAGTCCTCGTACCGCCGCTGGCATGTTCACCTGGTTACCAAGCGTCCTCGAAAATTGCCCATCAGGTCGGGAACTTAGCCCGTGGCCTGGTGCGGCTGGCCCGTAATCGACGGGTCGACGTCGCGTGGGTGCCTGGCGTTCATGCTCGGTCCGTGGGGCCTTGGTTGCGTTTTAAGGTGATCCTCTCGGATGTCCCTTGGTCTCGCGGGCCGTTGCCTTATTTGTACTCCAGGTGCGGAGGAAGCGAAACCCCTGGCGGTACTTCTTTACTTTTAGGTTCAATCAGGGGTAAAACGGGCGCCTGAGGTGGGCCTTTTCGGTTCCCGTGTGACAGGTCTCTTCAAAGGGGGTCTGTCTCAGCCGACCGTCGCGCGTCGGCGACTGGCGTACCAGACCAGGCCCGCTGTGGCCGCCGCGGCGCCGATGGCGGCGGCCACGACGAGGGCGGGTCGCGACGGCGCGGACAGAGTGGGTAGCCGCTGCTTGAGTCGGACCGGTCGGTTGAAGTCGAGAATCGGCCACTCGCGCGCGAGCGCCTCACGGCGGAGCGTCCGGTCCGGATTGACCGCGAAGGGGTGGCCGACCGACTTCAGCATCGGCACATCGGTCGCCGAGTCGCTGTACGCGTAGCAGCGCGAGAGGTCGTACCCCTCGGACCGGGCGAGCTCCTCGATCGCCTCCGCCTTCGTCGGCCCGTACGCGTAGTACTCCACCTCGCCCGTGAAGCAGCCGTCGTCGCCCACCACCATGCGCGTGGCCACCACGCGGTCCGCGCCGAGGAGTTCACCGATCGGCTCGACGACCTCTGCGCCGGATGTGGAGACGATCACCACGTCGCGCCCCGCGGTGTGGTGCTCCTCGATGAGCGACGCGGCTTCGTCGTAGATGATGGGGTCGATCAGGTCGTGGAGCGTCTCGGCGACGATCTCCTTCACCTGTTGCACGTTCCATCCGCGGCAGAGCGCCGAGAGGTACGCGCGCATCCGCTCCATCTGGTCGTGGTCGGCGCCGCCGGCGAGGAACACGAACTGCGCGTACGCGGTCCGCAGTACCGCCCTGCGGTTGATCAGCCCGCCTTGGTAGAACGACTTGCTGAAGGTGAGCGCGCTCGACTTCGCAATGACCGTCTTGTCCAGGTCAAAGAACGCGGCAGTGCGGGGCATCGAGTGGGTCAAGGAGTGGTTTTCCACGAGCCCGAGCATAGGCGCCCACCATTCGGCGTAAGCTGCGGCGCGTGGGTTTGCCTGAGAAGGCTCTCGGGTACACCATGGAAGTCACGGATCGTTCGCGACCGTGCTAACCCGGTCTGGCTCCTCCCCCCCCGAGTCGGACCGTGGGGACGACCCCCGCTCTCCCCCCCGGCGGGGGTCGTCGCATGTCCGGACCCACTTCGGGTCCGGACTTTTGCGTTCTCCACCCTTGTGCCGCACCGCGTCGCGCTTCCGGCGGGCGCCGCCTGGCGCCCGACCTCCGTCACTTTGTGTAGTCGCGGGGCTGCTCTGTGGAAGGTTGGGAGAGAGTAGTTGAGGGGCCGCCCTAGATGACACAAGTGATGTCACCGGTATGGGTGATGGGGATATTCACAAGCACTCTCTTGTCCACAGTAATTGACCAAGATCCACACGATTTCCGGGATCGCTGCACGGTGATTCCACTCGCGAAGTCGGGACCGGTGTTCATTGCCGGTTCCGTTTGCCGGTCGGGCAGTCGGTAGGGCTCCCGGCCGGGTCGGGCTGCGCGAGCGGAGTGGCCGGCTCGCAGGTGCGAGCGGGACAGCGAGCGAGGGGGCGGGAATCGTGGCGGGAGCCATCACATGCGACCGGGCGCCGGTCGCGGACGGGCGGCGGAGCACTCCGCTGATCGTGACCGAGGACGTGGATCTGCTGGACGACCTGCTGCGGCTGTGCGCCGCGGCCGGCGCGCGGCCCGAGGTCCACCACGGGGTGCCGGAGCGCACAGGGAGCTGGGAATCGGCGCCACTGATGTTCGTCGTGGACGACGCGGTCGAGCGGGTACGGGGTGTGGCGCGGCGACGTGGCGTCGTGCTGGTGGGGCGTGACCAGGACGATTCGGGGGTGTGGCGGCGGGCCGTCGAGATCGGCGCCGACCATGTGCTGATACTGCCGGACGGCGAGCAGTGGCTGATGGACAGGATCGCTTACGTGGCCTAAGGCGCGGGGAGGCCCGCGCTCACCGTCGAGGTGGTCGGCGGGCAAGGCGGTGACGGGGCGTCCACGCTGGCGTGCGTGCGCCGTGACTTCGGCGAGGACCGGCCGGCGAACCCACCTCGTCGACGCGGATCTGCTCGGCGGCGGGCTCGACGTGCTGCTCGGCGGGGAGGTCGCGGAAGGCATGCGGTGGCCCGCGTTCGCGGAGTCGCGAAGGGCGGGCCGGGCGTGGTGGGTGATGAGGGCGCGGTCGGTGCGGGTCGCGTGACTGGGGTCGTGGGTGCGCGCATGTTGGACGGGGTGTGGCAGTGGCTCGCGGTGAACGGTGCGCAGGCGACCCCGGCGCGGGTCGCGGAAACGCTCAGGGCCTAGGGGAAACTTCTCGGGGTCACCGAAGTGCTGGGCACAGTCGGTCAGTTGCGCCCCAAACTTGCGGGAACGGGCCCACTTGAGCCTCTGCTCGGGGGAGGCGACGCTCCTGAGCGCGTTGCTCGGCCTGGTGGGGCCGGGGAGCGCGTGGTGCTAGCCGAGGACTCCGCCGAGCTGCGGCCCGACCATCCGCATGGGGTGCGGCTCGAGGCGCGGCCCGTCAACTCGGAGGAGCGGCGCTCGTGGGTCTGGACGACCTGGTGCGTAAGGCGCCGCGCATGCCGCCGGACCGTCTGGTGATGGGCGAAGTGCGGGGCTCGGAGGTCGTGGCGCTCCTCGCCGCGTTGAACACGGGACACGAGGGCGGGTGCCTCGTCTAAACGTACATGTGCCTTATGGCCCCTCGGCGGGACGCGTCGAAACGGCCAACAGTCCAGGCCATGGCGCTAGTTGACGTCCCGCTCCGCTGGCTTCAGGACGAAGGTCCCCATGCCCTTCTCGGAGCGCGTCAGCCCCTCAGCCCGCACGGCTTCCATGGCCCGTTGCGCGGTGCTGTTGACCACGTCGAATTCAGCGGCAAGGGCCACGATGCTTGGCACCTTGCTACCTGGCGGATACGTGCCGTTGGTAATGCGCTCAATGATCACGGCGGCAATCTGAGGCCACATGGCACGGGTCCGGTCAATCTCCATGCAGTACACCTCAGTGCACTCCGCAGATTCCGGCATCTTGAGTGCACTGAGGTACACCGAAGTACACTGAGACTGAAACGGAAGGACCCCGGCGGATGCGGTGAACATCCCCGGGGCGTGGGCCCGACTGCAAGGAGTCGAACCGTGGATGAGTCTACAAACCCCCGTTACGTAGGCACCGACCCCGCAACGGGGAAAGAGTGCTTCGTCATCAGCCCCCGTGGCGGAATGCTCAGCGCCGTTGCGGACATTGCCGGACTCGAGGCGGCGACCACATTGCTGGCAGTTGTGAAATGCGTGTTGGAAGCCGGGGAGGCCATCAGCGAGGCGGAGCAGGCAGCGTTCTTGGGCCCGATGGCCGATGCGCTGGCCGAAGTGATCGCCATTGCGGCGCACCGAGTTCCTGAGAATGAGGTAACGCACGCTGTGGCAGAACGGCTGATGCGACGCATGTGACACACCGTCAAGACGAGCAGGAAGCCTCCTATCAGCCCGGAAGGTACCCAGGTTGCTAGGGGGCTTCGTGGCCTCCTGGCCGGGGCCGTGGACCCACACCTTGTCCTGCAGGGCATAGCAGCATGTGGTGCCGTTCTCGACGTCGGTGGACAGACCCGCGCCGGCGAGGCGGGGGGTGGCGGCGTAGACGGCTTCGGTAGTCTCGACTTCGAGCCGAGGTGGTCCATGCGGGTCTCCTTGCCCGGGACGCCCTGGAACAGGACGAGCTGACGGTGCCGGGGTGCGGCCCACGACTGCGCAGCGCCGTATGGAACCCGTACTTGTGGTGCACTGCGGAGGTGCTCCCGCTTGCTGCCCAATGCGGTCCTGGGAGTTGCGCAGCGGGCCCGCCCGGCCCCGGCTCTGGCTGCGCACTGCCGATTGGGGCGCGTTGCGCACCGAGTACCGCGCAACGCGTACCGGTCGGCTGCGAGAGGTCCGAACGCCCTTTGCGGCGCCCGCCCAAACGCGTACCGGGCCGCTAGCGCGGTACAGCGAAAACGCGTGCCAGTACCTGAGCGACCTGTTGCGTTCTGCTGGTCATGGGTATGGCTGACGGGTCTGTGACCTGGGTGTTCTGCAGACCGGTACGCGTTTCGGTACGCGTTTCTCCGCGCCCGCAAGACGCGTACCGGTCGCCGGATGGCAGCGGACGCGGTGAGTTGCTGCGGCGCCCTCGAAGACGGGTGACGCGGAATCGTCCGAGGCTGCCGGTACGCGTTGGAAAACCAAACGCGTACCGGTGCGGGGGAGTGCGCAGTCACCGCGAAACGAGCACCCACGGTGCTGCGCAACTCGGCTGCGCAGTCGCTGTGCACCCTGACTGCGCACTCTGGGGTCACCGCTGCGCAGGTCCCCGGCCGGTGCTGCGCAGTGGACGATCGGGTCGTGCTGCGCAACCATCCGCGAGCCGTTGCGCAGGCGGCGACGGGCGACTGCGCAACCGGCGCGCAGTGGAGCCCGACGGCGCGGTACAGCGAGACGGGTACCGGTATGCGTACCAGTTGGCTGTGACGGACTGTGATCGCCGCGCTCGCGACCGCCGCCAGCGCGCCCTGGTGGGCGGCGCTCGCCGCCACGGGCCTCACCGCGGCCGTCTCTTCGGTCCTCACCGCTGGCAGCATCCTTTGCGCCAGAATTCCGCTGACCGCCTCGCCTGGTGGAACAGCTACCTCAACCGCTGTACCCCTGCCCGCCCCGACGACCAGTCCAAGCCCGTGGACGCCGACCACCGCGGCGCGCACTTCACGGAGAGCGCGACTCGACGACGACGACGGCGACGATGACTGAGCGGGTCGCTGTGGACGAACGTGACCCGCCGGGCGGCGGTATTGAGGGCTCGGTGGCGGCCGTTCGCGGTCAGCACGTTCACCGGCGCGGCTTGTATTGGGCGGCCGCGGTCTCAGGCCGGGGTCGTGATGGGTTCGGCGGTGGCGAGATTCCGGCGCGCGGGTACGGAGTTCGTCGATGGCCGCTGCTTTGTGGGGGGCGGGCGGCGCCGAGCGCGGTGTTGAGGCGGGAAGCGGGGCCGCCCGCCTGATCGGCCTGAGCCCGTGTTCACCATGGAGCGGTAATGCCCGGGGTGGGGGAGGCCCAACGCCTGTGACGACCCGCCCGGGGACCACGGCGCCAGCACCGGCATCGCCGACAAACTAACCCTCAAAATCACTAGCAAAGTCACCCGCAAACTAGGTCTTAAAGCCCCTAGTGCACCCTTCACCGCTTGAGAGAGGAAAACGGCAGGTCAGGACTGCCGGTACGGGCGTACCGGTCGCGCCGACAACCCCTCTCACGCACACTCCGGCCTGGCAGCAGGTGGGGAAGGAAGAAGAAGAGAAAGAGCAGACGGCAGGACCAGGCCGGCGCGTGCGCGCTCGGGGTCGGAGCCGCGATCTGTCTTGTTGCGCGTCGGCCGGGGGCCTCCGCGCTCGCGGCCCGATGAGACGGGCCGCGGCGGGAAGAGGGATGGATGCTGCCGACTCCTCACGGCACGCCAGACACCACACTCGAGTCTGAGTGCGGTGTCGTCAGTACCGCTGGTCAGTCGTCCTGCGCCGATCGGTCTGCATCAGGGTCGGCATCGAGATTGAGCTGCTCGAAGTCGCTGACCAACGGGCAGGTGCAGGCCGCGCTTCAAGGCGATCTTCGAGAGAGCGCTCCATGGGCAGGGCCGGTAGGCGGCGGCCCGCAGACGACTTCGTGAGCGACGGGCCGGTGAACGGGGTTCGTGACAGCTGAGGCGGCCGTGGTGCTGCCGGTGCTCGTGCCCTTCAGGCTGGCGCTGGTCTGGGCGCTGATGGCCGAGTCCGCGCAGATTCAGTGCGTGGAGGCCGTCAGAGCGATCGCCCGCCAGGACTCGCAGGGAGCGACCGTGGAGTCGGCGAAGAGGGTCGCGCTGCGTAGCGCGAAGGTCGCCGTGAGCCGGGAGGGCGACCTGGTCCGGGTCGCGGTCGAGGCGGCGACGCCGGGTCCGGGCGTGCTGAACGTCCGTCTCTGGGCCGACGCGGTGGCGTTGGCGGAGGAGGCTGTGGGAGCGGTAGGTGAGCCATGAAGCGGCAGAGGGCGGCTGGGGGATCGGGGTTCCGCGATCCGTGTGGGCCGTGATGGCGATAGCCACGCGGGGGCTGGTTTTCGGGTGCGTACTGACCACGGGGTAGGCCGTCGTCGTACGCCATCGGGCAGGCGGGGCCGCCGACTTGGCGGCTCTCGCGGCCGCCAATCACTGGATGGAGGGCCGTGAGGAGGCCTGCGCCCACGCGGCCCGGGTGGCGGTCGCACAGGTCGCACGGCTCGTGCGGTGCCCGGTGTGCGGGGGAGGTGTCTGACGTCACCGCAGCGGCTGGCGTCGCGCCGCTGACCACGGAGATCAGTGTCCGGGCTGGTCCTGCGGGGCCAGTGACACCTGGGGCCCCGGCCGACCCTGCAAGTCCGGCGGATTCGGCCGCCTTTGGGGGCCCGACTGATCCGGAAGGACCCGCGGATCCGACCATCTCTGCTGGTCCCGCGGATCCGGCCGACCTCTTTGATCTCGAGTGGTGGGCTTCGCAGGGTCAGTCGGTCAGTCAGCCGCCGGACCGGGTTCCTGACCCTGAGACGTCGGCCGGCCGTCGGACGAAGCCCGCGCCGAAGACGTCTCCGTAGCTGTCGAGACCGGTGCTGATGCCGGTGTCGGAGGTGCCGTCGAAGGCATCGTCGAAGGGGCGTCCCTGAGCAGGACCGACAGCAGCCGTACCGCGCCGCGTTTGTGGAGAGGGTCGTTGCCGTTGCCGCACTTGGGGGACTGGATGCAGGACGGGCAGCCCGCCTCGCACTCGCAGGAGGCGATTGCTTCGAGCGTGGCGGTGAGCCACTCGCGGGCCGTGTGGAACGCGCGCTCCGCGAATCCCGCCCCGCCGGGATGGCCGTCGTACACGAAGACCGTGGGCAGCAGGGTGTCCGGGTGGAGAGGGATGGAGACGCCGCCGATGTCCCAGCGGTCGCAGGTGGCGAACAGCGGCAGCATGCCGATGGAGGCGTGTTCGGCGGCATGGAGCGCGCCGCCGAGGATCTCCGGGTTCACGCGGGCCGCGTCGAGTTGGTCCTCCGTCACCGTCCACCACACGGCGCGGGTGCGGAGGGTACGGGGAGGGAGGTCGAGTTTGGTCTCGCCGAGGACTTCGCCGGTGATGAGACGACGGCGCAAGAAGGAGACGACCTGGTTGGTGACCTCGACGGAGCCGTAGCACAACCGGCCGTCGCCCCAAGGGACTTCGACGTCCGTCTCCAGGATGGAGATGGCGGTGGTGTCGCGAGCGGTGGTCGAGTAGGTCGGATTGGCCTCCTCGACGAGGGCGACCGAGTCCTCCAGGTCAAGGCGCTTCACGAGGTAGGTGCGGCCCTGGTGGAGGTGGACCGCGCCGTCGTGGACGGTCGTGTGCGCCGAGCCGGCGTCCACGGTGCCCAGGAGGCGTCCCGTACCCGCCTCGACGATCTGTACGGGGCTGCCGCCGTCGCCTCGGATGTCCGTCAGGTCGGCGGCGCGCTCGCGGCGGGTCCAGTGCCAGGCCTTGGTGCGGCGGCGCAACAGCTTCGCCTCCTCCAGCTGGGGGAGCAGCTCGGCGGTCGTCGGGCCGAAGAGGGGCAGGTCGTCGTCGGTGAGTGGGAGTTCGGCGGCGGCCGCGCACAGATGGGGGGCGAGGACGTAGGGGTTGTCGGGGTCCAGGACCGTGGACTCCACCGGCTGGTCGAAGAGGGCTTCGGGGTGGTGGACGAGGTAGGTGTCCAGCGGGTCGTCGCGGGCGACGAGAACGGCGAGCGCACCCTGCCCCGACCGTCCTGCGCGGCCTGCCTGCTGCCACAGCGATGCCCTGGTGCCCGGATAGCCGGCGATGACGACGGCGTCCAACCCCGAGACGTCGATGCCGAGTTCGAGGGCGGTGGTGGCGGCGAGGCCGAGGAGTTCGCCGGAGTGCAGGGCGCGTTCGAGGGCGCGGCGCTCCTCGGGCAGGTAGCCGCCGCGGTAGGCGGCGACGCGACGGGCGAGAGAACGGTCGATCTCGGCGAGGCGTTCCTGGGCGATCACCGAGATCAGCTCGGCGCCGCGCCGGGAGCGCACGAAGGCCACGGAGTGGACGCCCTGCAGGGTCAGGTCGGTCAGCAGGTCCGCCGTCTCGGCCGTGGCAGTGCGGCGGACGGGGGCGCCCTTCTCGCCGTGGAGATCGGTGAGAGGGGGCTCCCAGAGGGCGAAGACGAGCTCGCCGCGGGGCGAGGCGTCGTCGGCGATCTCGAGGACCGGGAGACCCGTCAGGCGCTCCGCAGCGACGGCGGGGTCGGCGGCAGTGGCGGATGCCAGCAGGAACACGGGTTCCGAGCCGTATCGGGCGCACAGACGGCGCAGACGGCGCAGGACCTGGGCGACGTGGGACCCGAAGACGCCGCGATAGGTGTGGCACTCGTCGATCACGACGTACTTGAGCGACTTGAGGAAGGAGGACCAGCGGGGATGTGAGGGCAATATCCCGCGGTGGAGCATGTCGGGGTTGGTCAGGACGTAGTTGGCGTACTGCCGCACCCACTCGCGTTCCTCGACGGGGGTGTCGCCGTCGTAGACCGCGGGGCGGATCGCCGTGCCGAGAGGTTGTGAAAGTTCCTTCACCGATCGGCGCTGGTCCGCGGCGAGGGCTTTCGTCGGCGCGAGATAGAGCGCGGTCGCGCCACGCCCGTTCGGCGCCTCGGAACCGTCGAGGAGCCGGGAGAGCACCGGGACGAGGTACGCCAGGGACTTTCCGGAGGCCGTTCCGGTGGAGACGACGACCGACTCGCCGTCCATCGCGTGCTCGGCGGCGAGTGCCTGGTGGGCCCAGGGATGCTCGATTCCGGCCGACTGGACGGCCGCGATGACCTCGGATCGGATGCGGTCGGGCCAGACGGCATGACGACCCGGTCGCGGGGGCAAGTGCTCCGTATGAGTGATGCGCGAAGCCCGGCTCGGACCCGAGGTGAGCCGGTCGAGAATCGCCCCTGGAGAGGGGCGGGAAGCGGTGTCCGCCGTGGGTTGTCCGCGACGGTGATTCTTGGCCATCGGCACCGAGTGTGTCACTGGCGTGACGGACAATGCTCCTAAGGCGTCGTGCACGCCTGCCGGTAAGTGATTGAATGCCATCGCGGCTGGCGATCCGTCCCGGGGGCTCTGCCGAGGTGTCCCGAGGGACGACCGCTCGATAGCAAGGTGCTGGAGGATCCGTGGACCTGTCCCTGTCGACCCGTACCGTCGGCGATCGTACGGTCGTCGAGGTCGGTGGCGAAATCGATGTATATACCGCGCCCAAGCTGCGAGAGCAGCTGGTCGAGCTGGTGAACGACGGCAGCTTCCACCTTGTCGTCGACATGGAGGGAGTCGATTTCCTCGACTCCACCGGGCTCGGCGTGCTGGTGGGCGGACTGAAGCGAGTGCGGGCCCATGAGGGCTCGCTGCGACTGGTCTGCAACCAGGAGCGCATTCTCAAGATCTTCCGTATCACCGGCCTGACCAAGGTGTTCCCCATCCACACCTCGGTCGAGGAAGCCGTAGCGGCTACCGACTGATCGGTCACCGGCCCACAGGCCGGTGGCTGAGCGGAAGTGGGGGCCGGGCCGATGGCCCGGTCCCTTCAGAGCACGCCCGTACATCCGAGGGGGATGCATGGCCACCGTCGAACTCCGATTCAGCGCGCAGCCCGAGCACGTCAGAACCGCCCGCCTGGTGGCGGCCGCGGTGGCGCGCAGGGCCGGAGTGGACGAGGCCGTGCTCGACGAGGTCAGGCTCGCTGTCGGCGAGGCCTGCAGCCGCGCCGTCGGTCTTCACCGGAGCAGCGGTATCGCTGCACCCGTTCGGGTAATTCTCACCGAAGAGGAGAAGCAGTTCTCCATCGAGGTCGGGGACGAGGCTCCGCGGAGTGCCCCGGGCGATCAGTCGTCCGGCGCGCCCGGCGGGTCGGACGATCTGGAGGAGGGTGAGGACGACATGGGCCTCGCCGTCATCAGTGGCCTCGTCGACGACGTGGAGGTCACCACGGACGAGTCCGGTGGACTCATTCGGATGACTTGGCCGACCACGCCGGCGACGCTTCCGTCCTGACGCGGCCCCCCGGGCGTCCGCGCAACGCCCCCTGATCCGCCCGCCTGTGGCTCCGCCCGGCGGTGCCCCCATCTGATCGTTTCTGGTTCGAGGCCCTGCAGTCACCCCGGTGAGCAGGGCCCTTTTGCGTTTCCTAGATCGTCGATCATAATTGGATCAAGCCTCAATGCTTTCAGGGCATTACTGCTTCCTGTGCGCCCATCGTGTTGGACGATCATTTGCCGGGTAGTAACGGATGGCAAATTCCGTTTCTCGCGCACTGTTTTGATCAGGCGCCGCTCCCTACAATCCGTCCACATCTTGAGCTCAGCCCAAGCGTCAAGGAGGACGAATGGCGGGGCTTTCTACCCCTCAAGCGTTTGACCACCCCTCAACCTTCGCAGCCGCGGTCCTGACCGACGACAACCGGCTCATCGTCGTGGTGATCGGGATCGTCGCGCTCGCCGCCCTCGTGGTGGCCGCAGTGCTCGTACGCCAGGTACTGGCGGCGGGCGAGGGCACCGACAGCATGAAGAAGATCGCGGCAGCGGTCCAGGAAGGCGCGAATGCCTATCTCGGGCGGCAGCTGCGGACCCTCGCGGTATTCGCCGTCGTGGTGTTCTTCCTGCTCATGTTGCTGCCCGCGGACGATTGGAATCAACGAGCCGGGCGTTCGATCTTCTTCCTGATCGGCGCGGTGTTCTCGGCGACCACCGGATACATCGGAATGTGGCTCGCGGTGCGCAGCAATGTGCGCGTCGCCGCCGCGGCCAGGGAAGCCACCCCGGCGGAAGGTGAGCCGGAAAAGGATCTCACCGCCGTCTCGCACAAGGCCATGAAGATCGCTTTTCGCACGGGTGGCGTAGTCGGCATGTTCACAGTGGGGCTGGGTCTGCTCGGCGCCTCCTGTGTCGTGCTGGTCTACGCGGCCGACGCGCCCAAGGTCCTCGAAGGATTTGGCCTCGGCGCGGCGCTCATCGCGATGTTCATGCGTGTCGGAGGAGGCATCTTCACCAAGGCCGCCGACGTCGGCGCCGACCTGGTCGGCAAGGTCGAGAAGGGCATTCCGGAGGATGATCCGCGTAATGCCGCGACCATCGCCGACAACGTGGGCGACAACGTCGGCGACTGTGCCGGTATGGCCGCCGACCTCTTCGAGTCGTACGCCGTCACGCTGGTCGCCGCGCTGATCCTCGGCAAGGCGGCCTTCGGCGACTCCGGGCTCGCCTTCCCGCTGATCGTTCCCGCGATCGGCGTAGTGACGGCGATGATCGGAATCTTTGCCGTGGCGCCGCGCCGGACCGACCGCAGCGGGATGAGCGCGATCAACCGCGGGTTCTTCATCTCCGCGGTCATCTCGCTCGCCCTGGTGGCCACAGCGGTCTACACGTATCTGCCGGCGACGTATGCCGGGCTCAACGGCGTCACCGACGCGGCGATCAAGGTGAAGGACGGCGATCCGCGGATCCTGGCCCTGGTCGCCGTCGCCATCGGTATCGTGCTCGCCGCGCTGATCCAGCAGCTCACGGGCTACTTCACCGAGACCAGTCGGCGCCCGGTCCGCGACATCGGCAAGTCGTCGCTCACGGGACCCGCCACCGTGGTGCTCGCCGGAATCTCCATCGGCCTCGAATCGGCCGTCTACACCGGCCTGTTGATCGGTCTCGGCGTGTACGGGGCGTTCCTGCTCGGTGGCACGTCGATCATGCTGGCGCTGTTCGCGGTCGCCCTCGCGGGCACGGGTCTGCTCACCACGGTCGGCGTCATCGTCGCCATGGACACCTTCGGACCCGTCTCCGACAACGCGCAGGGCATCGCCGAGATGTCCGGTGACGTGACGGGCTCGGGCGCGCAGGTCCTCACCGACCTGGACGCCGTGGGCAACACGACCAAGGCCATCACCAAGGGAATCGCCATCGCCACGGCCGTACTCGCGGCCTCGGCGCTCTTCGGGTCCTACCGTGACGCGATCGTCTCCGCCGCCAAGGACGTCGGCGAGAAGGTCGGCGACGGCGGCCCGATGAACCTCGTGATGGACATCTCGCAGCCCAACAACCTGGTGGGTCTGATCGCCGGCGCCGCGGTCGTCTTCCTCTTCTCCGGACTCGCGATCAACGCGGTGTCGCGGTCCGCGGGTGCCGTGGTCTACGAGGTGCGGCGGCAGTTCCGCGAACACCCCGGGATCATGGACTACTCGGAGAAGCCGGAGTACGGGCGTGTCGTCGACATCTGTACGAAGGACGCCTTGCGGGAGTTGGCCACGCCGGGTCTGCTCGCCGTTCTCGCGCCCATCGCGATCGGGTTCACGCTCGGTGTCGGTGCCCTCGGTTCGTTCCTCGCCGGCGCGATCGGCACCGGAACGCTGATGGCGGTCTTCCTCGCCAACTCCGGTGGCGCGTGGGACAACGCGAAGAAACTCGTCGAGGACGGGCACCACGGCGGCAAGGGCAGCGAGGCCCACGCCGCGACCGTGATCGGCGACACGGTCGGCGACCCGTTCAAGGACACGGCCGGTCCCGCGATCAACCCGCTGCTGAAGGTGATGAACCTGGTGGCGCTCCTCATCGCGCCCGCGGTCGTCAAGTTCAGCTACGGGACGGACGCGAGCCTGGGCGTACGGATCGTCGTCGCCGTGCTGGCGATCGGCGTGATCGTCGGCTCCGTCTACGTCTCCAAGAGGCGTGGCATCGCGGTCGGCGACGACGACAACTCCGACCACGTATCGAAGCGGGAGGCAGATCCGGCGGTGGTTTCCTGACCTCGGGTTTCACCTGGTCAGGTACGGCCGCGAGCTCAACGGGCGGGGGGGGGGCGCGGCGCCCTCGCCCGCGCTGCCCGCCCGCCCGTGTCAGGTGACGGTTTTTCAGTGAGGCTTATCTCTCTTGGTGCAAATGGCTGCAAAAAGCCGATAACGCACTCATAGCGGACGTTCAGCATGCGATTGTCGCCCACTTGGCGTGTATGTTCCGGGGCCGAGAGCCATGGAAGGGACCAATCCGGTGAACAAGAAGCTTGCAGCCGCACTGTCCGGCGGTGCGGTACTGGTGCTTGCGCTGTCGGGATGCGGCGGCGACGACGGCAACGAGAAGCTCGACTCCTGGGCCAAGACGGTCTGTGACTCGGTCCAGCCGCAGGCCAAGAAGATCGAGGACGCCAACGCCGCGATCCAGAAGGAGACCTCGGACAACAGCAAGCCCGCGGACGTCCAGAGCACCGACTCGCAGGCCTTCCAGGACATGTCCGACGCCTACAAGGCGATCGGTTCGGCCGTGGACAAGGCGGGGCCCCCGCCGGTCGACGGCGGCGAGAAGAAGCAGAAGGACGCGGTCAAGGAGCTCAACGCGATCTCGGCCTCGTACGCGGACCTGAGGAAGCAGGTCGACAAGCTCAACACGAAGGACCAGGCGAAGTTCGCCGACGGCCTCAAGGGCATCGCGGGCGAGCTCGACAAGCTGAGCCAGAGCGGGAGCGACGCGCTCAAGAAGCTGGAGGAGGGCGACGTCGGCAAGGCGATGGCGAAGCAGGAAAGCTGCAAGAGCGCGTCCGCGTCCCCGGCTCCTTCCAAAAGCTGACGCGGGTGAGCCGATCCCCGGAGTCGGCTCAGGTGAGCTGGCTTCGGGGACCGGCCCCCTCCGGGCGCCGGCTTCGGGTGATGTCCCAGGTGAGCCGGCTTCGCCTGCTGGTTCAGGCGAGCTGACTCCGGGAGCTGTCCTTACGGTGAGTCAGCCCTACGGTGAGTCAGCTCTACGGTGAGCCGACTCCAAGACGAGTGGGTTCTACGGTGAGCCGGCTCCAACGCGAGTCGGTTCTACGGTGAGCGGACTTTGGGCGCTGGCCCCGGGGCGAGCCGACTCGGAGCGCTGACGTTTCCCCGTGTCCCTGGTGCCGTCTTCACACGATGCCGGGGACACGTCGTATGTGGGTGGCCATCGGGGGTCCGGGGTGACAATGGGGGCGTGAGTAGCTCCAGTCTGTCCAAGTTGCCGTCCATTGACCGTGACGATGTCGCCGCCCGGCTGCGTGAGTCCCTGTTGGGGGCCGAGTTCACCGCCGACGGCCTGCTCGAGCTGCTCGGGGCGCCCGCCTACGCGGCGCTCGCGCGGAGCGAGACCGTCCCCGCCCTGCGGGCGACCCGCGGGGACAGCCCGCTGGAGACGCTCGTACGGCTGTTCCTGTTGCAGCAGCCCGCGGAGTACGCGCGCGTGGCGGCCGTTCTGCCCGCCGAGGAGTGCCTGGAGAGCGGGTGGCTGACGCGCGCCGGTGACGACGAGGTCGCCGCGACCGTCGACGTACGGCCGTATGGCGGGCCCGACGGCGAGGACTGGTTCATCGTGTCCGACCTCGGGTGCGCCGTCGGCGGCGCCGGCGGCATCGGCAGCCGCGCCGAGGGCGTCGTCCTCGGCGTCGGCGGTGCGTCCACGACGCTGTCCGGGATCACCGTACGCACGCCCGTGGAGAGCGCGCTCGACCTCGGTACGGGTTCCGGGATCCAGGCCCTGCACGCCACCCGGCACGCCACGCGCGTCGTCGCCACCGACCTCAACCCGCGCGCCCTGCACATGACGGCGCTGACCCTCGCTCTCTCCGGTACCGGCCCCGCCGACCTGCACGAGGGCTCGCTGTTCGAGCCCGTGGGCGACAAGACGTACGACCTGATCGTGTCGAATCCGCCCTTCGTCATCTCGCCCGGTGCGCGGCTGACGTACCGCGACGGCGGGATGGCCGGGGACGATCTGTGCCGCACGCTCGTTCAGGAGGCGGGGGCACGACTGAACGAAGGTGGGTACGCCCAGTTTCTCGCCAACTGGCAGCACGTCGACGGGGAGGAGTGGACCGACCGGCTCCGGTCCTGGGTGCCGCGCGGGTGCGACGCCTGGGTCGTGCAGCGCGAGGTGCAGGACATCACGCAGTACGCCGAGTTGTGGCTGCGGGACGCCGGGGATCACCGTACGGACCCGGCGGAGTACGCGGCGCTGTACGACGCGTGGCTCGACGAGTTCGAGGCGCGCAAGGTGCGGGGCGTCGGGTTCGGCTGGATCACCCTGCGCAAGGCCCCGGAGGGTGTCGAGCCGTCCGTCACGGTGGAGGAATGGCCGCACTCCGTCGAACAGCCCCTCGGGGACACCGTGCGGGCGCACTTCGAGCGCCTCGACTATCTGCGCACGCACGACGACGCCGCCCTGCTCGGCGCCCACTTCAGGCTCGCGGGCGAGGTCGTGCAGGAGCAGGTCGGGCTGCCAGGGGCCGAGGACCCGGAGCACGTGGTGCTGCGCCAGCACCGCGGGATGCGCCGGGCCACGAAGGTGGACACGATCGGCGCCGGGTTCGCGGGCGTCTGCGACGGCACCCTCAGCGCCGGGCGGATCCTCGACGCCATCGCGCAACTCGTGGGGGAGGACCCGGTCTTGCTGCGGGACCGCACGCCCGCGCAGATCAGGATGCTCGTCGAGCAGGGGTTCCTGGAGCCCGCCCAGGTCTGACGCGGGGGCTGACACGATTCCGCTCTGCATTTTCTTTCGGAAGATCTCGGAAGATCTCGGAAGGGCCCGGAGATCTTCCGAGAGGCCTCAAAAGATCTCCGACCGCGCCCGTGACATCGTTGCCACAGGCATGCCACGGCGGTCGTTCACCCGGGGTTCGCCCTGTCGTCTCCCGTGCGTGTCAGCCTCACCGGCCAGGGACACCGGCGCCGGGAGGAAAAGCCATGGAAAGCGGACCAGCGATCTTCGCCGGGACCGTGTTCACGCTGTTCGGGGCGGGACTGCTGCTGTGGACCGGGGCGCGTGTCCTGCACCGCGCCCCCGTCGCCGACGGTGTGAACCCTGTCGCATCGGCGACGCTCGCCACGCTGGCCGCGGTGGCCTCCCTGGTACTCGGGGTGTGGTGCTTCGGCCGGTTCTGAGCGGCGGCCCGCAGGGGGCGTCCCGGGTGAGGGCCCGGTGGATGTTCCGGACACCCTGTGGGCACTCCGGGCGGCAGGATCGTCGGTAGTCGGGTTACCGTTCGAGTGGCCGTTGCGGGCTTTTCCCGTTTGACACGGGGGCGGGAGGTACCGTCACACTCCGCAGCGTCACCGCACGTACCGCAGTGCCGACCCCCACGTCCTGAGGGCGCGGGGGATCCCCAGCGCCGACCGGAGAGAAGAGCGAAGTTGTCCCCGACCAGCGAGACCGCACAGGGCGGCCGCCGACTCGTCATCGTCGAGTCGCCTGCCAAGGCGAAGACGATCAAGGGCTACCTCGGTCCTGGATACGTCGTCGAAGCGAGCGTCGGGCACATCCGCGACCTCCCGAGCGGCGCCGCCGAGGTGCCCGAGAAGTACACCGGCGAGGTGCGCCGGCTCGGTGTGGACGTCGAACACGACTTCCAGCCGATCTATGTGGTCAACGCGGACAAGAAAGCCCAGGTCAAGAAGCTCAAGGACCTGCTGAAGGACTCCGACGAACTCTTCCTCGCCACCGATGAGGACCGCGAGGGCGAAGCCATCGCGTGGCACCTCCTCGAGGTCCTGAAGCCCAAGGTTCCCGTCCACCGGATGGTCTTCCACGAGATCACCAAGGACGCGATCCGCAGCGCCGTCGCCAACCCGCGCGAGCTCAACAAACGCATGGTCGACGCCCAGGAGACCCGCCGCATCCTCGACCGCCTCTACGGCTACGAGGTCTCGCCGGTCCTGTGGAAGAAGGTCATGCCGCGCCTGTCGGCGGGCCGCGTCCAGTCCGTGGCCACCCGCCTCGTCGTCGAGCGGGAGCGCGAGCGCATCGCCTTCCGCTCCGCCGAGTACTGGGACCTGACGGGCACCTTCGCGACCGGCCGCTCCGGCGACGCCAGCGACCCGTCGAACCTCGTGGCCCGCCTGAGCGCAGTCGACGGGCAGCGCATCGCGCAGGGCCGCGACTTCGACTCGCTCGGCCGGCTGAAGTCCGCGAATGTGCTGGCTCTGGACGAGACGAACGCCCGCGCGCTCGCCGCCGCCCTGGAGAACACGAACTTCGCCGTACGGTCCGTCGAGTCGAAGCCGTACCGCCGCTCGCCGTACGCCCCGTTCCGCACGACGACGATGCAGCAGGAGGCGAGCCGCAAGCTCGGCTTCGGCGCGAAGGCCACGATGCAGGTGGCCCAGAAGCTGTACGAGAACGGCTTCATCACCTATATGCGTACGGACTCCACGACCCTGTCCGACACGGCGGTCTCGGCCGCTCGTGCGCAGGTCACGCAGCTGTACGGGGCCGACTACCTGCCGGACAAGCCGCGCACGTACGCCGGCAAGGTCAAGAACGCGCAGGAGGCACACGAGGCGATCCGCCCTTCGGGTGATCGTTTCCGCACGCCCGCCGAGACCGGCCTGACCGGGGACCAGTTCCGGCTCTACGAGCTGATCTGGAAGCGGACCGTCGCCTCCCAGATGAAGGACGCGGTCGGAAACTCCGTCACGGTCAAGATCGGCGGCACCTCCGCCGACGGCCGTAACGCCGAGTTCTCCGCCTCCGGCAAGACGATCACCTTCCACGGCTTCCTCAAGGCCTACGTCGAGGGCGCGGACGACCCGAACGCCGAACTCGACGACCGTGAGCGCCGGCTGCCGCAGGTCTCCGAGGGTGACGCCCTGTCCGCCGAGGAGATCACCGTCGACGGCCACGCGACCAAGCCGCCGGCCCGTTACACCGAGGCCAGCCTGGTCAAGGAGCTGGAAGAGCGAGAGATCGGCCGCCCGTCGACGTACGCGTCGATCATCGGGACCATCCTCGACCGCGGCTATGTGTTCAAGAAGGGGACGGCGCTTGTGCCCTCCTTCCTGTCCTTCGCCGTAGTCAACCTCCTGGAGAAGCACTTCGGGCGGCTCGTCGACTACGACTTCACCGCGAAGATGGAGGACGACCTCGACCGCATCGCACGCGGTGAGGCCCAGGCCGTGCCGTGGCTGAAGCGTTTCTACTTCGGTGAGGGCGAGGGCTCCGGAGGAGCCGCCGACGCGGGCAACGGCGACGGCGACCACCTCGGCGGCCTCAAGGAGCTCGTCACCGACCTGGGCGCGATCGACGCCCGCGAGGTGTCGTCCTTCCCCGTCGGCGAAGGCATCGTCCTGCGGGTCGGCCGCTACGGCCCCTACGTCGAGCGCGGCGAGCGCGACTCCGAGAACCACCAGCGCGCGGACGTGCCGGAGGATCTCGCTCCGGACGAGCTCACCGTCGAGTACGCGGAGGAGCTCCTCGCCAAGCCGAGCGGCGACTTCGAGCTGGGCGCCGACCCCGTCTCCGGGAACCAGATCATCGCGAAGGACGGTCGCTACGGGCCGTACGTCACCGAGGTGCTCCCCGAGGGCACCCCGAAGACCGGCAAGAACGCGGTCAAGCCGCGTACGGCGTCGCTCTTCAAGTCGATGTCCATCGACACGGTCACCCTGGACGACGCCCTCAAGCTGATGTCCCTCCCGCGCGTGGTCGGTGCCGACGCCGAGGGCGTCGAGATCACCGCGCAGAACGGGCGGTACGGGCCGTACCTGAAGAAGGGCACCGACTCGCGCTCCCTGGAGACCGAGGAGCAGCTCTTCGCCATCACGCTGGAGGAGGCTCTCGCGATCTACGCGCAGCCCAAGCAGCGTGGGCGCGCGGCCGCCAAGCCGCCGCTGAAGGAGCTCGGCGAGGACCCGGTCAGCGGGAAGCCCGTCGTCGTCAAGGACGGCCGCTTCGGCGCGTACGTCACGGACGGCGAGACGAACGCGACGCTCAGGTCGTCCGACTCCGTCGAGGAGATCACGCCCGAGCGCGGCTACGAACTGCTCGCCGAGAAGCGGGCGAAGGGTCCCGCCAAGAAGACGGCCAAGAAGGCCGCGAAGAAGGCTCCGGCGAAGAAGGCGCCCGCCAAGAAGACGGCTGCCAAGAAGACCGCCACTTCGAAGACGACGGCCGCGAAGAAGACGACCGCCGCGAAGAAGACGACGGCCAAGAAGGCGGCGGCTTCGAAATCGACCTCTACGGAGGAGTAGGCACACGGAAGTGTGCACGCGCGCGTGAATGTCATACGGCCGCCGGGGCGAGTGCCCCGGCGGCCGTATGTTCGGGTGGACCTTCGGGGAGTCAGTGGGTCCGGATAGGCTGGACGAATGACGCGAGCCGAGCAGCCAACGGCCAAGAATCCGGCCCCCGACGACGCCCTGGTCGCAGATTCCCGGGAGCGCGCAGTCCGCGCCCTGCTGCGGGTGCCGCAGCTGAAACGACTGTGGAGCGCCCAACTCGTGGGCGGCATCGGTGACGCGCTCGGACTTCTCGTGCTCGTGGTGCTGGCCCTTCAGGTGGCCGTCTCCGAGGGCTCGTTCGGGGGCGGATACCGGGGCGTGGCCTTCGCCGTCGCCGCCGTGTTCGGCGCGCGCGTCCTGTCGACGCTGCTCTTCGGAGCCGTACTCCTCGGCCCGCTCACGTCGCTGACCTCCAAGGACGGCCCCCTCGACCGGCGCTGGACGATGGTCGGCGCGGACGGCGTGCGGGCCGCGCTCCTCATCGTCGCGCCCCTGTGGATCGACTGGACCCCGGACAACGCGCTGGCCGTCCTGCTCGTCACCGCCTTCGTGGTCGGCGTCGCCGAGCGCTTCTGGACCGTGTCGTGCGAGAGCGCGGCGCCCGCGCTGCTGCCCGCGCCGCCCCTCGAAGGCGCCGCCGTACGCCCGCTGCCCGACCACATGGACGCGCTGCGACGCCTCTCCCTGCGCACCGGTTTCGTGGCGCTGCCCCTCGCGGCCGCCGCGCTCGTCGTCGTCACTCTCGTGGGGAATCTGATCGGGGCCGGGGTCGACTGGTTCGGCCTGCACCAGGCCGCGCTGGCCTCCTACGTGGCGGCCGGTCTGTTCGCCGCCTCGCTCTCCGTCGTCTTCTTCCTCGAACTGCCCGACACGCAGACCCCGCGCGCGCGGTCGCCGCTCGAGGGCCTGCGCCGCCCCAAGACCGGTAGCGGCGTCGACAAGGGACGCACGGGAGCCATCCCGCTCCTCGTCCTCGCCTGTGCCGCCGTCGCCGGGGCGATCTCGGCGGCCGTCGCCGTCTCCGTACTGCACGCCAAGGACCTGTCCGGCGGCCCGGTGATGTTCGGGCTGCTCGTGCTCGGGCTCACCGGCGGCACGGTCGTCGGCATCCGCTCGGCGCCCTCCGTGCTGCCGTCGCTGTCGCGCCGCAGGCTCCTCGCGCTGGCGATCGCCCTGACCGGCATCGCCCTGCTCGCCGCCGGCCTGGTCCCCGACGTCACCAGCGTCCTGCTGATCGTCACCGTCGCCGGCGTCACCGCGGGCATCGCCGCCAACACCGGGCACACCCTCCTCGACCAGGAGTCCGAGGACTACCGGCGCGCCCGCACGACCGAGCACCTCCAGGCCGTCGTCCGTGTGTCCGTCGCGGTCGCCGCCGTCGCCGCGCCTCTGCTCGCGGCCGCCATCGGCCCGCACCGGCTGGTCAACGGCAAGTTCGTGTTCGCGCACGGCGGCGCGGCCTTCACGCTGATGCTCGTAGGCGCCCTGCTGCTGCCCGTGGCCGCCCTCGTGCTCGCCAAGGCCGACGACCGCAGCGGAGTGCCCCTGCGGCACGACCTGCGCGACGCCCTGCTGGGCGGGAACGATCCGGCGCAGGCCCCCGCCGCCACCGGCTTCTTCATCGCCCTGGAGGGCGGTGACGGCGCCGGGAAGTCGACCCAGGCCGAGGCACTCGCCGAGTGGATCCGCGGCAAGGGCCACGAGGTCGTCGTCACCCGCGAACCCGGCGCGACCCCGGTCGGCAAGCGGCTGCGCTCGATCCTCCTCGACGTGTCGTCGGCCGGCCTCTCGCACCGCGCCGAGGCCCTCCTGTACGCCGCCGACCGCGCGGAGCACGTGGACACCGTCGTACGGCCCGCCCTCGAGCGCGGCGCCGTCGTCATCTCCGACCGCTACATCGACTCGTCCGTCGCCTACCAGGGGGCCGGCCGTGACCTGTCGCCGACCGAGGTCGCCCGCATCAACCGCTGGGCGACCGGCGGACTCGTACCGCATCTGACCGTTCTGCTCGACGTCGACCCGCAGGCGGCCCGCGAGCGGTTCACGGAGGCGCCCGACCGTCTCGAATCGGAGCCGGCCGAGTTCCACGCGCGCGTGCGCTCCGGTTTCCTCACGCTCGCCGCCGCCGACCCCGGCCGTTACCTCGTCGTCGACGCGGCCCAGGAGCCGGAAGCCGTCACCACCGTGGTCCGGCACCGGCTCGACATGGTGCTGCCGCTCTCCGACGCCGAGGTGAAGGCCCAGGAAGAGGCCCGCAAGGCCGCCGAGGAGGAGGCCCGCAGGAAGGCCGAGGCCGAGGCCGCCCGCAAGGCCGAGGAGGAGCGCGTCGAACGCGAGCGGCTGGCACAGCTCGCCAAGCTGCGCGCCGAGGAGGAGGAGCGCAAGCAGCGCGAGCTGGAGGAGGCGCAGCGGCGCGAGGCCGAGCGCCAGGCCGAAGCGGCCCGCCAACGCGCCGAGGAGTCGCGTCGCCGTGCCGAGGAGGAGCGCGCCAGGCTCCTCGCCGAGGAACAGACCCGGGCCGCCGAGGAGGAGCGCCGCCGCCGTCAGGCGGAGGAAGAGGCGCGCCTGCGCGCGGAGGCCGAGGAACGACGCCTGGAGAAGCAGCGCAAGGCGGAGGAGGCGCTGCTGCGGGCGGAGGAGGCCCGTCGGCTGGCGGCGGCGTCCGCGGCGGCTGCCTCTGCGGCGTCGGCTTCGGCCGCGTCCGAGTCAGCGGCTGCTTCTGCGGCCGGGGCCACGTCCGAGGGTGCCGGCCGGTCCTCCAGGGCCGACAACGAGACCACCGTTCCCACGCCCGTGGTGAATCCCACGGGTGGCGCGGCCGACGAAACGGCCGTGCTGCCACCGGTCAGGGACGCAGGTACGAGTTCCGAGGCAGGGGCCGGGGCTGGGCGCGGTGCTTGGCGCGGCGGGGACAACGACGAGACCACTCAGCTGCCGATGCCGCCGAATCCCGCACGCCAGGCGAGGGCCGCCGACGAGACGGCGGTGCTGCCGCCGGTGCGTGATGACTCCGTCGGCAGCGGTGCTGGTGCCGGCGATGGCGGGCCGGCGGATCGGGTTCCTCCGGGGTACTTCCGTGACGAGCGCCAGACTTCGGCGCCGTCGGCCGGAGGTGCGGGTACCGGTCATGGTGCGAACGACCGGACGCGTGAGCTGCCCCAGGTCGACGAGGAGGGCCGGCCCCGTCAGCGGCCGAGGCCCGACTGGGCGGAGGAGACCCCGCTGGACGACCTGCCGACGCTGGCGGACGAACTGCTCGGTGGGCACGACGACGACGGAGACGAGGGCACGAGCGGCAAGCGCCGGGGGCGGCGCTGAGCCGACGGGACACGGCGCTGAGCCGACGGCGCGCGGCGCTGACCCGACCGGGTCGGCGCCGAGTCGGCCGGGGAGGGTCCTGCCGCCGTCCGGCGAGCGATCGTCGGCCCGATCGCCGGGAGGGCCGGGCGGCTCGGTCGCCGGACGGCGTTGTCAGTGCCGTCCCGCACAATGAATCCGGTAGAGCGAAGTGCCGGAGTTCGACGGTGAGGCGGTAGTCCATGCCCGTATGGGACGACCTGGTGGGTCAGGAGCGCGTGGCCGCGCAGCTCGACGCCGCCGCGCGGGACGCCGACGCGCTCGTCACGGCCACGGCGGCGAAGGCGCCGCTGCCCGAGGCATCCAAGATGACGCACGCCTGGCTGTTCACCGGTCCGCCCGGCGCGGGGCGGGCGACGGCGGCGCGTGCGTTCGCCGCGGCGCTCCAGTGCGTCAGCCCGGACCGAGCGCTGGGCGGAGCCCCCGGCTGCGGATTCTGCGACGGCTGTCACACCAGCCTCGTCGGCACGCACGCCGACGTGGAGATCGTCCGTACGGATCTGCTCTCCATCGGCGTGAAGGAGACCCGCGAGCTCGTCCGCAGAGCGCAGCTGTCGCCCGCCGTGGGCCGCTGGCAGGTCATCGTCATGGAAGACGCGGACCGCCTCACGGAGGGCGCGGGGAACGTACTTCTGAAGGCCGTGGAGGAGCCCGCCCCGCGGACCGTCTGGCTGCTCTGCGCGCCTTCCCTCGAAGACGTGCTGCCCACGATCCGCTCCCGCTGCCGGCACCTGACGCTGCGTACGCCCGCCGTCGAGGCGGTGGCCGACATGCTCGTGCGACGCGACGGCATCGAGCCGGCCGTCGCCGCCGAAGCCGCCCGCGCCACGCAGGGCCACATCGACCGTGCGCGGCGCCTGGCCACGGACGCACGCGCGCGAGCGCGCAGAGCGGCGGTGCTGAAGCTGCCCCTGCGGATCGACGACATCGGCGGGTGCCTCAAGGCCGCGCAGGAGCTGATCGACACCGCGGCGGAGGACACCAAGCAGCTCGCCGAGGAGGTCGAGGCCAAAGAGACCGAGGAGCTGAAGGCGGCGCTCGGCGGACAGAGCGGCAGCCGGATGCCGAGGGGCACGGCGGGCGCCATGAAGGAGCTGGAGGACCGCCAGAAGCGCCGCAGAACGCGTACGCAGCGAGACAGCCTCGACCTGGCCCTCACGGACCTGACGGGCTTCTACCGCGATGTGCTCGCCCTGCAGCTCGGCTCCCGCGTCGCCCTCGCGAACACCGATGCGCAGGACATCCTGGAGCGCCTCGCCCGCGGGGCCTCGCCCGAGGCCACGCTCCGCCGCATCGAGGCGATCGCCGAATGCCGTGACGCGCTCGACCGCAATGTGGCGCCGCTGCTCGCGGTGGAGGCGATGACGATGGCGCTGCGGGCGGGCTGAGACGCCCTTCGGGTAACTCGTACGAGGCGCGGTCGCCGCACATCGCTACTGACCGAACGCGGACGGTTACGCTCGGCTGATGTACTTCAGGCGCCACCATTCCCCTGTCCGAGGCCTTCGGGCCTGTGGAACCCTGCTCGCCGTCGCCGGGCTCCTCATGTCCGCCTGCTCACCAGGGAGTTCGGGAAGCACACGGACGTCGGACGTCTCGCTCGCCGCGCTGCCCAAGGCGACCCCCGCCAACCTTTCCGCCTACTACGGGCAGACGCTGAGCTGGCGCGAGTGCGGCGTCCCCGGCTTCGAATGCACCACGATGAAGGTGCCGCTGGACTACGCGAAGCCGGAAGCCGGTGACATCAAGCTGGCCGTCGCCCGCAAGAAGGCCACCGGCCCGGGCAAGCGACTCGGCTCACTCCTGGTCAATCCCGGCGGACCCGGCGGCTCGGCGATCGGCTACCTCCAGTCGTACGCCGCCCTCGGCTACCCGGCGGCGGTCCGCGCCCGCTACGACATGGTCGCGGTCGACCCGCGCGGCGTCGCCCGCAGCGAACCGGTCGAGTGCCTCAACGGCAAGCAGATGGACGCGTACACGCAGACCGACGTCACGCCCGACGACCAGGCGGAGACGAAGGGACTGTCGGCGGCCTTCGAGAAGTTCGCGGCCGGCTGCGAGGCGAGGTCCGGCAAGGTGCTGCCGCACGTCTCCACGGTCGAGGCGGCCCGCGACATGGACATCCTGCGCGCGGCGCTAGGCGACGACAAACTGAACTATGTCGGGGCGTCGTACGGCACGTTCCTCGGGGCGACCTATGCGGGGCTCTATCCGGAGCGGGTCGGCCGCATGGTCCTGGACGGCGCGATGGACCCGTCCCTGCCGGCGCGGGAGATGAACCGCGACCAGACGGCCGGCTTCGAGACGGCGTTCCAGTCGTTCGCGAAGGACTGCGCACGGCGCTCCGACTGCCCCCTGGGCACCGGGAGCGCCGCCGACGCGAGCAAGCGCCTCAAGTCCTTCTTCACCGAACTGGACCGCACGCCCATCCCCACCGGTGACCCTTCGGGCCGCAAGCTCGGCGAGGCCCTCGCCACGACCGGCGTGATCGCGGCGATGTACAACAAGGAGGATTGGGCGCAGCTGCGCTCCGCGCTCAGCTCGGCGATCAAGGACAAGGACGGCGCGGGTCTGCTCGCCCTCTCCGACAGCTACTACGAGCGGGACGGCGACGGCACGTACGCGAACCTGATGGCAGCCAACGCGGCCGTGAACTGCCTCGACCTGCCCCCGTCCTTCAAGAGCCCCGACGACGTGAAGGCGGCCCTGCCGTCCTTCGAGAAAGCGTCCCCGGTCTTCGGCGAAGGCCTCGCGTGGGCGGCGCTGAACTGCACGTACTGGCCGGTGAAGGCGACCGGTGAGCCCCACCGCATCGAGGCGAAGGGCGCCGCCCCGATCGTCGTCGTCGGCACGACCCGCGACCCGGCCACCCCGTACCGCTGGGCGCAGGCCCTCGCCGGCCAGCTCGACTCCGGCACGCTCCTCACCTACGTGGGCGACGGCCACACCGCGTACGGCCGCGGCAGTGCCTGCATCGACTCCGCGATCAACACGTACCTCTTGGACGGCACCCCGCCCAAGGACGGAAAGCGCTGCTCATAAGGGGTGCAGGGGAACTTTTCGGCACCCTGGGACGCGCATCCCGGGGCCTCCTCGGGGGGTGTGCGGAGCACCCCCAAAAACTGTGTAGACTTGGCGACGTTGCTGACTGCACCATGGTGCAGACAGCGCGCCGCCTTAGCTCAGATGGCCAGAGCAACGCACTCGTAATGCGTAGGTCTCGGGTTCGAATCCCGAAGGCGGCTCCGTAGAAGCCCCAGGACTCACTCGCCGTGACCTGGGGCTTTTGCTTTTATTGGATACGGCGGCGCCGCCGGGCGCGGGCCACCCTGCTGCCCACGGTCTCGGTTCCGGTCTCGGTTCTGGTTTCGCTCGTCGGTTCCGGCGCGGGCGTGAAGGCGTCGCCGATGCGGCGCATGACGTCCTTCGAGGGGGCGGACCGGCCTTTCACGTAGCGCCGGGGCCGGCTGATCCGTGTGTGCCAAATCGTCCACGGGCCGCCCGACTCGCCGACAGTTCCGCCACGCCGACAAACGACGTCAGAGGCGGCGAGCCAACTCTCTCCGAGGTCCATCCCATGGCTTCCGTTCGGCGGCACGGTTCGGCTCCTCGTACTCAGTGCAGCTGCTCGGCCAGCCCGACGATGATGCCTTCCGGGCCGCGGAGGTAGCAGAGCAGATAGCTGTCCTCGAACCGGGCGATCTCGCCGACGAGTTCGGCTCCGTGAGGGCGCAGGCGGGCAACGGTGTCCTTGATGTCGTCGACGGCGAACATGACGCGGTGCGTGCCCAGAATGTTGTGCGGCCGGTTGCGCGGCCCGGCGCTGATCGCCGCGGGGCTGCGGTACTTCGCCAGCTCGAGCCGGCTGTGACCGTCCGGGGTCCGGACCATCGCGATGTCACAGCGGACGTCGTCGAGTCCGGTGCACTGGTCGGCGAAGAGGCCCTCGACCTCCGCCCTGCCCTCCAGCTCCAGACCGAGTTCCACGAAGAACGCGATGGCGGCGTCCATGTCCTCGACGACGATGCCGACGTTGTCCATCCGCTGAATTGCCATGTTGGTTTCTCCCTCTTCCTCGTGCGGCCGGTGGTGACCGCTGATGTCCCTGGGACGGCGCCGGCGGCACGTTCTCGACATCCGCGGACCGCCGAACTCCGAAAAGTCCGGATCGCGCCTCAGATGAGTTCCATCCGTAGCCGGACGTTGCACCGACTCACCGCCGGCACGATGAGAATCGCTCCCACGAAGGCCCACACCGTGGTTGCCGCGCTGTGCGAGGTGTAGATCAGAGCCGAGCATGCTCAGCCAGATACCCGGCAGGAGCGGCTGTAGCCAGTGGACATGGGCGCCCCTCCGGCGAATACGCGTCGTAGGCGTCGGTCGTCTGTCGCGCTCGGCGCGTCCGTGCAGCACCAGGTCAGGGGAGATGCGCCGACGATTGCACGGCACGGCACGGCACGGCATGGCACGGTCCGCTCGTCTCGGGTTGAGGCGGGTGGGCGGGCGGGCGTGCCGGGCCGCGTCGTATCTCGCGCTGATCGTAGAGTGCGCGCCGCAGGCTCTCGGGGGATCGCGGCGTCGCTGAAACATCCCGTCCGCCTCAGCGCATCTAAAAGGTGTGGGGCGATGAGGGGGAGGGCGCCTGATGAGGCGGTCCGAGGAGAGCCGGTTCCGGGAGTTCGCGGAGGCCCGGACAGGACATCTGTTCCGTTCGGCATGCCTGTTGACCAGTGGCGACACGCACTTCGCCGAGGATCTGGTGCAGGAGACGCTGGGGCGGATGTACGTGGTGTGGGGGCGGTCGTCACGGGTCGGGAACCCGGCGGCGTACGCCCAGACCGTGCTCATACGTGCCTTTCTCGCGCACCAGCGGCGGCGTTCCGCGCAGGAGCGGCCCAGCGGCGAGCTTCCGGAGACCTCGGACATTCCGCCGGGCGACGCCTCGCTGCGGATCACTCTTCTCGACGCGCTGCGGCAGCTGCCGCCGAAGGACCGGGCGGTGATCGTCCTGCGCTACTGGGAGGACCGATCCGTGACGGAGACCGCGGACATTCTGAACGTCAGCTCGGCGGCAGTGCGTACGCGCAGCACGCGGGCGCTGGCCAGGCTGCGAGAACAACTGGGCGGCAGTGTGGCCGAGTTCGCCGCGTAGTGAGCTTGATCCGATTCGGTGTGAGGAGTGGTGGTTCGGTATGTCGGGAACAGACGAAGACCGTGACCGGGAAGCCTTCGTGGGTGGCCTCGGGGAGGCCCTGCGGATAACCGGTGAGACGTTCGACGCCAGGGGTGGGCCGCTGGTCGACGGCGGCATGGCGCGCGGCCGACGCAGGCTGCGGCGCTGTCGGGCCGCGACGGTCACAGGGAGTTTCGCCGCGCTCGCCGCGGTCGGATTCGGCGCGTCATACGCAGCCGGGGCTTTCGGGGCCGAGGCCGGGCACGGCAGCCCGGTGGCCGCGCAGCCCGAGCCGGGGAGCACGAAGCAGGGGAAGACGAGTACGCCCGGCGAGGGGCCGCAGTTCTCCGCCGGCCATCTCATCAAGACCCTCGAAGGGCTGTTGCCCGACGGCAAGTTCAGCAGCGAGGCGGGCCGCGGTACGGAGGACGGACTCGGGCCGCTCGCCTCGGTCGTCTTCGACGACGGCAAGGGCAAGGCGGCGATCGGCGTGAGTCTGGGCCGGGTCGACCCTGAGGGCACGGCGGTCGCTGAGCAGCTCG
This sequence comes from Streptomyces sp. NPDC055955, assembly GCF_042270245.1. Classification (NCBI taxonomy): domain Bacteria; kingdom Bacillati; phylum Actinomycetota; class Actinomycetes; order Kitasatosporales; family Streptomycetaceae; genus Streptomyces; species Streptomyces sp. NPDC055955. Next base: position 207,654 of record NZ_JBHJYS010000009.1, read on the forward strand.
CCTGTCCCGAAAAGGTCTATACGCCGTACGACTCCTGTTCGAGCAAGACGCTGGCTGACGGCTCGCGACTGCTGCTCCTGCAGGGCTACGAGTACCCGGACAAGCGCGCGGACACCAAGTGGTGGCATGCGTACCTGGTGACGCTGGAGGGCTACACCGTCGATGCCAGCGAATGGAACGCACCGGCGGAGAAGGGCGAGCCCGTCTCCCGGGACGAACCGCCACTCAGTGCCGCACAGTTGAAGGCCCTGGTGACCTCCAAGGAGTGGCGCCCGATTCTGCGGGCGTTGCCGAAGCCGCAGGACGAGCCCGTGCAGCAGCCGGTCCCGCAGGCTGCCACCGGCGACACCATCCTCAAGAACCTCACTTCGCTGCTTCCGAAGAGTGCCAAGGTGACGACCCGCCACGGCGACGACGGCTTCGCGTACGTCGTGGTGAACGACGGCAAGGGGGCGAGCCTCGTCCAGATCAATGTGCAGTCGAACATGTCAGATGTGGAGGGTGAGCTCTTCGGCTCCGGAGCGCAGACCCTGTCCGACGGCACGAAGGTCGTCACGCATCAAGGGCCCGGCGAGAAGGGAGGTCAGGGCGTGGTGATGTGGACCGCGGACACGATCCGCAAGGACGGGCTCCGTGTGGTGATATCGGCGTTCAACTCAGGCGCGCAGAACACCGCGGCCACAAGGGCCACGCCCGCGCTGACCATGACACAGCTCAAGGCGATAGCCACGAGCGGGAAGTGGCGGGGGTAGAGCGCCGCGAGACACTCGGCGGCTCGGGGCTCGGGGCTCGGGGCTCGGGGCTCGGGGCTCGGGCCGACGGCTCAGGGGCGGGGCTGCTCGAGGGCTCGAAGCCGAGGCTCAGTGACTGACGATCCGCGTGTGCTGACCCGGGATGCGTGACCGGTGACCCATGACCCGTCCCATGACCGGTGATCAGTGATCGTCGGCTGTGGGCCCAGATGGGTGCTGAGCGACTCTACGGACGGACGTCACTTCGCGTCGGCGTAGCACTTCACCACTGCGGTGGTGAAAGGGAAATGGACCGGGGTGTCGCCGAACGTGAGGTGGCCGGCCAGCTCCGCGGCCTCGCGGATCGCCGCTGTCACTGCTTCCGCTTCCTCTTCCGGGCAGTGCACGATCACTTCGTCGTGCTGGAAGAAGACCAGTTCCGCCGCCATCCCGGCGCAGGACTGGCGCAGGGCGGCGAGCATCAGGTCGGCCCAGTCGGCGGCGCTGCCCTGGACGACGAAGTTGCGGGCGAAGCGGCCGCGGGCGCGGGAGTTCGAGGAGGCGTAGCCGGGGGTGAACTCCCTTCCTGCCGAGGTCTCTTCGGGTGTCGGGTCGTCCTGGGGAATGCCTGCTTCCTCCTGGTCGCCGGCGCCGGCGACCGGCGGGCAGGTGCGGCCGAGCCAGGTCCGCACGAGGCGGCCCTCCTCGCCGGCACGGGCCGCGTCGTCGACGTAGGCGACGGCTTGCGGGAAGCGGCGGCGGAGGGCGGCGAGATTCTTGAGGCCATCACCTGACGTCTGGCCGTACACCGCGCCGAGCACCGCCAGCTTGGCCTTGGCGCGGTCGCCGGAGAAGGCGCGGTCGGAGACGGACTGGTAGAGGTCGGTCTCCCGCCCGGCGACCTCCATCAGACCGGGGTCGCGGGAGATGGCGGCGAGGACACGGGGTTCCATCTGGTCCGCGTCGGCGACGACGAGCCGCCAGCCCGGTTCGGCGACGACGGCACGCCGGATGACCTTGGGGATCTGGAGTGCGCCGCCGCCATTGGTGACCCAGCGTCCCGTGACGGTGCCGCCGGGGAGGTACTCGGGGCGGAAGCGGCCGTCGCGGACCCAGTCCTGAAGCCAGGACCAGCCGTGTGCGGTGTAGATCCGGTACAGCTTCTTGTACTCGATCAGGGGCCGCACCGCCGGATGGTCGATCGACTCGATCTCCCAGCGGCGCGTGGACGTGATCTTCACGCCGGCCTGGGCGAAGGCCCTCACCACGTCGGCGGGCAGATCGGGGCGTACGCGGCGGCCGAAGGCTTGCGACACCTCGTCGGCGAGTTCGGCGAGGCGGCGCGGTTCGCCACCGCCCGCGTAGCGCTCGCCGAGCAGTTCGTGCAGTACGGAGCGGTGTACGTCGGCGCTCCAGGGGAGGCCCGCCGCGTTCATCTCGGCCGCTACGAGCATGGCGGCGGACTCGGCGGCGGTGAGCAGCCGCATCCGGCCCGGGTGGGCGGTGGCGTCATGGCGGCGCTGCTGATCGGCGTACACCTCTATGAGGTCTTCGAGGGGGACATGAACGGGTTGTGGTTCGAAGAGGGAGGACTGGGAGCCGGGGGTCGCGGCGCGTTGCGGGGGGTCCGGGGGGACGGCCGATCCGCGGATTCTGGCCAGGGCGGCGGCCGCGGAGCGGGGTTCCCCGAAGCGGCCGGCGTGACCGAGGAGCAGGGTTTCGGCGTCCTCGATGTCGTAGCAGCGCGGCACGTGGACGCCCGCGGCGAGCAGGCTGGGGTAGACCGCCGCTGTCGATCGCCAGATCCAGCGTGTGACGTCGGGACGGGAGCGGACCGCTTCCACGAGGCTGGGCTCCTGGCGGACCGGGGCGGCGGGTGTGCCGTCGGCACCGAGCGGCGCGAGCTGGGCTCCGCCGTCTTCGGTGGCCGCGATGGCCCACTTCTCGGTCATGTCGGTGAGTCTTACACCCGGCACTGACAGCGCCGGGGGCGTCGGGAGCCTGCTCGGGCCCGAGCAGAGGCGCGGGCCCGGGGGTGGGTCAGGTGTCGCCACCCTCGTCGATCAGGCGGCGGACCTCCCGGTCGATCAGTCCGAGACGGGCCTCCGCGACCAGAGGGACGGCTCTGCGTTGCCGACGGGCCTCGTGGAGGTCGATGTCGATCGTCACCAGGGCCGGTTCCCACTTGGGGGCCTGGGCCACGACCGTCCCACGTGGGTCGACCACCCGGGAGCCGCCCCAGAAGGAGGCGCCGTGTTCGTTGCCGATGCGGTTCACGAAGACGACCCAGCACTGGAGCATCTTCGCGGTGTAGGCGAGGAGCGTGTCCCAGTACAGGCCCGTGTCCATGGCCTCCGGGTCGAGTGTCGCCGCGCTGTTCGCGGGGACGATGACGACCTCCGCGCCGTCCTGCACGGCGAGCCACGGCAGGACCGGCTGCCAGGCGTCGTTGCAGACGAGGGTCGCGGCGCGGCCGTGCCCGTGCGGCAGGTCGTACGCGCGCAGATGCTGGCCGGGGCTGACGTGCTTGCGTTCCTCCCAGGCCAGGTAGTTCGGCAGATACAACTTGCGATGGGAGTGAAGGAGTTGGCCATTCGTGTAATAGGCGGAGGTGTTGTAGGCGCGCAGGCTGGTGTGTTCGTGCAGGCCGATCACGACGTCCGTGCCGAGCGTCGAGAGGGCGGTCAGTCGCGGGTCGGTCACGGGGAGGGAGGCGTCCTGGTGCAGGGCGCCGAGGTGATAGCCGTGCAGGCTCAGTTCGGGGAACACCACGAGGTCGGCGCCCTGGGCCGCCGCCTGCTCGGTCTGCTCCCGGGCGACCGCCAGATTCGCGTCCACGTCGCCGAGCACACAGTCGGTCTGCGCAAGCGCCACTCTCATCCCCCGAGCGTCGCAGCGTCCGGCGAAGTCGGCATCCGCAGGGACGCGCGGAGTCCCGGGTCGGCGGAGGCGGGGTCCCGTGGGCGGCTGGGGCGGGTGCGCCGGCCTGTCCCGTCCCGGGGGAGCCAGGAGGCCGCCTCATCTCGCCAGGGCATCGGTGCCACCAGGGCCCTCAGCGTCACGGGGCCACCAGGCCCGCCAGGGGCAACAGCGTCATGGGGCCACCCGGACCACCCCGACCGCTTGGCCCACTAGGACTACTTGGCCCACCAGACCTACCTGGACCAGCGGCATCACCACTCGGGTCACCTCGCCAGAAGCGCCAGCTTGCCCCGCGCGTAGTCCGACTCGCTCAGGGGCTGCGCCTTGGCCGCGTCGCGAAGGGGAACGTGTCGGAGATCGAGATGTGGAGCTTGTCGTTCGCGGCGCGTGTGACCTGGCGGGTGAGGCCCGCGAGGGCCTCGGCACGACTCGGGCACCCGCCGCCCGTGGTCCCTCCCGCGCCCTTCCACCCGCGCCCTCTCCCCCTGCCCTGTCACACGTTGCCCTGTCACCCAACCGCACGCTTCCAGCGTCCCCAGCCCGCGCCGAGCACCCCTGCCCCCACGGCGACCACCGCGCACACACCCACGGCCGAACCGACGACATCCCAAGGCACCACGACCTCAGCCGCGAGCCCCGCACCGGCCCCCGCCCCCGCCCCCGCACCGGCCCCCGCACCAGACTCCGGCGAGAGGAGGGCGAGCGCGGTCGCGAGTCCGCCCAGGTTGAGCGCGGTGACGGCCAGTCCGAGGGCCGTGCCGGCCGCGACCGCGACCAGCGCCTCGCCGGTGAGCATCCATCTGACCTGCGCCCAGGTGGCCCCTGCCCGGCGCAGGGCGCGCAGTTCCCCGTCCCGTATGGACGCGGCCATCAACTGTGTTCCGGCGAGTGAGATCGCCGTATAGGTCAGCGCGATGCCCAGGAGCAGCAACATCCCTTGCCGGGTCTGGGGTGTGACCCTGGGGTGGGTGGCGTCGAGCCAGGCGGCTGCGGTGCGTACGCGCACGTCGTGCCCGGACGTGGTCGCCCGCAGCGCGTCCGTCACCGCCGCGGGTGAGGCGCCCGGTGCCAGGCGTACGTCGATACGGTCGACCGGTGCCGCACCGGCGTTGGCCATGGTGACGTACGCGCCGTTGTCGCCGGTGCCGCGCGCCAGGACGGCGGCGACCCGGAGTGTGGTGCGGCGGCCGTCGCCGAGCCAGACGGTCAGGCGGTCGCCGACGCGATGGTGTTCCCACTCCTCGTTGACGACGATGGAGCGGTCGTCGAGGCGGCGTATGTCGCCGGAGACGACAGGGAGCCGGCTGGTCGCGGCGAGGGCCGCGGGGTCGCTCACGGCTCGCGCCTCGGAGCGGACGAGGGCGGTGCCGTCCTCCAGTGCGAAGACCGCGGTGGAGGCGGACGGGGACAGGGCCGCCACACCCGGTACCGGTCGCCGCGCAAGACTCAAGTCGTCACCTGTGGCGATGAGGTGGGAATTCGTCTGCTCGTCAGCCTCGTGTGCCTTCGCCGCGCTCACCGACTCCGCCGAGCCCATCAGGGATCCCGCGAGCGCCACGGTCACCAGTACGGGTGCGGCGACGGCGGCGGTGCGGCGTACGGAGGCGGCGGCGTTCTCGCGGACGAGCAGGCCGACGGCGCCGGGCAGCCTGATCATCCGCAGCACCGGACGGACGAGGAGCGGGGCGAGTGCGGCGGCCGCCGTGATGAGGATCATCGGCTGGGTGGTGTACGTCTTGCGCTTCAGGAGCGCCGACGGGTCGGTCCAGAGGGTGTGGACCGTCAGGCCGAGTCCCAGCGCGAGGAGCGCAGCCCCGGCGATCCGGCGGCTCCACGGCATGACGTCCGTGTCCACGTCGGCGTCCCGCAGTGCTTCCACCGGGCCGATGCGTCCGGCACGCCGAGACGCGGCCCATGCGCCCGCGAGCGCCACGAACAGCCCCGTCCAGAAGGCGAGTTGAAACGGCCACGAGGCCCAGTAGGTCCATGTGGTCCAGGAGGTCGACTGTGGCGTACCGGCGCTTCCGCCCACGGTGAACCACGGGGGCGCGATGCCGTTGTCGGTCAGCGCGCGGGCGAGCAGCGGCGCGCCCCAGGAACCGAGGGCGCAGCCCGTGGCGCTCGCCGCGACCCCCACCGCGAGGGACTCGGTGAGGAGCTGACGCCGTACGCGTCCCGGGGTGGCGCCCGCGAGCCGCAGCAGTCCGAACTCCCGCCTGCGCAGGGCGACCACGAACGTGAACGTCGATGCCGTGACGAAGACGGCGACGAACGCGGAGACTCCGCCGGCCGTGCCCAGCATCGCCCGCACCGCGACGACCGCCTGGGCGTCGCGCTCCGCGCCCGGGTCGGCCAGGCGCCGTGCCGCGCCGGTCAGGACCTGTGCCCGGTCACCGACCACCTCGCGTACGGCGGCGGCGGAGGCGTCGACGCCGACCGCGTCCGGCGCGAGATGATCACGGTGGACGGTGCCCAGCTGGGCGAGTTCGCGCAGCAGTTCTTTGTCCACAGGCTGTGGATGGGGAATCTTTTTCGCAACGTGAGCGCGGTGCGAGCCACGGTCGACCTCGACGGTCAGGGTGTCGTGTGGCATGACCACGACGGGTTGGGCGGCGAACCGCTGAGGCTTGCCCGCGGGCGGATCGGTGGCCGCGGCGAGGCCCAGCCCCATGCTCGCGACCAGGGCGACCCCGAGCGCGACCGCGACGAACGCTCCCGCGAAGAGGTGCCAGCGGGTCCGCAGGTTCGCCCAGGCGGAGGCGAGTGTGGTCAGCATGTGTCGCCCCCCTTGCCGCCGGGCGCCTTGCCGCCGCCGGGCAGGGGGCGGGTGGCAGCAGGCATGCCACCCGCGACCGCGTCCGCACGTGCGCCCGCACCCGTGCTCGCACCCGCTCCCGGATCCGCATCCGCACGTGCGCCCGCACCAGTGCTCGCTCCCGCACCCAGACCCGCTCCCGCACCCAGACCCGCTCCCGAACCCAGACCCGCTCCCGAACCCAGACCCGCCCCCACACCCACTTCCGAACCCCTGGAGCACCACCCTGAACCGCTGGAGACCCCCGAACCGTTAGAGCCCCCGGAGCCCCCGGAGCCCCCGGAGCCCCCGGAGCCCCCGGAGCCCCCGGAGCCCCCGGAGCCCCCCGAACCCCTGGAGCCCCCCGAACCCCCCTCAAGCCCCGCCATCCGTGCCGCGACCGTCTCCGCGGCCGGTGTCAGGAGTTCGTCCACGACTCTCCCGTCGACCAGGAACACCACTCGGTCCGCGCGGGCCGCGGCCACCGGGTCGTGCGTCACCATCACCGTCGTCTGACTCTCCTGGTCGACCAAATCCCTGAGCAGGGTGAGGACTTGGCGGCCGGTCGTCGTGTCGAGGGCGCCCGTCGGCTCGTCGCCGAAGAGGACGGCCGGCCGGGTGATCAGGGCGCGGGCCAGGGCCACCCGCTGCTGCTGGCCGCCGGAGAGCTGCGAAGGGCGATGTCCCGCGCGCTCGGCGAGACCCACGCGGCTCAACGCCTCGCGCACCTGTGCGCGTGAGGCCCGCCGACCGGCGAGCCGCAGGGGGAGTGCCACGTTCTGCGCGGCAGTGAGCGACGGCAGCAGGTTGAAGGACTGGAACACGAAACCGATCCGGTCCCGGCGCAGGAGTGTGAGCGCCCGTTCGCCGAGTCCGGTGAGTTCGGTCCCGGCGACGGTGACGGTGCCCGACGTCGGACGGTCCAGGCCCGCGGCGCACTGGAGCAGCGTCGACTTCCCGGATCCGGAGGGCCCCATCACGGCGGTGAAGGTCCCGGCGAGGAAGTCGAGGTCGACCCCGTCGAGGGCGGTGACGCCGCGGTACTCGCGACGTACGGCGGTGAGCCGCACAGCAGGTGTGGTCATGTCTCAACCCAACCGCCGAGGCGCCCCGCGAACACGACCACTGGAGGGTGTCCCGAGGGTATGGCCGGCCCTACCCCCGTACCCGCCTGAGACCATGGAAGAGAAGGCGCGGCAGGCCACACGGCGGACCGCGCGGCAAGGCTCCATGGTGGACCGCAGGCCAAGCCGCGCCATGGCGGACCGCAAGGCAGGCCGCGCCATGGCGGACCGCAGGGCAAGCCGCGCAGCGGACCGCACGGCAGGCCAGGCAGACAGGCAAGGAGGCGGAGCCCCCGCATGACGGAACGTACGACGCGGACAACGGTCGAGCAGGCCTTCGCCGCCGCCCTCTACGGGGAGGGCGCGGAGGCCGGGCTCGACACGGGCGCGTCCCTGCTCGCCGCCGACCCGTCCGTCGAAACTCAACTCGCCTTGCGCGGGCAGGAGTTCATACGCCGGGCCTGGGAGCGCGGCTGGCAGCCCGCCGACGTCATGCGCATCGTCGTGCGGGACCTCGAAGAGGCCCCGCACGGACACATCGCGGCCGGTCTGATCCGGGCCGAGACCGCGCGTTACGAGTATCTGCCCCCGCGCTGGGACGCACAGCTCGCCGACCTGCCTCAGGACGCGAGTGCCGGCGGGGGGCCGCGTCCGGACCGCTTCTCGTACGCCACCGCCGTCCTGGAGCTGTACCGCCTGCTCCTGCGGCTCCCGCCGATCGAGGCCGTGGGGCCCGTGCCGGGCGAGTCCGTGGCGCGGCCCGTCGCGGGGGAGCCGCGCGAGCTGGCCCGCATCCGCGCGCTGCTCGCCAAGGCCGAGGCGACCGCCTACCCGCCGGAGGCCGAGGCGCTGGCGGCGAAGGCGCAGGAGCTGATGACCAGGCACAGCGTCGACGCGGCCCTTCTCGCGGCCCGTACACACGCGAAGGACACGCCCGTCGCGTGCCGGATCGGCGTGGACGCCCCGTACGAGACGGCGAAGGCGGCTCTGCTGGACGCGGTCGCGTCGGCGAACCGCTGCCGCGCGGTGTGGAACAGCGGTTTCGGCTTCTCCACGGTCGTCGGCTTCGAGTCCGACCTGGAGGCGGTGGAGTTGCTCCATACGTCGCTGCTGGTGCAGGGCACGGCGGCGATGACGCGGGCCGAGGCCGAGCAGCGCGCCGGAGGACGTAAGCGGACCAAGACGTTCAGGCAGGCGTTCCTCGCGGCGTACGCGCACCGCGTGGGCGACCGGCTCGCGGCGGTGGCGGAGGAGGTGACCGGCGGAAGCCAGGAGGGCGGGCTGCTGCCGGTCCTGGCGGCGCGCGATGTCGCGGTGGCCGGCCGGATCGACGACATGTTCCCGCAGACCATGACGACCCGGGTCCGGGGTGTCAGCGACGGCGCCGGCTGGGCGGAGGGCGTGGCGGCCGCCGACCGCGCCCGCGTCTCGGGCCACGCACGCGCCTCCGGCCGCGCCGAGGTGCACGGCGGCCGCACGCCCCGATGAACTGAACCGTCCAGGGCTGAACCGCCCCGTCCCGGCTGACCGACCCGTCCCGGCCGACCTGACCGCTGGGTGGCGACGACGCTCTGCGCGCCCATCGTCCAGGCTGCCCTGCCCCCCTGCCCTGCCCCCCTGCCCTGCCCCCCTGCCCTGCCCCCCTGCCCTGCCTTGCCCTGCCCCTGACCTGACCAGTCCCGACTGAAGACCCGTCCCGACCGAATCGACCTGCATCAACCCATACATCAGACTCGCCCGTATTCTGACGGAGTGAGCTGGTTCCGGGCGCTGAAGGACACCACCCGCTCGGGCCTGAGTGTCGAGCGGAAGCGCCTGGAACCCCTGATCGCGCTGCGTGGCGCCGCCGGTCTGGCCATCGTGATCACGGTCAGCCTCACGTTCTTCGGCCCGGCGGTCGCGGCAAGCTCCGCGTTCGGCGCGTTCCAGGCCGCGATCGCCACCTTCCAGCGCAGCTGGCGCCCCCGCCCCGAGCTGGCCGTGGCATCCGGCGCGAGTCTCGGCGTCTCGACGTTCCTCGGCTATCTCACCGGCGGCCACCTCGTCCTCTTCCTCGCGCTCCTCGTCCTGTGGACGTTCTTGGCGGGCCTGTCCTGGGCGGCGGGTCCGACGATCGGGATCATCGCGTCGTCGAACGTCGCGATGATGCTGGTCACGATCACCCTGCCGACGTCGGTCGCGAACGCCGCCGGGCACGCCGCGATGATGGTCTTCGGCGGTCTCGTCCAGGCCGCCCTCGTGATCCTCTTCCCGGTACGCAGATGGGGCGCGCACCGCGACGCCCTGGCCGACGCGCTCGCCGCGGAGGCCGACTACGCGCGCCGACTGCGCCACGACCCGGTCGCCCCGTTCGACGGGGAACCGCTGATGCTGGCGCGCAACGCCGCCGCGCTCACCCCGCGCCAGGCCCGCACCCGCCCGGCCCAGCTGCGCGGCGCCCGCGGCATCGCCGAACGCATCCGCCCGGTCCTCGCCTCGCTCGCGGACCCGGCGGTCGGCGTCCCGGACGAGGGGCCCGAACGCGAGCGCGTCCTGGAACTCCTGGGCGCGGCGGGCTCGATCCTGGACGCGGCGGCGCGGGCGATCCGCCACGGCGAGCCGGTCGAGGTGCCCCCGGCGGCGGTCGCCACGTTCAAGACCCCCGACACGGAGGCGATCCTCTCCGGCCCGGCGAAGCGAGCGGCGGCGCGCCTCGGCTCGCTCCTGAGGGACGTACTGGAGACCGCGGGCGCGCGGACGGACACCCAGCACCCCGAGCCCCGCAACGAGAACGCCCAGCTCAGCCGCCCCACCCTCGTCCGGCTGCTCCCCGTCGCGGCGGGCGCGATGCGCAGGGAGCTGTACCGCGGATCGCCGATTCTCCGGCATGCCGTCCGGGTGGCGGCCGTCGCGGCGGTCGGCTACCTCATCGGCACCGCGCTCCCCTTCGGCCACGGTTACTGGGCGCCGATGGCCGCCGTCATGGTCATGCGCCCCGACTTCTCGCAGACGTACTCGCGCGCGGTGGCCCGTTTCGGCGGCACGCTCATCGGAGTCGCCCTCGCCACCGGGCTCGTCCAGGTCGCCCACCCGGGCACCGGGCTCTCCGCGACGCTCGCCGTGACCTGCGCGGGCCTGATGTACCTGGTGATGCGTACGGGCCAGCTCGCCGCGCAGGCCTGCGTCGCCGCGTACGTCGTGTTCCTGCTCGGCATGGGCGGCGAGGCGTGGGACCAGACGGTCCCGGAGCGGGTCGTGCTCACGCTCGTCGGCGGCATCCTCGCGATGCTGGCGTACGCGGTGTACCCGGCCTGGGAGACGCCCCGACTGCGCACGCGGCTCGCGGACTGGCTGCTCGCCCTCGGTCGGTACGGCGCCGCGGTGATCGGCCGCTACGCGGAGCCCGGCGGCGGGAACCTGCCCGAGGTGCGCGAGGCTCTGCTCGCCGCCCGCACGGCCGAACTCGCCTGGCAGGAGGCCGCGTCCAGGGCGCGGACCGAACCGGTGCGCCACCGCGGCCTCTCCCGCGCCGCTGCGGACGACGCCGAACACGCCCTGCGGCACATCGGCCGGGTCGAGATGCTGATGGAGGCGCACCTCCCCGAACGTGACGCGACCCCGGTCCCGGCGGCCGCCCGCCTCGCGAAGGCGCTGCGCACCGCCACGGAGGACGGCGCGCGTGCGGTGCGCGAACGCCGGGTGCCGCGCTGGCAGGCGGTACGGGACGCGCTCGCGGACTGGGACGGCGAGGGCGTCCCGGACCGGGTCGTACGCAGAGGCGCGGGCCTGCTCCTGGAGGCCCTGGAGGATCTCTCGGACGCCCTCGACACCGACGTACCTCCGATCACCCTGAAACCCGACGACCCGCACCCGCCCGACGCCCCGAAGCCGGACGCCCCGAAGTCCGACGACCGGAAGACGGACGCCCCGAAGCCGGGCGGCCCGAAGTCCGACGACCGGAATCCTGGCGCACGGAAACCCGACGGGCCGCCAGGTCCGGAGGGACGAGCGGCCCGATAGCGGGGAACGGCGACCAAGAAATCATGCAGAGTCGCCCGCGCCGGCCGCGTTACCTGAGCAGCCCGCGCCCCCGAGCAGCCCGAGCCCCCCGAGCCCCCGAGTCAGCCCGCCTCAGGACTTGGGCAGCCCCAGCGTCGGGAATCCCGACGGCAGCTTCCCGTTGTCCGTCTTGCGGAACGTGTCGTCCCCGAAGCCTTCCCACGACACCTTCAGGGTCGTGGCGTCGACGGACTTGACCTGTCCCGCGTTCCGGTCGGTGTTCCCGTCGGGGCACTTCAGGGTGAGCATCTGCATGCCCATCTCGTCGCCCGCGGTCCCACTGCACACGTGCTCGCCGACGAGGGCCACCTTCTTGCCGCTGATGAGCAGGGCGACGCTCTTGCCCTGGGACGTGGTGACCCAACTCCCCTGAAGGCTCCCGGACGTCCCGCCGGAACCGGAACCGCTACCACCCGTGTCGGCCCCTGCGGACGCCGAGGCCTGCGGCGTCTCCTTGGACTTGCCGCCGTCGCCCCCGTCACCGCTGTCGCTGCTGCATCCGGTGATCACGAGCGCCGCGGCAACTCCCGCCGCGGCGGCACCGATCCGTACGCGCTTGAGCACAAGATCCCCCTACGTCGCGGATGTGACTGCCGGTACGTGGCCCGGCCCGCAGCAAGCTACCAGCCGCCCCTCACGTCACCGGGAAGGCTTCCGCACTCCGGGCAGGACGCCCGCGTGCGCCTGCTCGCGCGGGTTCATCCGGGAGAGGCCGAAGGCGGGCAGGTACCCGCGCGGCCGTCCGTCGACACTGTCGCGGTTGCGTACGCGCGTGGCGCTCGCATCCCTCGACTGACGTGCCAACTCGTGTTGCGCGGCGGCGCGCTCCGCCTCGGTGGACGACAGCCGGCGGACGATCTCGTTGAGCGCGGCCCGACGCACGGCGCAGCGGACGACGACCCTCCGGCGCTTCTCGTTCTTCGCGATCCTGCTCTTCCTGGTCATCGGATCCTCACTCCACGGGCACGAATCCTGGCGACGGCGGCATCGACGCCGATCGCATCGACGGTCCTGATCGCCCTGGCGCTCGGTCGCAGCCCTACGTGCCGGCCCTCGCTCGGCAGCCAGTGGCGCTTGCGCTGGACGTGGGGATCGAAGCGGCGTGACGTGCGCCGGTGGGAGTGGGAGATGCGGTTGCCGAAGCCGGGGCGGCCCCGGTCGGCATGCGGTGCGCGGGCATGGCGACGTACCTCTCTCGGTGGCTGTGGCCCGTGGGTCGGAGCTGTGACTCGGATCTCTTGAAAACGGGATTCATTTTCATATACTAGCCACATGGCACGCAACGAACTCCGCCCAGTGATCAAGCTCAGGTCCACCGCGGGTACGGGCTACACCTACGTCACCCGCAAGAACCGCCGTAACGACCCCGATCGCGTGGCCCTGCGCAAGTACGACCCGGTCGCAGGCCGCCACGTCGACTTCCGAGAGGAGCGTTGAGCCCCGTGCGCAAGGACATCCACCCCTCCTACGGCCCGGTCGTCTTCCGTGACCGTGCCGCGAACCACGCCTTCCTGACCCGCTCGACCGCCACCAGCGACAAGACCGTCGCGTGGGAGGACGGCCAGACCTACCCCGTCATCGATGTCGAGATCTCGAACGTGAGCCACCCCTTCTACACGGGCAACGCGCGCGTACTCGACACCGCCGGGCGCGTGGAGCGCTTCGAGCGGCGCTTCGGGAAGCTGGGTGGCCGGTGACCGGCTGCCTGTAGCGATCGTCGGCGGCCTGCACGCGCAAGCGCGGCGGGCCGCCGGGCCGCTGTCGAGGAACCGCTCGCCAGGGACCCGGGCGGCATCGCGCTCCACCGCGACCTCTGGACTGCCCGCTGGGGCAGGGTCGAACGGGCCCTGCGGCGAGGCCACCGGGGCCTCGCCGCAGGACTGCCCCACCACCGGCGAGGCAGCCCTGCAGGGCCGGCCGCGCGCGTTCAACCCGCTCCTGGAGGTCAGAAAACGGGAGCGAGGTGTCAGAACGGGAGCGGGGGCGTCAGCACGCGAGCGGGGGTGTCAGAACGGGAACTGGCTCCGGCCGTGCTGCACGGAGATCCACTTCTGCGTGGTGAACGCCTCGACGGTCGCCTCGCCGTTCAGCCGGCCGAGCCCGGACCGCTTCTCACCGCCGAACGCGACGAGCGGCTCGTCGTGCACCGTGCCGTCGTTGACGTGGATCATCCCGGTGTCGATGCGCCGCGCGAACGCGACGCCCCGCTCCACGTCCCGCGTGTGCACGGCCCCGCTCAGCCCGTAAGGGGTGTCGTTCGCGACGGCCACCGCCTCCTCGTCCCCGTCGAAGGGGATGAGGAGCGCGACGGGACCGAAGATCTCCTGCCGCAGCACCGGGGAGTCGGCCGGCAGGCCCGTCAGGACGCTCGGCTCGACCAGATTGCCGACGGCCTTGCCGTGCAGCAGCGCGGTCGCGCCTTCCGCGAGCGCCTGGTCGACGACGCCCGAGACCGCCTCCGCCTGCGTGGAGTTGATGACCGGACCGATGACGGTCGACGGGTCGCGCGGGTCGCCCACCTTGAGGGAGCGGACCTTGGCGACGAACTTCTCGGTGAACTCCTTCTCGACCTTGCGGTCCACCAGGATCCGGTTGGCGGCCATGCAGACCTGGCCCTGGTGCACGTACCGGCTGAAGACCGCCGCGTCGACGGCGTAGTCGACGTCCGCGTCGTCGAGCACGGTCAGTGCGCTGTTGCCGCCCAGCTCCAGGACGGCGTGCTTGAACTGCGAGGCGCACACCGTCGCGACGTGCTGGCCCACCGCGTCGGAGCCGGTGAAGGAGATGACCTTCGGTACGGGGTGGGTGAGGAGTGCGTCGCCGATCTCGGCGATGTCGGTGATGACGACGTTGAGCAGACCGGCCGGCAGGCCCGCGTCCTCGAAAATCTTGGCGACCAGGGAGCCACCGCAGATCGGAGTGTTCTGGTGCGGCTTGAGAACCACGCCGTTGCCGAGGGCCAGCGCGGGCGCGACCGACTTCAGCGACAGCAGGAACGGGAAGTTGAAGGGGCTGATGACGCCCACGACGCCGACGGGAACGCGGTAGACCCGGTTCTCCTTGCCGTCGACGGGCGACGGGATGACCCGCCCCTGCGGGCGCAGCGCCAGCTGGATCGACTCGCGCAGGAACTCCTTGGCGAGGTGCAGCTCGAACCCTGCCTTCAGCCGCGTACCGCCGAGCTCGTCGACGATCGCGTCGGATATCTCGGCCTCGCGCTCCTCGACCAGGCGCAGGGCCCGCTCGAAGACCAGGCGTCGCGTGTACGCGTTGGTGTCCGCCCAGCTCTTCTGCGCCCGCTCGGCCGCGCGGTAGGCCTCGTCGACCTCGTCGGCCGACGCCACGGTGATGGAGGCCAGCTTCTCGCCGTTGTACGGGTTGAAGTTGATGATGTCCCACGCCCCGCGGCCGGGACGCCATGAACCGTCGATGTATTGCTGGGCCAGTTCGGTGAAGTAGGACATGAGATCCCTTGCTGCTGCCGGCAGACACCTAATGGCTCGTCATCTTACGTCTGTACCAGCCGAGTTGTGGTCTGGTTGCGGCGCCCGGCCGATCGCCATCGATCGCCACCGATCGGAAGGAACGGTTCTCGGCCGGCCTCGCCCAGCAGGCATTGGTCAGCAGGCAATTGGCCAGCGGGCATTGCCCAGCAGGCGTTGGCCTGCAGGCACTGCTCAGCAGGCGTTGGCCTGCAGGCACTGCTCGGCAGTGTCGGTCAGGCGGCCTTCGCCAGCAGGCCGTGGATGATGTCCACGCTCTCCGCGGGCGTCGGGCACTCCGCCTGAAGCTGCTCCATCGCCCGCGCGTACTGCGTGACGTCCTCGCGCTTGTCGAGGTACAGGGCGCTGGTGAGCTGCTCCATGTAGACGATGTCCGAGAGATCGGACTCCGGGAAGCTGAGCATCGCGAAGGCGCCGGTCTCACCCGAGTGGCCACCGAATCCGAACGGCATGACCTGGAGGGTGACGTTGGGCCGCTCGGAGATGTCGATCAGATGCTGGAGCTGACCCTGCATCACCTTGGATCCGCCGTAAGGGCGTTGGAGCGCGGCCTCGTCGAGTACGACGTGGAACTCGGGGGCGTGCTCGGAGACGAGGAGTTTCTGCCTTTCGAGACGCAGCGCCACTCGCCGGTCGATGTCCGCCTTCGGCGCGCCCTTCATGCCCCGGGCGACGACCGCGTGCGCGTACCCCTCGGTCTGAAGCAGCCCGTGCACGAACTGCACCTCGTAGGCGCGGATGAGTGACGCGGCGCCCTCCAGGCCGACATAGGTGGGGAACCAGCCGGGCAGGACGTCCGAGTACGTATGCCACCAGCCCGCGACGTTGGCCTCCTTGACGAGGGAGAGGAGCGCGCCGCGCTCCGCCTCGTCGGCGACTCCGTAGAGGGTCAGCAGGTCCTCGACGTCCCTGGCCTTGAAGCTCACCCGTCCCAACTCCATGCGGCTGATCTTCGATTCTGATGCGCGGATCGAGTAACCGGCCGCTTCCCGGGTGATGCCGCGCGATTCGCGCAGGCGCCTCAGCTGCGAGCCCAGCAGGATGCGACGCACCACTGAGCCGCTCGACTCTCCTGCACTCACGTCGCTCCACCCTCCCGATCACACCAGCAGCCGAAGTCTGCCATTAAAACGCTCCTGCCTGTACTCGTTCGGTTACAGAAACGGAAAGGTTGCGAAAGGTCTCCACAAGAAGTCGTGGGAAGAAATGAGCAACAAGTGGTACGCGGGGGGACAGGACGGGCGCGTGCACGTGCATCTGCCCTTGCATCTGCTGTACGCATTCGGAACGATGGCCCACGCACCACCGCTCCACTCGCTATGTACCGCGAATCCCGGGAGTGCCTCGGATGGGGACGAATGGACCGGCCATGCTCGAGCCGTTAAGGCAGGGGCTTCCGCCACTCGACCCTTCAGCCGTTTCCAGCTCCGCCTCCTGCGCGCTTCCCGCACGGTACGAAGCGGTGGGCAGCGCCCGTAAGTTCACGCGCGGGACGCTCGACGGCTGGGACGTGGCGGACAGATTCGACGACGTCTGTCTCGTCGTCTCCGAACTCGTCACCAACGCCCTGCGGCACGCACTGCCCTCGGACACCCCGCGTTCCCAGGATCCGCCGGTGCGGCTGCACCTGATGCGCTGGACCTCACGCCTGGTGTGCGCGGTGCGCGACCCCAGCGACGAGAGCCCCGTCGCCCGCGAGGCGGAGGACGACTTCAACGCCGAATCGGGCCGCGGCCTGTTCCTGGTCGACTCGTTCAGTGACAGCTGGGGCTGGCATCCGCTGGCCGGCACGCTGAACGGCAAAGTGGTGTGGGCGCTGTTCCGGCTGTGAAGTCCGGGTAACCGGCGATGGGCATATGGGAGATGACGGGTAGTCACTCGATGCTGAGGGCTTGCGCCGGTCGCCTTCACTCGTCGCCCGGCGATGACGAATGACAGATGTCGCCATCTGTCATCTGTTGGCTGTCACCTGTCAGGTGTCACCTGTCGGTTGTCATCCGTCATGTGTCACCCGGCAACGGCAACCGTCACCCGTCGGCTATCAAGTGGTCGAACTCCCCGTCCTTGACGCCCAGCAGCATCGCCTCGATTTCGGCGGGCGTGTAGACGAGGGCCGGGCCCTCCGGGAAGTTCGAGTTGCGCATCGCCACCCGTCCCCCCGGCAATTTCGCGAACTCCACGCAGGAACCCTGTGAGTTGCTGTGTCTGCTCTTCTGCCAGACCACACCGTGAAGTTCCGTGGCCGCCATGCCGTTGTACACGTGGTGCACAGGTCGCCCCCCAGTCGTGCTGTGGCCTATGAGGCTCATGCGGCCAGTGAGTCAGGTGTAGTGGTCAACTGTCCTGGATCATAGCTGCGTTCACATGCCGATGCATGGGCAGATGCACGTGCACGGGGGGTGTTCCCCCGGTTACAGCTCTTCGAGCGTCTGCCCCAGCGCTCGCATGACATGCGAGCGCCAGCCCCCGTCCATGATCTTCCGTGCCATCATCTGTGCCGGATCGTCCGGATCGAATCCGTCGTGCACCAGGAAGAGACGCGTCCCACGGCCTTCTGGCTCCAGGTTCCACGTAATGGTCCAGTCCGCGGAATTGGCCGGATCCCGGTCCTGCCACCGGACGCTGAGCATCCGCTCCGTCTCGTACGCGAGGACCTCGACGTCGACGGTGCCGGAGAAGCCGGTGTTGGGGCGCGGCACGGTCGTCATCACGTACCGGTGGCCCACCTCGAGGCGGAAGTCCTCGCTGCCCGGCATCAGCCACTGGGCGATCAGCTCGGGCTCGGTCAGGGCGCGCCAGACCTTGGCGGGCGGGTGGGGGAGGAACTGGTCGACGGTGATGCTGGCGAGGCTCATGACCCGTCATCGTCGGGCATGCGGTCGAGGAGTTCGGCGAGCCCCTTCAGGTGGCCGCGCCAGAACCGCTCGTACGGATGGAGCCAGTCCTGCACCTCGGCCAGGGGGACGGCCTCGAGCCGGTAGATGCGCTGCCGTCCCGCACGTTCCTCCGACACGAGTCCGGCCTGGCGCAGCACCTTGAGGTGCTCCGAGAGGCTGGGGCGGCGCATCGCGAAGTGGTCGGCGAGGGCCTGGACGGGCTGCGGGCCCTCGTCCCTGAGGAGGCGGAGCACCTCGCGCCGTGTCCCGTTGGCGAGCGCGGCGAACAGCCGGTCCTGGCCGGCGGTGTCGGTCGCGCTCGTGGTCGCCATCGGTGTCAGAAGCCTTCCTTCTCCGTGATGAGCATCAGTGCGTTGCCGTCCGGGTCGCTGAAAGAGGCCATGCGCCCCCACGGCACGTCGTCGGGGCCGGTGACCTCGGCTCCGGCGGCGGTGAGCCGCGCGCAGTCGACGTCGACGTCGGTCGTCACCAGCATGATCCCCCGTGCCGACCCCGGGGTGAAATCTCCCATGCCCGGGCCGGCCAGCGTGAAGACGGTCTGCGCGCCCGCGGGTGCGACCTGGAGCCAGCGGCCCGGCGGCATCTCGCGGTCGGCCGTGACGTCGAAGCCGAGAACGTCGACGTAGAAGCGCAGGGCGCGGTCCTGGTCGGCGACGGGGAGGGTGATGAAGGAGGCGTGCGTGATGTTCGTGTGGCTGCTCATGCTCCGACTATAGGTAGGAATTTCCCTACGCGCCAAAGGTAGGGAAATTCCTACGCGAAACATTCCTGGGTGGTGCCGCTCGGGGACGGAGGCCGAGCGCACTTCCCTCTACCTTCGTCCGTACAGGCGGCACAACCGAGGGAAGGCGGCTCACGATGGCGACTCAGGGGAACGCGGAGATCCGCGGCGACGAACGCGGCACGCTCCTGATCTTCCTCGCCGAGCAGCGAGGCGCCGTCCGCCGGGCCGTGCTCGGGCTGACCGACGAGCAGGCCGCGGCGACGCCGAGTGCCAGTGCGCTGTCGCTGTCCGGGCTGGTCAAGCATGTCGCGGAGACCGAGCAGGGGTGGGTGGCGCGGGCCCGGCAGGTGGCGCCCGACGTGCGGCGCACCGAGGCGAACTGGGCCGACAGCTTCCGGCTCGTGGGCGACGAGTCCGTCGAGTCGGCGCTCGCCTACTGGGACGAGGTGGCGCTGGCCACCGAGGAGTTCGTCCGGTCGGTGCCGAGCCTCGACGACACGTTCCCGCTGCCCCGCCATCACTGGTCGCCGGACGAGGGGGAGGTGTCCGTGCGGTGGCTGCTGCTCCATCTGATCCGGGAGGCGGCCCGGCACGCCGGGCACGCGGACATCATCCGCGAGTCCCTGGACGGGAAGACCGCGTACGAGCTGGTGGCGATGGAGCGGGAGTGACGTCCTACGCTGGGGCCCATGTCAGCGATCCGCCTCCTGGTCCTCGGGGCCGTGCGCCAGCACGGCCGTGCGCATGGTTACCAGGTGCGCAACGACCTCGAGTACTGGGGCGCGCACGAGTGGTCGAACGCCAAGCCCGGGTCGATCTATCACGCGCTCAAGCAGATGGCGAAGCAGGGATTCCTCGTCGCGCACGAGATCGCGCCCTCCACGGCCGGCGGCCCGCCGCGCACCGAGTACGAGATCACGGACAAGGGCACCGAGGAGTTCCTCACGCTGCTGCGGAAGGCGCTCGTGGCGTACGACCAGAAGCCGGACATCCTCTCGGCCGCGCTCGGCTTCATCGTCGATCTGCCGCGGCGGGAAGCGGTGGAGCTGCTGCGGCGGCGCGTGGACGGCATCGAGGAGTGGCGGCGCGCCGTCACCGAGTACTACACGCCCGAGGACGGGCCCGAACGGCTCGGCCACATCGGCGAGATCATGAACTTCTGGGTGCACTCGGCCGACTCGGGCGCGGAGTGGACGCGGGGGCTGATCGGCCGGATCGAGGGCGGCGCGTACACGTTCGCGGGGGAGGGCGAGCCGTTCGTCGGGGTGCTCGCCGAGGGGCAGGAGAACCCCTACGCCACGGGTGAGCCGCATCCCGGGGATCCGCGGTAGTCAGGTTCGACCCGTGGTGGCGTCCCCGCGGCTCGACCGGGGTCCGTGTGGGCCCGTACGGGATCTGTTCGGCGACCTCGGTGGGCAGCCGGGGCGCCTGTGGGCGGCGGTGCTCCGACCGCTCGCGCCGCTCGCGTGTTCTTTCCGCCGGCGGTACGGAAGTTCACGCCGCTCGGTACACAGGGCTCGGCATCTGCGGGGCCGGGCACGTGCGGCTCTTGACGTGCGGCGCTCGGCCAACAGGGCTCGGCGGACGGTGCCCGTGGACAACGGCAGTGGCCAGCGTCAGTGGTGGAAGGCGGTCGCCGCTTCCTTGTCGCGGGTCAGCGGGTGTGCCTGCCGGCGCAGTTCGGGCAGCAGGCGGTCGAGGTCGGCGAGGAAGAGCGCGGCCAGGTCCGCCGAGAAGCCGTTGCGGCACACCAGTCGCAGCACGGCCAGGTCCTGGCGATGCGGGGGGAACGTGTACGCGGGAACGAGCCAGCCGGACTCGCGCAGGCGCCGCGACACGTCGAAGACGTCGTACGCCTTCACCTCGGGTGCTGTCGTGAAGGCGATGACGGGCAGTTGGTCGCCGCGCGTGATGAGCTGGAAGTCGCCGAGGGTCTCGATGCGTTCGGCGAGGCCCCGGGCGACGTCCCGGGTCGACTGCTGGACCGCGCGGTAGCCCTCGCGGCCCAGGCGCAGGAACGTGTAGTACTGCGCGACGACCTGCGCGCCGGGCCGGGAGAAGTTGAGGGCGAAGGTCGGCATGTCGCCGCCCAGGTAGTTGACGCGGAAGACCAGATCCTCCGGCAGGTCGTCCGCCGTACGCCACAGGGCCCAGCCGACGCCGGGGTAGACGAGTCCGTACTTGTGGCCCGACGTGTTGATGGACGACACCCGCGGCAGGCGGAAGTCCCAGACCAGGTCGGGGTCGATGAAGGGCGCGATCATGCCCCCGGAGGCGCCGTCGACGTGGACGGGGATGTCCAGGCCGGTCTTCTCCTGGAGGGTGTCGAGGGCGGCGCACAGCTCCTCGATCGGCTCGTACGAGCCGTCGAACGTGGAGCCGAGGATGCCGATGACGCCGATGGTGTTCTCGTCGCACAGCTCGGCGGCGGCCTGCGGGTCGAGGTGGAAGCGGTCGCCCTCCATGGGGACCTGGCGCGCCTCGACCTCCCAGAAGTTGCAGAACTTCTCCCAGCAGACCTGGACGTTGATGCCCATGACGAGGTTCGGGCGGGCGTGCTTGGACGGGTAGCGGTCGGCGTTCCGCTTCATCCAGCGGCGCTTGAGGGCCATCCCGGCGAGCATGCACGCCTCGCTCGAACCGGTGGTCGAACAGCCGACGGCGCCGTTCGGGTCCGGCGCGTTCCACAGGTGGGCGAGCATCGACACGCAGCGCCGCTCCAGCTCCGCGGTGCGCGGGTACTCGTCCTTGTCGATCATGTTCTTGTCTCTGCACTCGCCCATCAGGACGCCGGCCTGGGGTTCCATCCATGTGGTGACGAACGTGGCGAGGTTGAGCCGTGCGTTGCCGTCGAGCATCAGCTCGTCATGGACCAGTTGATACGCCGTGGAGGGCGGCATGGGGTCGTCGGGCAGCCGGTGCTTGGGCGGGGCGTCGGTCATGCCTCCGACCGGATTGGCCTCGCCGTAGAAGGGGTTGACGGCCATCGGGCGCTTGTCGTGCTGATCGGGACCGTGGTGCAGCGGCATCGTGGCGGGCTCCCTCGATACGGGTCGTGGCCTCATCGCGAGGATACGGAGGGGTGCGGCGTACCGCCCGGCGAGAACGGCACGGCCGCGCCGTTGGGCGGTACCGCTCAGCGCACGGACGTGCCGTCGTCGCGCAGCTGCATCTGGGGGCGTCCGGTGACCAGGATCCAGCCCGGCAGCGAGGCGATGCACAGCAGGGCGATGATCGCCGGGGACGCGACCAGGACGGCCGCGGTGAACAGGCTGATCCAGCCCTGGCGGGTGATGGCGAGCAGGATGCCGAGGACGCCCGCCGAGACGCCGACGGCGGGGTGCACGCCCGGCACGAGCGCGTGGGCGAGGAGGCCGAAGGCCGACCCGATGAAGACCGCGGGGAAGATCCGGCCGCCGCGGAAGCCGCAGGAGGCGGCGACCAGCAGGGCCGCCAGCTTCACCACCGTCATCAGGGCGAACTGGCCGGCCGACCAGCCGTCGGGGTTCCGGGCCAGCTCGGCGACCTCGTCGAGGCCCTTGAAGAGGGTGAGGTGTCCGCCGAGCGCGCCGAGCAGACCGAGCACGAGTCCGCCCGCGGGCAGCATCAGCATGGGGTGCTTGAGGCGTTTGAACGCGGCGTGCGTGTGCGGGAAGGCGTAGACGGCCGTCATGCCGAGGACCGCGGCCGCGGAGGTGATCACCAGGGAGGCGACGAGGTCACCCCAGCCCGGACGGGGAATGGAGGGCAGACCGAGGTCGAAGGTGGGGTGCGCGACGAGGGTCGTGGTCATCGCGCCTGTCGCGGCCGCGAGGAGCGGCGCGAACAGGGCGTCCCACAGCGAGCCCCTGATCGGCCTGCCCGCGAGGGCCTCGGAGATGACGAGGGCGGCGGCGACGGGCGTGCCGAACAGCGCGCCGAGTGTCGCGGCCTCGGCCAGCGAGACCCAGAGCGTGGGGGGCACGACCGGCATGGCCTTCGCGCCGAGCCAGAACACGAGGGCGATGTTGGCGGCGATGATCGGGTTCTCCGGGCCGAGGCTGGGCCCGCCGGCCAGCATCAGCGCCGTCGCGACGAGCAGCCCGGGCAGCAGGAACGGCGGCAGCGGCTCGCTCGCGAGCCCGATGGTGGCCGGGTCGGGTCCCGCGTGACCGGGCGCCTTCCAGACGACGAGACCTACGAGGATGCCGGTCACGGTCAGCATGACGATCATCCAGAGCGAGGAGTACCCGCCGACGCCGAGAGCGTCGGGCAGGTCGTTCCACAGCACGTGCTGGAGCTTCTCGGCGAGCTCGCTCACCGCGAGGAACAGCAGGCTGCACGCGACGCCCACGACGAGCGCGGGGACGACCAGCGGCAGCAACGTCCGTGCCGGGGTGGTCTCCTGGGGCGCGGCCTGCGCGTCGGTGCTCACCGGCACACCATAAGCGGACGAAAGCCGCACAACACCTGGAGAAAATGCCGCTTGCACCTCACGTGACGTGAGGCTGCACGCTGGGACCCGTACCGGAGCGGGCGCCGCCACAGGTGCCGACAACGGCGCCGGCGAAGACACCGGCATGACAGCGGCGCGGACAAGACACCGACACCGACACCGACTAGAGACACCGACACCGACAGGAGAGGGCCGGAGCCGTGAGCTACTCCGTGGGGCAGGTCGCCGGGTTCGCCGGCGTCACGGTGCGCACGTTGCACCACTATGACGAGATCGGCCTGCTGGCGCCCGTCGGGCGCAGCCACGCGGGTCACCGGCGCTACAGCGACGCCGACCTGGACCGGCTCCAGCAGATCTTGTTCTACCGGGAGCTCGGCTTCCCTCTGGACGAGGTCGCGGCCCTTCTCGACGACCCGGATGCGGATCCGCGCGCGCATCTGCGCCGCCAGTACGAGCTGCTGACCGCCCGGATCGGCCGGCTCCAGAAGATGGCAGCCGCCGTCCAAACCGCTATGGAGGCACGCAAGATGGGCATCGATCTCACGCCCGAGGAGAAGTTCGAGGTCTTCGGCGACCACGACCCCGAGCAGTACGCCGACGAGGTGCAGGAGCGCTGGGGTCACACCGACGCCTACGCCGAGTCGCAGCGCAGGGCCGCCTCGTACACCAAGGAGGACTGGCTGCGGATCAAGGAGGCGAACGACGACTGGATGCGCCGCCTCGTAGCCGTCATGGACGCGGGTGAGGAGCCCGGGTCCGTGGTGGCGATGGACCTCGCGGAGGAGCACCGGCAGCAGATCTGCCGGTTCCACTACGAGTGCAGCTACGAGATCCAGACCGCTCTCGGTGAGATGTTCGTCGCGGACGAGCGCTACCGGCGCAACCTCGACAAGGACCGGGAGGGCGTGGCCGCCTTCCTGCGGGAGGCGATCCTCGCCAACGCCGTACGCAACGTGTAGCCGCCTACCGCGGCGCGATCACCACGGCCGTGCCGTACGCGCACACCTCGGTGCCCACGTCCGCCGCTTCGGTGACGTCGAAGCGGAACATCAGCACCCCGTTGGCGCCGCGGGAGCGGGCCTGCTCGACGAGCCGCTCCATCGCCTGGTTACGGGTCTCCACCAGCGTCTTGGTGAGGCCCTTCAGCTCGCCGCCGATCATCGATTTGAGGCCGGCGCCGATCTGGCTGCCCAGGTGCCTGGAGCGGACGGTCAGTCCGAAGACCTCGCCGATCACCTTCTCCACCCGGTAGCCCGGCACGTCGTTCGTGGTGACGACGAGCACATCAGTCTGCGGATTCTGGCCGCCGCCGAAGTCTTCGATACCCATACACACAGGTTTGCCACAGTTGACGCACAGTGCATCCTGAGAGGGCGGCTGGAACCTGGTGCCGTCATCCGGCGTTGATAACTTTGCACCGCCATTGCCCTCGCTTCACCACCCCTCAGGAGTCCGGAACCGTGACGACGCTTGCTCTCGGACCAAGCTGGCTGGACCCGGACCACCTGCTCAACACGTTCGGCATCTGGGGCCTGCTCCTGATCGTGTTCGCGGAGTCCGGCCTGCTCATCGGCTTCTTCCTGCCGGGCGACTCCCTGCTGTTCACGTGCGGACTGCTGATCACCGCCGGCACGCTGGACTTCCCCCTGTGGGGCGCCGTCGGCCTGATCTGCGTCGCCGCGATCCTCGGCGACCAGGCGGGTTACCTCTTCGGCAAGAAGGTCGGCCCCTCGCTGTTCAACCGCCCGGACTCCCGCCTCTTCAAGCAGGAGAACGTGGTCAAGGCCCACGAGTTCTTCGAGAAGTACGGCCCGAAGTCCCTGGTCCTGGCCCGCTTCGTGCCCATCGTCCGCACGTTCACGCCGATCATCGCGGGCGTCAGCGGCATGAAGTACCGCTCGTTCATCACGTTCAACATCATCGGAGGCGTGCTCTGGGGCGCCGGCGTCACGCTCCTCGGCTCCTGGCTGGGCAACATCGAGTTCGTCCACAAGAACATCGAGGCGATCCTGATCCTGATCGTCCTCGTCTCGGTGGTCCCCATCGCGATCGAGTTCCTGAGGGCGCGCAGCAAGTCGAAGAAGGCCGAGGCCGCGATGCCCCAGCCGCAGACGCCGCCGCAGGGCCAGCGCGGGCGCCACGCCAAGCGCTAGACCGGCGGGAGGACCGCCCGGGGCACCTTCGCAGCGTCCTGGAACCTTCGGAGTCCTCGAAGCCCCGTGATCCTGGAACCCTGGAACTCCCGTGGTCCTGGAGCCCCCGGGGCCTGGAGCTCGCCCGGCCCTGGAACCTCGGGATCCCAGAACCCTCGCGGCCCTAGAACCCTCGGGTCCGCTTCGCCGCCCGGCGCCCCGCCGCGCCGGGCGAGCGCAGGAACAGCCGCGCGATCTCGGACCCGAGGTTCACCCCGATCGCGATGGCCATGGCGAGAGCCGCCGCCTTCGTCAGCGACACCAGGCCCGCGTCCACATCGTTCTGCGCGATGGCCAGCAGCCCGAAGTACGTCGCGGAACCCGGCAGCAGCGGTCCGATCGCCGCGGTCACGTACGGCAGCGCGGACGCGAACCGGTAGCGCGAGAAGAGCTGCCCGAACAGGCCGACGAGCCCGGCCGCCGCCGCGGTGGAGGCGACCGGCGAGATCCCGCCGACGACGTGCATGGCCCCGTACACGACCCACGCCACACCGCCGTTCAGCGTAACCGCGAGCACGGTGGAGCGTTCCTGCTGGAGCAGGACGGCGAAGGCGAGCGAGAGCGCCATCGAAGCGGCGATCTGCCAGTAGGGGCGGTCGATGACCTGGAGGGCCGCCTCCGGGTTCAGCTGGGCGTGCAGCTGCACGCCGAGGTAGAGCACGACCAGGACGCCGACGACGATGCCGACGAAGAAGTACATGACTTCGAGCAGGCGCGCGGCCGCGGTGATGTAGTAGCCGGTCAGACCGTCCTGCACGCCCGCCACGAGGGCCCGCCCCGGCAGCAGCGCGAACAGCCCACCGGTGATCACCGCGGAGGCGCGTACGTCCACGAGGTTGTGCGCGAGGGTCAGCAGGATCCCTATGGCGGCGGGCGGCATCGCGGCGACGGTGAACTGGTAGAACTCCGGCAGCCCGCGGCCCGCGCACAGCCAGGCCAGCCGGTCGCCGAGGATCGCGCCGAGCGCCGCCGCGACGAAGACGATGAGGTCACCGCCGACGAGGATCGAGGCGCCGCCCGCCAGGAGCCCGGTGGCCGCGGAGAGCACCCAGCCGGGGTAGGGGTGGCGGTTGCGGCGGATCTCGGCGAGACGCCGGTAGGCCTCCTCCAGGGAGACGTCGACCTCTTCGTCGGTGATGTCGTACACCAGCTGGAACACGGCCGCGAGGCGCGTGTAGTCGGTGCCGCGCCGCCGCACGGTCCGTGACGCGGTCACCGGGTCGTCGACCAGCGACGGCTGGTACGAGATCGAGAGCAGCGTGAACGTCACCGTCGGCTCGCAGCGGTCGAGGCCGTAGGAGCGGCACACGGCGAACATCGCCGCCTCCACGTCCTCGGCGCCCTCACCGCCCGCGAGGAGCAGCTCGCCGATACGCAGGGTCAGGTCGAGGACGCGCGGCACGGCCGGGCCCTCTTCGTCGTGCTTCTGCACGGGCTCGGCCGCGGGACGCTCGGCGACCGGCATGCGCAGCATCGTGCGCATCCGGTCCTGCCAGGGCGCCTCCTTGGTCAGCTTGACCATGGGGATGCCGTGCGCGGGTGTGAACGCGGGCGGCGCGTTCCGGGCGCTGTAGGTCTGCGGGGGCGTGAAGGCCGAACCGCTGGTCTCGGCGGGTGCGGCGGCGAGGGTGCTGAGCCCGTCGGGGAGCGCGAACTCGGACGTCGTCTGCGACTCGTCCTGCTCGGGCGCCGGGGTCTGCGGCAGTACCCCTGGCGGCGGTGTGAAGGCACTGCGTGCCTCGTCCGACTGCGGTTTGCGGTCTTCGGCCGCCTCCGGCTCCCGCTCCGTCACCAACTCGCCCTTCGTATGACGCCTGCGCACCTCCCGGTACGCCTCAGTATGAGCACAGATACGCGAACGGGCCGCCCCACCCCCGGAGGAGTCGGACGGCCCGTGCGTGGCGGGGGAGGTCAGTGACCGCCCTCGTCCTTGAAGCGCTTGTAGGACCGCTCGATCTCGGCCTCGGCCTCGGTGCGGCCGACCCAGTCGGCGCCCTCGACGGACTTGCCGGGCTCCAGGTCCTTGTAGACCTCGAAGAAGTGCTGGATCTCCAGGCGGTCGAACTCGGACACGTGGTGAATGTCGCGCAGGTGCTCCACGCGGGGGTCCGAGGCGGGGACGCACAGCAGCTTGTCGTCGCCGCCGGCCTCGTCCGTCATCCGGAACATGCCGATGGCGCGGCACTTGATGAGGCAGCCGGGGAAGGTCGGCTCCTCCAGGATGACCAGCGCGTCCAGCGGGTCCCCGTCCTCACCGAGCGTGTTCTCGACGAATCCGTAGTCGGCCGGGTAGCTGGTCGAGGTGAAGAGTCGACGGTCCAGGCGGATCCGACCGGTCTCGTGGTCCACCTCGTACTTGTTCCGCGAACCCTTCGGAATCTCGATCGTGACGTCGAACTCCACCGGTGGCTCCTCCATGATCAACACATACGACTGGTGATTAAGTGTCCCTCACGCAGGTGTGTGATCGCGAAAGGGGCTGGTCCGTGGTGCCCGAGCTCAAGGCTTCGCAGGCAGTTTCACAGGCAGTGAAGATGCTTACGAAGGTCAAGACGTGGCAGCTCACAGCGGGCGCTGCCACCCTGGGCCTGGCGCTCTCGGCCGTGGCGGTGGCCTCGGCCGGTCCGTGGGACTCCAGCGGTCAGCGTACGGCGGAGGCGCGCCGGGCTGTGTCCCAGGAGGCCGGGGGTGGCACAGATCACGGCCGCGACGGGCGCCCCGACGAGCCGGACGCCGCCCCGAGCGCCCGTGCCGTCCTCGCGGCGCCGGCCGGTTCGGGCCCCGGCCCCGCCAAGGGCGCGCTCGCCGAGGTGCTCGACCCGCTCCTGAACGACCCGGCCCTCGGCAAGCGGCGCACCGCGGCCGTCGTCGACGCGGCCACCGGCGAGCGGCTGTACGGCAAGAGTTCCGGCGACGCCCTGACGCCCGCGTCGACCACCAAGCTCGCCACGGCGGTCGCCGCCCTGTCGATGCCGGGCTCCGACCACCGGATCGACACGAAGACCGTCATCGAGCCCGGCTCGCCGGCGCACGAGATCGTCCTCGTCGGCGGCGGCGACCCCACGCTCACCGCCCGCAAGGACGCCGGACCGAACGCGAGTCTGCGCGCCCTCGCCGACGCCACCGCCAAGGAACTCAAGGACCGGGACACGGGCGAGATCACGCTCTCGTACGACACCTCGCTCTACTCGGGCCCCCTCCTGCACCCCATCGGGCCCAACGAGAACATCGCGCCGGTCAGCGCGCTCATGGCCGACGAGGCGCGCATGGACGACTCGTCGAGCGGCCCGGCCCCCCGCGAGTCCGACCCGGCGGCCGCCGCCGCGCGCACGTTCGCGGATCTGCTGCACGACCGCGGCATCAAGACGAAGGGCGAGCCGGGGCCGCGCAAGGCGTCGGGCGACGCCGAGAAGCTGGCCGAGGTGTCGTCGCCGCCGGTGTCGGCCCTCGTCGAGCGCATGCTGACGCACAGCGACAACGACATCGCGGAGGCCCTGGCCCGCCAGGTGGCGCTCGCCACGGACGAGGCCGCGAGCTTCGACGGCGGCGGCGCGGCGATCCGCAAGGAGCTGGCCAAGCTCCGACTCCCGCTCTCCGGAAGCCACTTCGCGGACGGCAGCGGTCTCGACCGCGCCGACAAGGTCTCCGCCGACCTGCTCACCCAGGTCCTCGCGCACGCCGTCGAACGCGAGCGCCCCGGGCTGCGCCCGGTCCTCACCGGACTGCCCGTCGCCGGCTTCACGGGCACGCTGAGCAAGCGGTACACCGACGCGGCCGACGCGGCGGGCATCGGCCTCGTACGGGCCAAGACCGGCACGCTGACCGGGGTGAACACGCTGGCCGGCACGGTCGTCGACGCGGACGGGCGGCTCTTGGTCTTCGCCTTCATGACGGACGGCACCGTGAACCCGGGGCAGGCCCAGGCGGCCCTGGACCGGCTCGCGTCGACGGTCGCGAACTGCGGCTGCCGCTGACCCGCCCCCGCACCCCGGCCCCACCTGTCCCGCCGGTGTCCCCTAGGGGGCACAACCGGGGCGCTGTCCGGGGCCAAGCCCCTGTGCACCAGCACCTGAGCACGTACGGTTGACGCATGACGAGCATCGGTGGTGCTTCTGGGATGGTCGACTGGAATCTCGCGGTGGCGACCGCGACCCGACTCGTGCGGCCGGGCCCGGAGGTGACCCGGGACGAGGCGCGGGCGACCGTCTCGGAGCTGCGCCGGCACGCCAAGGCCTCCGAGGAACACGTCCGCGGCTTCACGCGGATGGCCACGGAGGAGGCGCACGACACGCCCGTCCTCGTCGTCGACCGCCCCGGCTGGGTCCGGGCGAACGTGGCGGGGTTCAGGGAGCTCCTCAAGCCCCTTCTGGACAAGATGGAGGAGCGGCGCGGCTCCGGCCCCGGCGGAGCGGTCCTCGGCGCGGTCGGCGGCAAGGTCACGGGCGTCGAGCTCGGCATGCTGCTGTCGTTCCTGTCCTCCCGCGTCCTGGGGCAGTACGAGACCTTCGCCCCCGCCACCCGAGACCTGCCGGCCGCGCCGAACGGCGGCGGAAGACTGCTCCTCGTCGCGCCGAACATCGTGCACGTGGAGCGCGAACTCGACGTGAATCCGCACGACTTCAGACTCTGGGTGTGCCTCCACGAGGAGACGCACCGCACGCAGTTCACGGCCGTGCCCTGGCTGCGCGACCACCTCGAGGGCGAGATCCAGTCATTCCTCGCCGAGACCGACGTCGACCCGATGACGTTCCTGGAGCGCATCCGGGAGGCGGCCCAGTCCCTGGCGGGCGCACGCCCCGAGGGCGAGGAGGGCGACGACGGGGGCCGCTCCCTGGTCGAGCTCGTCCAGTCTCCGGCCCAGCGCGAGATCCTCGCCCGGCTCACCGCCGTGATGTCGCTGCTCGAAGGGCACGCGGACTTCGTGATGGACGGGGTCGGGCCCGCGGTGGTGCCGTCGGTGGCCGAGATCAGGGAGAAGTTCAAGGAGCGCCGTCAGAAGGGCGCGTCCCGCCTGGACCTGGCGCTGCGCAAGCTCCTGGGCCTCGACGCGAAGCTGCGCCAGTACCGCGACGGCGAGCGGTTCGTCAGAGCCGTGGTGAACGAGGTGGGTATGGACGGATTCAATCGCGTATGGACATCGCCGAACACGCTCCCCACCAAGGCGGAGATCGCCAAACCGGCGGACTGGGTCGCGCGGGTGCACCGCTAGTCGGAGGGTGCACCGTAAGGCAGGGGCGTGAAACAAATACGGCCAACGGCAGGAGAATGCCTCTGTAATCACCCATCCGAGGGACCGTGAGCCGTGGGTAGGCGTGCAATGCTCGGGGAATGGCTCGGCTCTGTCACCATCGACACACTCTGAGTGACTGACATCACCGAGTCGCTGTTGAGTGACTAGTCCGAGCCACACCCCCACCGAAAACTTCATGAAGGGAACCGGACATGGGTCCCCATCCTGCGGTCGCGGCGATACGCCTGGCGGTCCGCCGCGTACTCCACGACGTACTCAATGATCACAGCGCCCCCCACGCGGCGCCGGAAGCCCCGCGCACCCCGCCCCTGGTGCTTGTCGCTTGCTCCGGCGGTGCCGACTCCATGGCGCTCGCCTCCGCCCTCGCCTTCGAGGCCCCCAAGCTCGGCATCCGCGCCGGTGGCGTGACGGTCGACCACGGTCTGCAGCCCGGCTCCGATCTCCGCGCCGCCGAAGTCGTCGCGCGGCTGACCGCCCTGCGCCTCGACCCCGTCGAGTCCGCGGCCGTGCACGTCGGCCGCGACGGCGGGCCCGAAGCCGCCGCGAGGGACGCCAGATACGCCGCGCTCGACGCCGCCGCGGACCGCCACGGCGCCGCCGCGATCCTGCTCGGCCACACCCGCGACGATCAGGCAGAGACGGTCCTGCTCGGCCTCGCCCGCGGCTCCGGCATCCGCTCCCTGTCGGGGATGGCCGCGACCTCGGGGGTCGACGGCCGTTACCGCAGGCCCTTCCTGCACGTCGACCGCCAGACCGCCCGCAAGGCGTGCATGGCCCAGTCGCTGCCCGTGTGGGACGACCCCCACAACACCGATCCGGCGTACACGCGCTCCCGGCTGCGCCACGAGGGCCTGCCCGCCCTGGAGAAGGCGCTCGGCAAGGGCGTCGTCGAGGCGCTCGCCCGTACGGCCCAGTTGTCCCGTGACGACGCCGATGCCCTGGACACGTGGGCCGCGCAGGCCGAGGCCATGGTGCGGGACCCCGCGGGCCTGCTGGAGTGCGCCAAGCTCTACGCGCTGCCGCCCGCCGTACGCCGCCGTGTACTGCGCCGCGCGGCCATCGAGGCCGGCGCCCCGGCGGGTTCTCTGTTCGCCCGGCACATCGAAGAGGTCGACCGTTTGATCACCGGTTGGCGCGGCCAGGGGGAGATCAACCTCCCCGGCAAGGTCGTGGCTCAGCGGCAGGGTGGCAGACTGGTCATCCGGCAAGGCTGACGAGGGGCACTGGTCCTTCAGCGGCCGGTGGGACGACCGAAAGTGATGCGGGTGGACGCGAAAGACATGGGCACCGACCTTCAGTCGGTGCTCATCACCAAGGAAGAGATCGACGCGAAGCTGGCCGAACTGGCCGCGAAGATCGATGCGGAATACGCGGGCAAGGACCTGCTGATCGTCGGTGTCCTCAAGGGCGCCGTGATGGTCATGGCGGACCTGGCGCGTGCGCTGTCCACCCCCGTCACGATGGACTGGATGGCGGTGTCCTCGTACGGTGCCGGCACCCAGTCGTCCGGCGTCGTGCGGATCCTCAAGGACCTCGACACCGACATCAAGGGCAGGCACGTCCTGATCGTCGAGGACATCATCGACTCCGGCCTCACGCTGTCGTGGCTGCTCACCAACCTCGGCACCCGCGAGCCCGCGAGCCTCGAGGTCTGCACGCTGCTGCGCAAGCCGGAGGCGGCGAAGGTGGCCATCGACGTGAAGTGGACCGGGTTCGAGATCCCGAACGAGTTCGTCGTCGGGTACGGCCTGGACTACGCGGAGAAGTACCGGAACCTGCCGTTCGTCGGCACTCTGGCTCCCCACGTCTACGGCGGCTGAACGGCCGCCGAAGCCATGTGAGACGGTCGGGAACCCCTGCGGGTTCCCCGCCGTTGAAGCATGCGTGGGCGAGATTCCCAGCCGTCCCCTGCGGCTTCGGGTGACAATGCTGGGGTACCGTCCGAAGAACAAGTCTTCAAAACAGCCTTTATCAAACTCACTATGGCAGGAGGGACGGGGCGGCATCGCTCCGTATGGATGGACGTGAAGCGATACTTCCGTGGGCCGGTCATGTGGATCGTGCTGGCCGTCCTTGCCGTGGTCGTGTTGATGCAGGTCGTCGGTTCGTCCGGTGGCTACAAGACAGTGGACACCGGCCAGGTCATTCAGGCCATCGACGACAACAAGGTGCAGTCGGCCAAGCTGACCACCGGCGACGAAAACAACATCAAGGTCGAGCTCAAGGACGGCCAGAAGGTCCAGGGCAGCAGCAAGATCCAGGCGAGCTACATCGGCGACCAGGGCGTCGAGGTGGCCAAGGATCTGCAGGCCAAGTTCGAGGACAAGCAGATCCCCGACGGGTACACCGTCGCTCCGACGAAGCAGAACGCCTTCGTGGGGATCCTGCTCTCCCTGCTCCCCTTCGTCCTGATCGTCGTCGTCTTCCTGTTCCTGATGAATCAGATGCAGGGCGGCGGCTCCCGAGTCATGCAGTTCGGGAAGTCCAAGGCGAAGCTCATCACCAAGGACACCCCGAAGACGACGTTCGCCGACGTGGCGGGCTCGGACGAGGCCGTCGAGGAGCTCCACGAGATCAAGGAGTTCCTCCAGGAGCCGGCGAAGTTCCAGGCCGTCGGCGCCAAGATCCCCAAGGGTGTGCTGCTCTACGGCCCGCCCGGAACCGGTAAGACGCTGCTCGCGCGCGCCGTCGCCGGTGAGGCGGGGGTCCCCTTCTACTCGATCTCGGGTTCCGACTTCGTCGAGATGTTCGTCGGTGTCGGTGCCTCCCGAGTCCGTGACCTGTTCGAGCAGGCCAAGGCGAACGCCCCGGCGATCGTCTTCGTCGACGAGATCGACGCCGTCGGCCGGCATCGCGGTGCGGGTCTCGGTGGCGGTCACGACGAGCGCGAGCAGACGCTCAACCAGCTGCTCGTCGAGATGGACGGCTTCGACGTGAAGGGCGGCGTCATCCTGATCGCCGCCACGAACCGGCCCGACATCCTCGACCCGGCACTGCTGCGCCCGGGACGTTTCGACCGGCAGATCGCGGTCGACCGCCCGGACATGCAGGGCCGTCTGGAGATCCTCAAGGTTCACCAGAAGGGCAAGCCGGTCGCGCCCGACGTCGACCTCTCCGCCGTCGCCCGGCGTACCCCGGGCTTCACCGGCGCAGATCTGGCGAACGTGCTGAACGAAGCGGCGCTCCTCACGGCGCGCAGCGACCTCAAGCTCGTCGACAACTCGATGCTGGACGAGGCGATCGACCGCGTGGTGGCGGGCCCGCAGAAGCGGACCCGGATCATGTCCGACAAGGAGAAGAAGATCACCGCGTACCACGAGGGCGGACACGCCCTGGTCGCGGCGGCTTCGCCCAACTCCGACCCGGTGCACAAGATCACGATTCTGTCCCGTGGACGGGCCCTCGGTTACACGATGGTCCTGCCCGACGAGGACAAGTACTCGACCACGCGCAACGAGATGCTCGACCAGCTCGCCTACATGCTGGGCGGGCGCGCGGCCGAGGAGCTGGTCTTCCACGACCCGACCACGGGCGCGGCGAACGACATCGAGAAGGCGACCGCGACCGCGCGGGCCATGGTCACGCAGTACGGCATGACCGAGCGGCTCGGCGCGATCAAGTTCGGCGGCGACAACACCGAGCCGTTCCTCGGCCGGGAGATGGCGCACCAGCGCGACTACTCGGAAGAGGTCGCCGCGCTCGTCGACGAAGAGGTCAAGAAGCTCATCGAGACCGCGCACAACGAGGCCTGGGAGATCCTCGTCGAGAACCGAGACGTTCTCGACAACCTGGTCCTCGCGCTCCTGGAGAAGGAAACGCTGAACAAGGAGCAGATCGCCGAGATCTTCGCTCCGATCGTGAAGCGCCCGGCCCGCCCCGCGTGGACCGGCTCCTCCCGCCGCACCCCCTCGACCCGCCCGCCGGTGCTCTCCCCCAGGGAGCTGTCGCTGACGAACGGTTCGAACGGCACGGCAACGGGCGTCGAGTCCGGGCTGGACATCGCTCCTACGGACAGCCCCGAGGTCTGATCACCCCGGAATGGATAACCGCGTCCCCCACGCTTTACGGTGTGGGGGACGCGGTTCTTTGTTCAAGGAAGAGGCACAGATGACCGACCCGGTGACGCTGGACGGCGAGGGGCCGATCGGCGAGTTCGACGAGAAGCGGGCCGAGAACGCTGTGCGTGAGCTGCTCATCGCGGTCGGTGAGGACCCGGACCGCGAGGGTCTCAAGGAGACGCCGGCACGGGTGGCTCGCGCGTACAAGGAGATATTCGGGGGCCTGCGGCAGAAGCCCGAGGACGTCCTGACGACGACGTTCGACCTCGGTCACGACGAGATGGTCCTGGTGAAGGACATCGAGGTCCAGAGCAGCTGTGAGCACCATCTGGTGCCGTTCGTCGGCGTCGCCCACGTCGGCTACATCCCGTCGAGCGACGGCAAGATCACGGGCCTGTCGAAGCTGGCCCGCCTCGTGGACGTCTACGCCCGGCGCCCGCAGGTCCAGGAGCGTCTGACCACGCAGATCGCCGACTCCCTGATGGAGATCCTGGAGCCGCGCGGGGTGATCGTGGTCGTCGAGTGCGAGCACATGTGCATGACGATGCGCGGGGTGCGCAAGCAGGGTGCGAAGACCATCACGTCCGCGGTGCGCGGCCAGCTGCGCGACCCGGCGACGCGCAACGAGGCGATGAGTCTGATCATCGCGCGCTGAGCCCGCGCGGGCCCACGGCGGGCACGCGGCAGGCACATGGCGGGCCCCTGAGCGCTCGGCGGGCCCTCGGGCGGGTCAGGCCGCGGGTGCGGCCCCGCCGTGGTTCTCGTCGTCGTCCTCAGGGAGTTTGCAGACGCGCTCCAGGAAGAGGGCGGCCGCTATCACGGCGATGCCGGTGAGGACCGAGAGACCGGCGTAGATCGCCTGGTCGCGGCGGGCCGGGACGTCGAGGTGTTCGAGCAGGAAGGCGCCCGTGCCGCCGTACATCCCGGCGACCAGGGCGGCGACCAGGGCGCTGGCCTGGCCGAAGACGAGGGCGCGGGCCGCCATCAGCGGGTCGACGCCCTTGGCGCCGGGGCGCCGCTCGCGCTGGGCGCGCAGTCGGGCCCGGATGGAGAGCGCCGTCGCCAGCAGGATGACGGCGATCACGGCGAGGACGATCGGCGCCGCCAGCGGGACCCTCGGCAGCGTGCCGATCGAATCCCACAGGCGGGCGCCCGCCCAGCTCAGTACGCCGGCGACCAGGAAGAGGCCGGCCAGCGTCCTGATGCGCAGTTGCTTCATTCCGGTGGTCGCCCCTCAGTCCCCGCGCTGTCTTCGTGTGCCCGCATGACCCTAACGACTATTCGGGCAGCTGGAGTTCCAGGTCGGCGCGCGGCGCGACGCCTTCGCGGGTGACCGCGTCGAGCAGCTCGGCGACCGGTCCGTGGCCCGGCAGCTGTGCCTCCGGCTCCACGTCGAACCAGGGCGCGAGGACGAAGGCCCGCTGGTGCGCGCGCGGGTGGGGGAGCGTGAGGACCGGGTCGTCGGAGACGACGTCGGCGTAGGTGACGATGTCGACGTCGATCGTGCGGGCGCCCCAGCGCTCGTCACGGACGCGGTGGAAGGCCTCCTCGACGGCGTGCGCCCGCTCCAGGAGGGAGGACGGCGGAAGGGTCGTGCGGAGCACGATCACCGCGTTGAAGTACGCGGGCTGGCTGCCGGGCTCGACGCCCCACGGCTCGGTCTCGTACACGGGCGAGACGGCCTTCACGCGGACACCGGGGGTGTCCTCCAGCGCGTCGATGGCGCCCTGGAGGGTCTCGAGGCGGTTCCCCAGGTTCGAGCCGAGGGCGATCACCGCGCGTTTGGGGTTGGAGAGAGTGGTGTCGGCCGCGTCCACCTGTTCCACCACGAAGGCGGGCACCGGCTGTACGGTCGGGTCGCTGGGGCCCTCGGTGAAAGATGCAGTCATACTCGGCTCCGGGTGATGGTGACGGTCACATCGTCGAAGGGGACGGTGATCGGGGCGTCCGGCTTGTGGACGCAGACCTCGACCTCCAAGACCCCTTCGTGCTTCAGGCACGTCCCGGCGATGCGCTCGGCGAGCGTCTCGATGAGATCGACCGGATCGCCTTCGACGACGGCCACGACCTCCTCCGCCACGATGCCGTAGTGCACGGTCTTCGCCAGGTCGTCGTCGGCCGCGGCCGCGCGTGTGTCCAGTCCGAGCACCAGGTCCACGATGAAGGTCTGGCCTTCCTCGCGCTCCTTGGGGAAGACGCCATGATGCCCGCGGGCCTTGAGGCCGCGCAGCGCGACACGATCCACGCGAATCACTCCTGCAATCGTCGGTAGCGGCGGGTTCGTACCGAGTGCGGTCGGCACACCAGCCTCGATCGAATCTACCTGCGAGCACCGACAGCTCTCGCCCGCGGGGGCTATGGACAGGGCGGCTCACCGCTGGTAGCCGCGCCCCTACCCACCAGCGCGCTCCGGCAATCACGCGGGGGCCACGCGGGCCCGACCACCCCGTCAGGAGCCGCTCAAGAGGACGTCTCGTCGCTTTCCTCGCCGGCGTCGCCCTCGGTCTCGGACTCGGCGAGCACGGGCGACGCGTGGTGCGACCACAGTTTCCAGCCGTCACGTGTGCGACGGAACACATTCGTGGCGACGACGCGCTGGCCGACGAGCGGGCCGAGTTCGTCGCCCTCCTCGGGGGCCGGGCCGCCGCTGAGGATGTTCTCGGTGCAGGTGATCAGAGCCGTGTCGGCGACGATGCTGATGTGCACATCCGTGAGGAAGAACTGGATGTACTCGGTGTTCGCCATGATCAGCGCGTACGAGCGCAGGACCTCGCCGCGGCCGGTGAGCACGGGCCAGCCGGGGTGCACGCAGCTGATGGACGTGTCCTCGGCCTCGTCGGAGTCCTCGCTGTACGAGACGTCCTCGGGGGCGAGCCAGAGCGCCGTCAGCAGTTCGAAGTCGCCCCGCTCCAGTGCCTCGTAGAAGGCGCGGTTGGCGCGGTCCACGGCCTCCGCGTCGGTGCGCCGGGCTGCCGCACCGCGCGGCTCGTCGGGCTCCCTCGGTGGGGTCACTGGGCTCCCTCTACGGCGCGGGCGACACGGACCGCGTCCGCCGTGGCGCGGACCTCGTGGACGCGGACCGCCCAGGCGCCCTGATGGGCCGCGATCGCGGAGACGGCGGCCGTGGCGGCGTCGCGCTCGCGCGCCGGGGGAGGGGCGCCCTGGTCGCCGGCCAGCACATGGCCGAGGAACCGCTTGCGGGAGGCGGCCACCAGCAGGGGGTGGCCGAGCGCGCGCAGCTCCTCCAGGTGGGCCAGGAGCTTCAGGTCGTGGGCGGCCTCCTTGGAGAAGCCGAGGCCGGGGTCGACGACGATGCGCTCGGGGGCGATGCCGCCCTCGATGACGGCCTCCACGCGCGCGTGGAGTTCGGCGACGACTTCGCGGACCACGTCCTCGTACGTGCCCTTGACGTTGCCGCCCTCCAGGAAGCCGCGCCAGTGCATGACGACGAAGGGGGCGCCCGCCGCGGCGACGACGGGGATCATCGCCGGGTCGGCGAGGCCGCCGCTGACGTCGTTGACGAGGGAGGCGCCGGCCGCCAGGGAGCGCTCGGCCACGGAGGCGCGCATCGTGTCGACGGACACGGCGACTCCCTCGGAGGACAGGCCCCGCACGACGGGGATGACGCGCTTGAGCTCCTCGTCCTCGTCGACGCGGGTGGCGCCGGGGCGGGTCGACTCGCCGCCGACGTCGATCAGGTCGGCGCCCTGGGCGACCAGGTCGAGGCCGTGTTTCACGGCGGCCGTCGTGTCGAACCAGCGGCCGCCGTCGGAGAAGGAATCGGGCGTCACATTGACGACTCCCATGACCGCGCAGCGGTCCCATACGGGAAGGCCTGTGACGTGGCCGCGACGGCCCTGCGACGTGCTCATGCCTTCAAGCCTAGGCCCGGCGGCGCGGTGGCCGTGCCACGGCGGGACACCGGACCGGCCTCAGGCGGCCCGTATCCCGCGCCGACCGCCGTCGGGCGCGCCGTCGTGGGCGCAGGGCCGGGCCGCGGCCGTACGCCACCGCAGGACGCGCGGCATGCCGAGGTTCACGAAGCCCTCCGCCCGCATGGCGGCGAAGCCGATCCGGGGCAGATCGCGCGGGGAGCGGTAGACCACGAAGCGGGGCTCCCAGCGAGGCCGGAACTTCGCATTGAACCGGTACAGCGACTCGATCTGGAACCAGCGGGACAGAAAGACGAGCAGCCCCCGCCAGGCTCGCAGGACCGGGCCCGC
The DNA here is from genome assembly GCF_042270245.1 of Streptomyces sp. NPDC055955. NCBI lineage: Bacteria > Bacillati > Actinomycetota > Actinomycetes > Kitasatosporales > Streptomycetaceae > Streptomyces > Streptomyces sp. NPDC055955. Next base: position 246,486 of record NZ_JBHJYS010000009.1, read on the forward strand.
GCCGATCTTCTCGCCGCGAGCGAGGGCGGCGCGGAACATCGCGAAGTTCAGCGAGATCCGCGTGATGCCGAGCTTCGGGGCGGCCTGGAGGGCGGCCACGATGAGGAGTTCGTTCATGCCGGGGTCGGCGGCGCGGTCGCGGCGCATCAGGTCGAGGGAGACGCCGTCGGAGCCCCAGGGGACGAAGTGGAGTACGGCCTTCAGGTCGCCGTGGGGGCCTGCCGGGTCGTCGGTCTTGTGGGCCGTGGCGACCAGGCAGTCGCCGTCCGCGGCGTCGCCGATGCGGCCGAGCGCCATGGAGAAGCCGCGCTCGGTGTCGGTGCCGCGCCAGTCGTCGGCGGCGCGCCTGATCCGCTCCAGCTCCTGGTCGCCGAGGTCACGGATGCGCCGCACCCGGGTCTCGTAGCCGTTGCGCTCGATCCTCTTGACCATCTGGCGTACGTTGCGCATCGCACGCCCGGTCAGGGAGAAATCCGCGGTGTCCACCACCGCCTCGTCGCCCAGTTCGAGTGCGTCGAGGCCGGTCTCGCGGGTCCAGACCTCGCCGCCCGTCTCGGAGCAGCCCATGACGGCCGGGGTCCATGAGTGGGCCTTGGCCTCGTCCATGAAGCGTTCGATGGCTCCGGGCCACGCCTCCACGTCCCCGACGGGGTCGCCGCTCGCGAGCATCACGCCCGACACGACGCGGTAGCAGACGGCCGCCTTGCCGCTGGGCGAGAAGACGACCCCCTTGTCGCGGCGCAGCGCGAAGTGGCCGAGGGAGTCCCGGGCGCCGTGCTTGTCCAGGAGGGAGCGCAGCCGCGCCTCGTCGTCCTCGGTGAGGCGCGCGGCCGGGTGTTCGGGGCGGAACGCCAGATAGACGGTCGTCAGCGCGGTGAGCAGGCCGAGCGCGCCGAGCGAGCAGGCCACGGTCGAAGAGGTGCGGCCCGCGTAGTCGACGGGTCCGTCCATGCCGAACAGGCCGTACAGGACGTGTTCCAGACGGTCGGACAGGCTCGGGTCGCCCACCAGCTTCCTGGGGTGGGCGCTCACGATGGCGAGGCCGATGACGAGGGAACCGGCGCCCATGAGCACGAAGTTCGCGAGCGCCCGCCAGCGGCTGCGCGGGTCGGGCAGCGCCGCGAACTCACTCCGGTGGCGCAGCAGCATCGTGAGCAGTACGAGCGGGATCAGCACACCGAGCAGGGAGTGCCGGTACGCGAACTGCGCGAGCGCGCCGAGGGGCAGGAGCACCACGGCCGCCCGCCAGGCCCGCCGCTTTCGCCGGCGCAGTCCGTGCGCGAGGAGGAGCAGCAGGACGCCCGTACTGAGGGCGAGTGCGGCCGCGAACGGGCCGAGGGCGCCGGGCAGGACCTCGGCCAGCGCGTACATGCGGCTGTGCCGGAAGCGCGGGAAGACGCCCGCCGCGATGTCGAGGAGTCCGACGAGGATGCAGGCCCGGGCGATCAGGGTGGGGACGGCCTCGGGCCGGGGGCCCCGCAGTATCCGGCGAAGTTGCTGCGTTCTGCCCGGAACCTCGCCTGACATATCGGCATCTATCCTGACAGACATCGCATCCCGTAGTTCCGCGAGAGAGTTCGAAGCCGGTGCCATTTCCGGCATCTGGCCACATTGCGCCCTCTAGGACGGGACTTGTGGGAGGCGGGTTCACTCAGCCAGGTAAACCGGCGGAAAAGGTTCAGAAGCCAGAAAGTGCAGGCAGGTACAGCACGATGGGTCTCACGAGCAGCAAGGTCCTTGCGCTTTCGGTCTCACTGGCCGTGCTCCTCTTCGCCGGCACGGTGTGGCTGTGGCCACGCCTGGCGAGCCGCACCTGGGGATTCGTCGCCGGCCGGGTGGGTCTGCTGCTCGCGACGCAGCTCGCGCTGTTCCTCTCGGTCGGACTCGCCGTCAACCAGGCGTTCGGGTTCTACGCCACGTGGGACGACCTCCTCGGGCGGGAGCAGGGCCAGGGCGTGGTCACCGACCTCGGCGCAGTGAGCACCCGGGGGCCCCTGCAGGTGGTCGGCACGCGGTACGTGAACGTGCCGGGCGGCTCACGGCCGGAGGTCGGCGGCCAGATCCAGAAGGTCGACATCGTCGGGAAGCGCTCGCACATCGCCACGTCCGCGTACGTCTATCTGCCGCCCGAGTACTTCAAGGACCGCTTCCGGGACCGCAGTTTCCCCGCCGCGGTGGTCCTCACCGGCTACCCCGGCACCGCCGAGGCGCTCTTCAAGGGGCTGCGCTACCCGACCACCGCCTTCGAGCAGGCCAGGGAGGGAGCGATGCGGCCGATGATCCTGGTGATGATGCGCCCGACCGTGGCACCGCCGCGGGACACGGAGTGCGTGGACGTGCCCGGCGGCCCGCAGACGGAGACGTTCTTCGCCCGGGACCTGCCCCAGGTCATCTCGGCGCACTACAGGGTCCACAGGAAGTCCGGCGGCTGGGGCGTCGTGGGCGACTCCACGGGCGGCTACTGCGCCCTGAAACTCGCCATGCACCACCCCCGGGTGTACGGCGCGGGGGCGGGCCTGTCCGCGTACTACAAGGCGCCCGTCGACCCCACCACGGGCGACCTCTTCCACGGTGACGAGGCGCTGGAGAGGCGCGCCGACCTGATGTGGACCCTGGAACACGACAGGCCGCCGGCCACGTCGCTGCTGGTCACCACGAGCAGGCACGGTGAGAAGAACTACGGGAACACGATGAGGTTCATTCGCAAGGTGAAGCCGCCCACCGGTATCTCGTCGATCGTCCTGGACAGCGGCGGTCACAACTTCAACACCTGGCGCCGCGAGATCCCGGCCGCGCTGGTGTGGGTGAGCGCGCGCATCACGGAGTAGGGGCTTCCCGGGCTCTGGGCTGGGCGCTGGGGACTTGAGGGCCGGCTCCGAGGGCTCGTGCTTCGGGGCTCACGCGCCCTCAGGCCCCCGTCACCGTCTCCAGTTCGACCTCCGCGCGCGGGATGTCCCGGGCGTCCGCCGCCGTCGAGCGGCGCAGCGCCTCGTGCAGCCGGGCGGGGGTGAGGACGCCGAGGAAGCGGCCCTCGCTGTGCTCGTCGATGACGGCGATCCAGCCCGCGTCGTGCTGGAGCATCGTGGCGAACGCCTGCTTGAGGGAGGCGCCCACCGGCAGCCACGCCTCCATGCGGCGGGCATGCTCGCGGACCGTCCCGCTGTGCACGCGCGCGTGCTCCGCGGAGATCCAGCCGTGCAGGTTGTTGTCGCCGTCGAGGACCACCGCCCAGGGGGCGTCGAGCTTCGCCGGCAGCGGGTCGTCGAGATGCACGACGGGCGGCTGCTCCAGGTCGCTCTCCTCGATGGGCGTGACGGACAGGCGCTTGAGGCCGCGGTCCGCGCCGACGAAGTCGGCCACGTACTCGGTCGCGGGGGCGCCGAGGACGGTGGACGGGGTGTCGAACTGCTCGATCCGGCCCTGCCCGTACACGGCGATCCGGTCGCCGAGCCGGACGGCCTCCTCGATGTCGTGGGTGACGAACAGGACCGTCTTGCGCACGGCCTGCTGCAGGCGCAGGAACTCGTTCTGCAGGTGCTCGCGCACGACAGGGTCGACCGCGCCGAACGGCTCGTCCATCAGGAGTACGGGAGGATCCGCCGCCAACGCCCTTGCCACGCCGACGCGTTGGCGCTGTCCGCCGGAGAGCTGGTCGGGGTAGCGGTCGCCGAAGGTGCGCGGGTCGAGCCCGACGAGGTCGAGGAGTTCGGCGGCGCGCTCGCGGGCCTTGGCGCGCTTGACGCCGAGGAGGTGCGGGACGGTCGCCGTGTTGTCGAGGACCGTCTTGTGCGGGAAGAGGCCGACCTGCTGGATCACATAGCCGATGCGGCGCCGGAGTTGGACCGGGTCGATGCCGGATATGTCGTCGCCGTCGAGGAGTATCCGGCCCTCGCTCGGTTCGATGAGCCGGTTGACCATCTTCATCGTGGTGGTCTTGCCGCAGCCCGACGGGCCGACGAGCGTGACGAGTTCCCCTTCGTTCACCTCGAAGGACAGGTCGTCGACGGCCGTTGTCCCGTCGGCGTAGCGCTTGGTGACGTGCTCGAACCGGATCATGGGTCCCCATTGTGCCGGGCAGTCGCCGCCTGTGGGCGGCCGCTGTGTGAAGGCCGTGTTGCGTCGTGACGAGGGGTCTCGGCGATTGTCAGTGGTGGGGGCTAGGGTCGTCCGCAGTCGGAATCAGGTGCTCGCGCGAGCGGTTTCCAGACATATGTACGGGGATTCGGGGGAGGTGGGGCGGGTGAGCAGTCCCAATTGCATGGTGACCAATGAGTGGGTGTGCGGGGAATACCTGCGCACCCGCAGGCCGGAGCTGGTCGACGGGGTCGTCCAGCACATCGGCATCACGGCCGCTTCCGTCGTGGTCGGCGTGCTGATCGCCTTCCCGCTGGCCCTCCTGGCCCGGCGCCGGCGCGCCTTCGCGGGCCCGGTGCTCGGCCTGACGACGGTGCTCTACACGATTCCGTCGCTGGCCATGTTCTCGCTGCTGCTCCCGCTGTTCGGGCTCTCCGCCTCGCTCGTGATCACCGGACTCGTCCTCTACACCCTGACGATCCTGGTGCGGAATTTCCTGGCGGGCCTCCAGGCCGTCCCGGACGAGGCGAGAGAAGCGGCCCGCGGCATGGGGTACGGGCCGGTCAGGCTGCTGTGGGAGGTCGAACTGCCGCTGGCGCTGCCCGCCATGCTCGCGGGCGTGCGCATCGCCACGGTCTCCACGGTCGCGCTCACGACGGTCGGCGCGATCGTCGACTACGGCGGCCTGGGCACGCTGATCATGGACGGGCTCGACAGCGACTTCAAGGCCCAGGTGCTCACGGCGTCCGTGCTGTGCGTGCTCCTCGCCGTGGGCGCCGATCTGCTGCTGCTCGGCCTCCAGCGGTGGCTGACCCCCTGGACCCGCGTCGCGTCCGGGACGTCCCGCATACGCAGACGCACCGACCGCTCCGGCCGTCCGGACCGCCCGGACGGCGGCCCGGACGGTGCGGGGCGACGTGAGGAGAAGGCGGCACAGGCGGCATGAGCGCGATATCGGGGGCCTACGACTGGCTGACGACAGGGGCCAACTGGCAGGGCGAGAAGGGGGTGTGGCACCGCCTCGCCGAGCATCTGTACTTCAGCGGCGTCACCCTCGCCGTGTCCTGTCTGATCGCCCTGCCGCTCGCGCTGTGGCTGGGGCACATCGGCAAGGGCGGCGGCCTCGCGGTCAACATCTCGAACGCGGGCCGCGCGGTGCCCACGCTCGCGGTGCTCGTCCTGCTCACACTGACGCCGCTGGGCCGGCACGGCGACCTGCCGACGTTCATCGCGCTCGTGCTGTTCGCGGTGCCGCCGCTGCTGACCAACGCCTACATCGGGATGCGCGAGGTCGACCGGGCCGTCGTGGAGGCGGCGCGGGGGATGGGGATGAGCGGGGGACAGCTGTTCCGGCGGGTCGAACTCCCGCTGGCGTACCCGATGGTCATGACCGGGGTCCGGCTTGCGGCGGTGCAGGTGATCGCCACGGCGACGCTCGCCGCGATGGCCGGCAAGGGCGGGCTCGGGCGGATCATCACGGCCGGGTTCAACCTCCAGGACACCCCTCAAGTGGTCGCCGGCGCGGTCCTGGTGGCGCTGCTCGCGCTGCTCGTGGAGGGCGTCCTGGCGGGCGCGGGGCGGGTGCTCAATCCGATGAAGGGCCGCTCCGGCGCGGCGCGCTGAAACCCGGCCGGGCGGCGCGGCGGGCTGAACCCCGGGCGTGCGCCGCGGCGGGCGGGACGCCAACTCGATATCTCGTCAAGGCTTTTCGATCATTCCGGCTTTCGATTGGGTGGACAACGATGAACAGCAGAACGCGACGGATCGCCGTGGCGGCGGTCGCCGTCGGCGCGCTCACCACCGGACTCACCGCGTGCGGCGGGGACAGCCTGGAGGGCGGCAAGAGCGACAAGGCCGGTTCCGACTCGGCGGGAAGCGGCAAGAAGGGAAAGGTCGTCGTCGGCGCCGCCGGGTTCACCGAGTCGAAGGTGATGGCGGAGCTCTACAAGCAGGTTCTGGCCGATGCCGGATACTCCGCCTCGGTCAAGACCGTCGAGAACCGTGAGATCTACGAGCCCCAGCTCGCCAAGGGCGCCATCGACGTCGTTCCCGAATACGCGGCGACGCTCGCGGAATTCCTCAATCTCAAGAAGAACGGCGCGGACGCCAAGCCCGTCGCCTCGAGTGATCTTGATGCGACTGTCACCGCGCTGCGCGGACTCGCCGGGCCCGAGGGGCTCACCGTGCTCGACGCCGGAGAGGCCGTCGACCAGAACGCCTTCGCGGTGAGCGCGGATTACGCGAAGCAGCACCATCTGAAGACTCTTTCGGACCTCGGCAAGTCCGGCCAGAAGGTCAAGATCGCGGCCGGCGACGAATGCGAGAAGCGGCCCTTCTGCGCCCCGGGTCTCGAGAAGACGTACGGCATCAAGGTCAGCGGGATCGACCCCAAGGGTGTCGGCACCACGCAGGCCAAGCAGGCCGTCAAGAACGGTGAGGACCAACTGGTTCTGACGACCACCACGGACGCCACGCTGAAGAACTTCGGCCTGGTGCTCCTGGAGGACGACAAGAAGCTCCAGAACGCGGACAACATCGTTCCGGTCGTGAACACCAAGGACGCGGGCGACAAGGAGATAGCCGCCGTACTCGGGAAGCTGACCAAGACGCTGACGACCGGAGATCTCGTCGAGCTCAACCGGAAGGTCGACGCGGAGCGGCAGAAGGAGGCCGATGTGGCCAAGGAGTATCTCCAGTCGAAGGGCCTCCTGAAGAACTGAGCGGTGCGCGCAGGAGCTGATCGGCAAAGGCACCGAGTTCAGGGGTGAATGGGAGTGGCGGGACAGAAGACCACGGGATTTTGGCTGCCGGGGCACCACGATTCGCCTACGCGCGGTAAGTTTCTGGCCATGCCACGTGGACGTCACCGCCATTCCCCACCCCTGCACAGGCTGCTTCCCCCCTCGGCGATCGCAGGCGTCCCGCTCGTCTGCGCGGCCGGCGCCTGGCTGACCGCGGAGCCGTTCGTGCTGCGCGGCCTGGCCGGTGCCGCCGCCTGCGCCGCCGTGGTGGGCGCGGTCGTCATGCGCCGCTGGGACCGGCTGGCGGGCAAGCGCGTCGCCGAGCTGAACCGGTCGCGGGCGAGCGACGAATGGCGCCACGACGAGCGGGTCGCCGAACTCGAGACGGACCTCGAGGAGTCGCGTGAGCTGCGCTTGAAGATGGAGGCGAAGCTGCGCGGCAAGCGCACGGAGCTGGCGGCCCTGCGCAACGAGCACGCGGCCCTGCTGCGGCGCTACGCGACCGCGGAGACGGAGCGGGCCAGCGCCCTGGAGGGCCGCAGACAGCTCGCGATAGAGGCCTCGGCCCCGGCGCGTGCGCTGCCCGCGGCCGCCTCCCCGGCACCCGGCGCCGAGCTCGTCCCGGCACAGCGCGCCACGTCCACCGGCGCGCCGGTGACCTCTCCGGTGCTCTATCTGCGGGCGAACGCCGCGCTCGACCGTATGGCGCGCGCCGCGAACCCCCCGCGGGGCGACGGCCCGAAGGCCGAGGCTCCCGAGGGCGGTGAGCCGCAGGGGAAGCCCGGGGCGGCCCGCGCACAGGAGCACCAGCACGTGGCCGCCCTGCCGTCCGGCGTCCCCGGCCACTTCACCGTCCCGGCCGCGGCGGCGGTCGTGCCGCCCGCGGCGGTGCGGCGGCCCCTGGTCGAGGGCGGATTCGACTTCTTCGGCACGAAGGGCGTGGCGCCCGCGGCCCTGGAGGCCGTGCAGAACACCGACCTCGCGGACGTCGTCGGCGAGGAGGCGCTCGCGCTCCACAAGGCGGACACCGAGGCCGAGTTCAAGCAGGCCGACGCCACGACCTCGGGCGAGGGCGTCAGCCAGGTCATCGACCTGACCGCTCACGACGAGACGGAGCAGATCGACGTGGCGGAGCTGCGGTCGGCGATGCGGGCGTAGGTTCCGGCGCGGACGTAGGCACGTACGACGTAAAGGGGCGGGGCCTCGGTGTGCGTCACACCGAGGCCCCGCCCCTTCGTCGTGCCGCCGCCCTCACGGGGCCATCCAGCGGTCGGGCCGCGCCACCTTCCGGCCCGTCCGTGAGCGGTCCGCCTGGGCGCGCAGGAGTTCCGCCGCCTCCCCGGCGTCCCGGAGCCGGGCCGTCACCGTCTTGTCGGCACCTGTGTCCACATGGACGTCGGCCACACCCCGGAACCGCTCCCAGGGCCCCTGCGTGAGCCGCACGCTCTGCACCTTCGCGTGCGGCACCAGCGCGAGCCGCCGCCGCATCAGGCCGTGCCGGGACGCGAACACCGCGTCGGTCGTCACGAGCCCGTAGCCCCGCCACCACACCGGCACGCACCACGCCGCGCGCCTCGGCGGCCGGGTCAGGGTCTGCGCGCCGGGCACCGTCACCCCCGGAAGCACCCGCTCCACCACACCCTCCGCGATCTCGCGCGGCGCGACGGGCACGAGGACGGAGTTCGACGAGCCGGCCACGGCCAGTTCCACGCGCACCCAGCCGCGCCGCCGCCACAGCAGCGGCTCCACGATCCGTACGGTCTGCACCCGTCCCGGCGGCACCGTCTCGTGGTCGCGGTCGAGGAGGCCGTGGTCGATGCGCAGGCCGTCGGGCGACTCGCCCACCGTCCAGTCGTACTCCTTGATGAAGCGGCCCACGCTGTTCGTGCCGGCGCCGCCCGCGAGCGGGACGGCCACGGCGAGCACCGTCCACAGGTTGTGGGTGGCGAACCACAGCAGCGCCGGCACGGCGACCGCGGCGAGCAGCATCGCCCAGGGTCCGCCGGTGAGCAGGAGCGAGACGGCGAGCATGCGGGGCGGCACGTGCAGGATCTGCTCGGCCGGAGCCTCGCCGACGTCGCGCACGGTCTCGGGCGCGAACCCGGCCGCGCGGGCGAGCAGTTCGGCGCGCAGCTCGCGGGCCTCGCGCTCGCCGAGATAGGCGAGTTCGTCCTTCTTGTCCGCCCCTATGACGTCCAGTTTGAGCTTGGCGACGCCCACGAAGCGGGCGAGCAGCGGCTGGGTGACGTCCACGGCCTGGATCCGGTCGAGCCGGATGTGGGCGGTGCGGCGGAACAACAGGCCCGTACGGATGCGCAGTTCGGCGTCGGTGACGGAGAAGTGCGTGAACCACCAGGTCAGGAACCCGTAGAGGGCGGCGGCCGGGATCAGTACGGCAACGCCGATGAGGAGGGTGGTCGCGGTGAGCTGGGCGAGCCTGCGCTGCGCCTCGTTCAGGTCGTGGACCGCCCAGCCGAGGACGATCGCGACGGGCGCCCAGGCCCGGCGCAGCGGCGTGACGGGATGCAGGCGCCGCTCGCGCGCCTCGGCGGCCAGATCCTGGTCCGGTACGCCCTCGTGGACGTCCGGGGCGGTCACAGCCCCGCCGATCGGGCCTCGCCGAGTTCGGTGAGCCGGTCGCGCAGGCGCTCGGCCTCGGCGGGCGTCAGGCCGGGGATCGTGGCGTCGGTCGCCGCGGCCGCCGTGTGCAGCTGGAGGCTCGCGAGCCCGAACTTCCGCTCGAGCGGCCCGGAGGTGACCTCGACGAGCTGCATGCGCCCGTACGGCACGATCGTTTCCTCACGCCACAGGACGCCCCGGCTGATCAGGAGGTCGTCGGCGCGCTCGGCGTAGCGCCACGAGCGCCAGTTGCGCCCGAGCATCGGCCATCCCCACAGCAGCCCGGCGAGCGGCAGCAGCGCGAACGCCGCCCACCCGCCTCCGGCGAACATCCCGAGCAGTAGCGCCACCGCCACCGTCAGCGGCACCAGCCACAGCACGAGCAGCAGCCTGCGCACCTTCAGCAGCCCTCTGGGAAGCCCGGTCCACACCGGCTCAGCCCCGGCTCCCGCCCCCGGAGCCGCCGTCCCCTCAGTCCCCGTTTCCATGCACCCACCCTACGTACGAGACACTGTTCCCATGACGCCCACGACGGAGACGACGGTCGGCATCGGCGGCGCCGCCGAGACCACCGACATGGTGCTCAACATCGGCCCGCAGCACCCGTCCACGCACGGGGTGCTGCGCCTGCGCCTCGTCCTCGACGGCGAGCGCATCCAGCAGGCCGAGCCGGTCATCGGCTATATGCACCGCGGCGCGGAGAAGCTCTTCGAGGCCCGCGACTACCGGCAGATCGTGATGCTGGCCAACCGCCACGACTGGCTCTCCGCCTTCTCGAGCGAACTCGGGGTCGTCCTCGCCGTCGAGCGGATGCTCGGCATGGAGGTCCCTGAGCGCGCGGTGTGGCTGCGCACCCTGCTCGCGGAGCTGAACCGGGTCCTCAACCACCTGATGTTCCTTGGTTCGTACCCGCTCGAACTGGGCGGAATCACCCCGGTGTTCTATGCCTTCCGGGAGCGCGAGGAACTCCAGAACGTCATGGAGGAGATGTCCGGCGGCCGCATGCACTACATGTTCAACCGCGTCGGCGGCCTCAAGGAGGACGTGCCGGCCGGCTGGACGACCCGCGCGCGCGAGGCGGTCGCCTCGGTGCGCTCGCGCATGGGCGTGTACGACGACCTGGTCCTCGGCAACGAGATCTTCCGCGGTCGCACCCGCGACGTGGGCGTGCTGTCCGCAGAGGCGGTGCACTCCTACGGGGTGAGCGGTCCGATCGCCCGGGCTTCCGGCGTCGACTTCGACCTGCGCCGAGACGAGCCGTACCTCGCGTACGGGGAGCTCCAGGACACCCTGAAGGTCGTCACGCGGCGCGAGGGCGACTGCCTGGCCCGCTTCGAGGTCCTCCTGGAGCAGACCCACAACGCCCTGGACCTCGCCGACGCCTGCCTGGACCGGCTCGCCGAGCTGCCGCCCGGCCCCGTCAACCAGCGCCTGCCGAAGGTCCTCAAGGCTCCCGAGGGCCACACGTACGCGTGGACCGAGAACCCGCTCGGCATCAACGGCTACTACCTGGTCAGCAAGGGCGAGAAGACGCCGTACCGGCTCAAGCTGCGGTCCGCCTCGTACAACAACATCCAGGCGCTCGCCGAGCTGCTGCCCGGCACGCTCGTCTCGGACATGGTGGCGATCCTCGGGTCACTGTTCTTCGTCGTCGGAGACATCGACAAGTAGCAGGTCCCGTACGCGTACGCCCACGGGCTGCACCAGCCAGCCGAAGTCGCCGAGCCCGCCCGCAGCGGTCAGCTCGGCGGCCTCGCCCGCCCCGGACAGGGCCCGCACGTAGGCCGCCGGATCGTCGGCGGCGAGCGACAGCGGCGGACGGCCGCCGCTCACCCCGAGGGCGTGCAGCGCCGCGCGCTGCGTGAGGAGCAGGGCGCCCGGGAGCGCGCACGCGTCGAGCGCCACATGGGCCGTGATGTCGCACGAGCCGTCCGGCACGGGCGGGGTCTCACGGCCCTCACGAAAGCCCGTCAGCGTTCCGAAGGGAGGCCGGGCGTCCCGGGAGTGCGCGTAGTCGACGGCGACCGCCGCACCGCGCTCCAGCGTCCCCGCGGCCGAGGCCCAGGCGGCGTCCCTGGGGAGGCCGATCTCCGCGCGAAGCCCCGGTTCACCGGCGAGCGGCCACCACCGGGAGAGCCATTCCGCTTCCGGCCCGTCCACCACGGGCTCCCCGAGCGCCTCGGTCCCGTCCTGCCGCACGAGGACGTGGCGCGGCACTGCGGAGGTGTCGGCCTCGACGACGTCCAGGGGGACGTTGTCGAGCCACTCGTTCGCGAAGAGGAGTCCGGTGACCCCCTTCGGGGGGTGTGCGCACCACTCGATGCGCGGACCGAGACCGGCGGGACGCTCCGCCCGTTCCACCGCGTACGCGCGCGTGCGGGACGCCACCTCGGCGGGCAGCGCCTCCAGGACGCCCGTCACCAGCTCGCCGCGGCCCGCGCCCATGTCGACGAAGGCGAGTTCCGGCGGGCCCCCGAGTGCTTCGTCCACCCGGCACAGAAGCCGCGCGACGGCCCCGGCGAACAGCGGCGACGCATGCACCGACGTGCGGAAATGCCCCGCGGGACCCTCGGGCCTGCGATAGAAGCCGCGCGGCCCGTACAGCGCCTCCTCCGTCGCCTCACGCCACCCACGCCCCGCACCCCACCGCTCGTTCGTCACAGAGAAAGGCTAGGGGCTCTCGTGTGGATCAGGTCGGCTCGCGGGGTCCGGTACGCGTTCCCCGAGCACTCGTCCGCCCTCGAGCGGAGCACCCCCTCGCGTCGGCTCCTCCTCCGCCTTGTGGCTGCCGGCACCGGAGCCCGCTCCCTGATCCGGCCCCAGCCGAACGAGAGGCTCTAGGTGCGCAGAAGGGGGCGGTCTCCACCTTGGGGAGTACGCCGGCGGTACTCGGATCGATCCTCCGGTTGACCTCCGCGCACCGCACGCGTCTTTACGCTGGGTTACGTGCAGCGCCTCTACGACTTCTTCCGCCGACACCCGACGTGGGTCGACAGCTTCTGGGCCGTCGTCCTCCTCGGGGTCTCCGGCATGAGTCTGATCGCGGGGCAGGAGAACATGCAGGGCGACGCCCGCCTCCTCGGAGTCCCCGTCGTCCTGGCGCTGAGCCTGGCCGTCGCCCTGCGCAGGCGCGTTCCCGAGCGGATGCTGATCCTCATCGCCGTCGTGGGCGTCTTCCAGCTCGTCGCGGACGTCCGCGTGCAGCCGGCCGACTTCGCCATGCTGGTGATCATCTACACCGTGGCGGCGGACAGTCCGCGCTGGGCGTCGAGATTCGCGCTCATCGGCGGCCTGTGCGCGGCGCCGGTCTCGCAGTTGCGCTGGCCGATGCACGAGACGAGCAGCGCGGGCAACGTGCTGATCACGGTCTTCCAGATGGTGCCGTTCGCCCTGGCCTGGGTGCTCGGCGACTCCGTCCGCACGCGCCGCGCCTACCTGGCGCAGCTGGAGGAGCGCGCCGCGCGTCTGGAGAAGGAGCGCGAGGCCCAGTCGAAGGTCGCCGTCGCCGCCGAGCGGGCCCGGATCGCGCGCGAGCTGCACGACGTCGTCGCCCACAACGTGTCGGTGATGGTGGTGCAGGCGGACGGTGCCGCGTACGTCATGGACACGGCTCCCGAGCAGGCGAGGAAGGCCCTGGAGACGATCTCCGGGACCGGCCGGCAGGCGCTCGCCGAGATGCGGCGCCTGCTCGGAGTGCTGCGCACCGGTGAGCACGAGGAGAGCGGCGAGTACGTGCCGCAGCCCGACGTCGAGCAGCTCGACGAGCTGATCGAGCAGGTGCGCACCGCGGGCCTGCCCGTCGACTTCAAGGTCGAGGGCACCCCGCGCCCGCTGCCGAGCGGCGTCGAGCTGACCGCGTACCGCATCGTGCAGGAGGCGCTCACCAACACCCGTAAGCACGGCGGCGCGAACGCGGGCGCGAGTGTCCGGCTCGTCTACTTCGACGACGGCCTCGGCCTGCTCGTCGAGGACGACGGCAAGGGCGCCCCGCACGAGCTGTACGAGGACGGGGGCGCCGACGGCCGTGGCCACGGACTCATCGGCATGCGGGAGCGCGTCGGTATGGTCGGCGGGACGCTCGACGCGGGACCGCGCCCCGGCGGCGGATTCCGGATCAGCGCGCTGCTGCCGCTCAAGCCCGCCCACTGACGCCGTACACGCACTGCCCCCGACCCCGTACACGTACCGAAAGGGACCCCCTTCATGGCGATCCGCGTGATGCTCGTCGACGACCAGGTGCTGCTGCGCACCGGCTTCCGGATGGTGCTCGACGCCCAGCCGGACATGGAGGTCGTCGCCGAGGCGGGCGACGGGGTCGAGGCGCTGGAGGTGCTGCGCGGCACGGCGGTCGACGTGGTCCTGATGGACGTCCGCATGCCGAAGCTGGACGGGGTCGAGACGACGCGGCGGATCTGCCGGGAGGAGAACCCGCCGAAGGTGCTCATCCTGACGACGTTCGACCTCGACGAGTACGCCTTCTCGGGGCTGAAGGCCGGGGCGTCGGGGTTCATGCTCAAGGACGTGCCGCCCGGTGAGCTGCTCGGCGCGATCCGGGCCGTGCACAGCGGCGACGCGGTGGTCGCGCCGTCGACGACGCGGCGGCTGCTCGACCGCTTCGCGCCGCTGCTGCCCAGCTCCGGGAAGGAGCCGCAGCTCGCCGAGCTCGGCCGGCTCACCGAGCGCGAGCGCGAGGTCATGATCCTCGTCGCGCAGGGACTGTCGAACGGCGAGATCGCCGCCCGGCTGGTCCTGTCGGAGGCGACCGTGAAGACGCACGTGGGCCGCATCCTCACCAAGCTGAACCTGCGCGACCGCGTCCAGGTCGTCGTACTCGCCTACGAGACGGGGCTCGTACGGGCCGGCGGCGGAGCTGCCTGACCTTCCCGGGCGGTCAGCGCAGTACGCCCTCGATGAAGTCGCTGCCCAGACGGGCGACGGCCGTCAGGTCGATCTGGTGCTGGACGTAGCGGCCCCGGCGGCGCGTGGTGATCAGGCCCGCCTTCTTGAGCACGGTCAGGTGACGGGATATCTCCGGTGCCGTCATCCCGTGCGCGTCGGAGAGCTCGCTCGTCGTGTACGCGCCGCGTGCGAGGTGGCGGCACAGGCGCATGCGTACGGGGTGCGCGAGGGCCGTCATCCGGCGCGTGAGCTGCTCGACGGTCGCCGGTGTGGTGAGGCCGGGTGAGCCGACGGGATACGTGATCGCCGGCTGCCATCCGAAGCGGTGCAGCACCATGAGGTGCGGCCAGCCGAGGCTGGTCGGCACGAGGACGAGGCCGCCGTCCTCCGTGGTCGTGCGGCCCACGGTGATCTTGTCGACGGTGATCAGGTTCGCCGTCTCGTCGAGCGTGACGACCGACGACACCGCCGTCAGCGCCTCGGCCAGGCCCTTGCGCCTCAGGAGCTCGGTCTTGTGCCGGGCGTCGGCCGCGAGCTGGTGGTGGACGCGGGCCCAGATGTCCGCGAAGAACGCCTCCTCGCAGTCCTCCACGAGCCGGCGGAACCAGGCGCGCACGGCGGGCGGGTCGTCCAGGAGCCGCTGCGTGAACTGGACCTGGGGCAGCCCGCGTGTGGCCGCGAGGTCCAGGGCGCGGCGGTGCATGTCCGGGTCGTCCAACGGGTTGGCCTCGCGCAGCGCGTAGCTGTTCTGGCAGGTGAACTCGAGTGCCGCGTCCACGAACTGACGATCGGTCAGTTTGTCGAGCAGGTCGAGCTCCTCGGCGAGGGTGGCGCCGGGCAGGGCGGCCCGGCCCGGGATCCCGGCGAACGGCGCGAACACGTCCGAGAACGTCGCCCGCCACAGGAAGTCCGCCTCGCAGAGCCGGTCCGCGAGGCACGGGTCGAGGCGCGCGGACACCGCGGTCGTCCAGCCCTGGAGCCCCGGGTGGTGCGCGGGCTCGGCCAGCGCGTGCAGCGCCATGCCCAGCTCGGCCAGGGGTGAGGGCGCGACGCTGATCCGCTCCGGGGCCAGTCCGCTGATGTCGATGCTCACGCTCATGACCCCATGGTGCACGCAGGGTCGGACAGTCGAGTTCTCGATTGACGGCTCCCGTCAATCGACGTGACCGGGCGGGGCCGCCGGGCGGAGTCTCTTTCAGGTCGGACCGAAGCGGCAAAGAGCTGAAAAAGGCAATGAATGCCAAAGAGTGTCAATAAAGCTCCGGAAAGCAAATAAAGCTCTCCTGACAGCCGCATTCCTGGTCATGACGTGACAATGAGAAGACCAGTGAGGGGTACGTCATGAGCATCAATCAGCAGTACGCACTGGATGTCTACCGCGCCTCCCTGCACGGGGAGCCCGCTCCGCCGGCGCCGGGCCTCCATGACTGGACCACCATTCGCGAGCTGCGCGACCACCGCCGCTTCAGCGCGGTCGTCGCCGGCCGCCCGGCGCACGGCCGGATCCGGGCCGCTCTGTCCCGCCTGATCCACCCGCACCGCGGCGCGGCGGGCTGCTGACCCGCCCGCCGCTGACGGACGCCGGCCAGGCCCCGCCCGGTCAGGCGTTCGATGCGGCGGTCTCCGGGGGGATCAGTGCCACGAAGTCCGCGACGGCCGCGCGGACGTCGTCGGCGGTCCACTCGAGCCCGCGCTCGGAGACCGTGACCTCGGTGACCGAAAGCCCTGGAGGGCCCTGCTCCCACCAGCGCCGGAACAGCGACGTCCGGGTCTGCTCGGCCTGCAGCACCGATGCCTCGTCCAGCCGTTTCGAGGCGTACGGCAGCCAGACCTGGAACTCGTGTGTGTGCGGCACCTCGGGGTGCACCCGCACCCACGGCACCCCGGCCTCGGCGAAGCCTTCGCGCAAAGCCTCGGCGACCACACGCGCGTGGGCCACGTACTCGGGCACACGCGGCAGCTCCCGCTCCAGGCCGACCAGGGCCGAGAGCACCGCGGGGAACTGCTGGAAGAGCTGGCCGCCGTAGCGGTGGCGCCAGGTCTTCGCCTCCTCGACGAACGACCGCGGCCCGGCGAGCGCCGCCCCGCTGAGGCCGCCGAGGGTCTTGTAGAACGACACGTACACGCTGTCGGCGAGGTCGGCGATCTCGGCCAGGGAGCGCCCGAAGTGGGTGGTGCACTCCCACAGGCGCGCGCCGTCGAAGTGCACGACGGCGTCCCGCTCCCTGGCCGCCTCGGTGACGGCGACCAGCTCGTCCCAGGTGGGCAGTACGTATCCGGCGTCCCGGAGCGGCAGTTCGAGCATCAGCGCGCCGAACGGCTCGGCGAACTCGCGCACCTCGTCGGCGTCGGGCAGCCGCGGCTCGGTCGTCGGGTGGACGGTGCGCAGGCCGCTCAGCGCGCCGAAGGCGCCGCGCTCGTGCCGCTCCGGGTGTGCCATCGGGTGCAGGGCGACCGTCGGGTTCCCCGTACGGCCCGCCCAGCAGCGAAGGGCGACCTGCTGCGCCATCGTGCCGGTGGGGAAGTAGGCGGCCGCCTCGGTACCGAGGAGCCCCGCCACGCGCTCCTCCAGGTCGGCGACGATGCCGTCGCCGTACAGGTCGCCGGCCAGGTCCGGGTCGGCGACCGACCACGCGGCCTCCGTGAGGGCCGTCAGACGCTCACCGATGGTGGCGTCGAGGCCGCGCGCGCCCAGGATCCGCTCGGCGCCCCGCACGGCCGCGGCGCGGCGCACCCGCGCCTTCGCCTCGTCGTGCGCCGCGGGGTTCTCCCGCTCTTCGCTTTCCGTCATCCGCCGATGATGTCGTACGCGCGTGCGGTTGCCCACAGCCTGTGGACGGGCCGGAGCTCGTGGGGCAGATCGCGTTAACATGACGAGAA
The DNA here is from genome assembly GCF_042270245.1 of Streptomyces sp. NPDC055955. Lineage (NCBI taxonomy): Bacteria > Bacillati > Actinomycetota > Actinomycetes > Kitasatosporales > Streptomycetaceae > Streptomyces > Streptomyces sp. NPDC055955. The sequence continues at coordinate 263,699 of NZ_JBHJYS010000009.1, forward strand.
ATCGTCCGGTACCCCGAGCGGACTGGAACGGAAGGCCGTCGTCCTGTGAACGCACCTCCTCGACCCGAACCCACCGACCCGAGGGACCGCCCCGCCCGGCTCACCGTCGGCGTGGTCGGCGCGGGCCGTGTCGGCCCCGCCCTCGCGGCCTCCCTGGCCCTCGCGGGGCACCGACCGGTCGCCGTCTCCGCGGTCTCCGAGGCATCCGTGCGCCGGGCCGGCCTCATGCTGCCCGACGTTCCCGTCGTGACGCCCGCCGAGGTCCTCGCGCGCGCCGAACTCGTGCTCCTCACGGTGCCCGACGACGCGCTGCCCGGCCTCGTGGAAGGGCTCGTCGAGACCGGTTCCGTACGCCCGGGACAGCTGATCGTGCACACCTCGGGGCGCTACGGCACGAAGGTGCTCGATCCCGCGCTGCGGGCCGGCGCCCTGCCGCTCGCGCTGCACCCCGCCATGACGTTCACCGGCACCCCCGTGGACGTACAGCGGCTGGCCGGCTGCGCCTTCGGCGTGACCGCGCCCGAGGAGCTGCGGCTCGCCGCGGAGGCGCTCGTCATCGAGATGGGCGGCGAGCCCGAGTGGATCCGCGAGGAGGCGCGCCCGCTGTACCACGCGGCGCTCGCCCTCGGCGCGAACCACCTGGTCACGCTGGTCGCCGAGTCCATGGAACTGCTCCGGACCGCGGGCGTCGAAGCCCCCGACCGGATGCTCGGCCCGCTGCTCGGCGCGGCCCTCGACAACGCCCTCAGGTCCGGTGACGCGGCGCTCACCGGGCCCGTCGCGCGCGGGGACGCGGGCACGGTCGCCGCCCATGTCACCGAGCTGCGCAAGCACGCGCCCGAGACCGTCGCCGGGTATCTGGCGATGGCCCGCGCCACCGCCGACCGTGCCCTCGCGCACGGCCTGCTCAAGCCCGAACTCGCCGAGGACCTGCTGGGGGTCCTGGCCGACGGCGCCGAGGGAGACAAGCGATGACCACAGTGCTGCACACCGCCGATGAACTGCGCGCGCGCAAGCGTGCGGGCCGGCGCGCCGTCGTCATGACGATGGGCGCCCTGCACGACGGCCACGCCGAACTGATCCGCACGGCCCGCTCGATCGCCGGTGCCGACGGCGAAGTGGTGGCGACCGTCTTCGTGAACCCGCTCCAGTTCGGCGCGGGCGAGGACCTCGACCGCTATCCGCGCACCCTCGACTCCGACGTCAAGATCGCCGAGCAGGCGGGCGCCGACGTCGTGTTCGCGCCCTCCGCCGACGAGGTCTACCCCGGCGGCGAGCCCCAGGTCCGCGTCGCCGCGGGCCCCATGGGCGAGCGTCTCGAAGGCGCCTCGCGACCCGGCCACTTCGACGGCATGCTCACCGTCGTCGCCAAGCTGCTGCACCTGACCGCGGCCGACATCGCGCTGTTCGGGCAGAAGGACGCCCAGCAGCTCGCCCTGGTCCGCCGCATGGTGCGCGACCTGAACTTCCCCGTGGAGATCGTCGGCGTACCCACCGTGCGCGAGGACGACGGCCTGGCCCTCTCCAGCCGCAACCGCTACCTCTCCCCCGAAGAGCGGCGCACCGCCCTCGCCCTGTCCCAGGCACTCTTCGCCGGCCGCGACCGGCACGCCGCCCAGGAGGCCCTGCGCGCGCGTGCCCACGAGGCGCCCTCCACGCACGCGCGTGCCGATGCCCTGAACGCGATCGGCGAGGCCCGTGCCGCGGCCGACGCGCACGCCGTCGCGAAGGCGTCGCCCGGCGGCCCCGAAGCCGTCCGCGCCGCGGCCCGCCAGGTTCTCGACGAGGCCGCCCGCGTCCGGCCGCCGCTCACGCTGGACTACCTCGCCCTCGTGGACCCGGCCGACTTCACCGACGTGAAGCGCGGCCACACCGGAGAAGCCGTGCTCGCCGTCGCCGCCAGGGTCGGCACGACGCGGCTGATCGACAACATCCCCCTGACCTTCGGAGCTCCCGTATGAGTGCCACAGGGACCACAGCCACCGGTACGGCGACCGGCATACGCCTGCACGCGCCCGCGCCCGGCTGGTCCGTCACCGCCGACGTCGTGATCGTCGGCTCCGGTGTCGCCGGACTCACCGCGGCCCTGCGCTGCCAGGCGGCCGGACTGCGGACCGTCGTCGTCACCAAGGCCCGCCTCGACGACGGCTCCACGCGCTGGGCACAGGGCGGCGTCGCCGCGGCGCTCGGCGAGGGCGATACCCCCGAGCAGCATCTCGACGACACGCTCGTCGCGGGCGCGGGCCTGTGCGACGAGGAAGCGGTCCGCACCCTCGTGACGGAGGGCCCCGACGCCGTACGGCGGCTCATCGAGACCGGCGCCCACTTCGACGAGTCGGTCGACGGCGCCCTCGCGCTCACCCGGGAGGGAGGCCACCACCGCCGCCGCATCGCGCACGCGGGCGGCGACGCCACCGGCGCCGAGATCTCCCGCGCCCTCGTCGAGGCGGTACGCGCGCGTGGCATCAGGACCGTCGAGAACGCCCTGGTCCTCGATCTCCTCACGGACGCCGACGGGCGCACGGCGGGCGTGTCCCTGCACGTCATGGGGGAGGGTCAGCACGACGGCGTCGGCGCCGCGCTCGCCCCCGCCGTGGTCCTCGCGACCGGCGGCATGGGCCAGGTCTTCTCCGCCACGACCAACCCGCACGTCTCCACCGGCGACGGCGTCGCGCTCGCCCTGCGCGCGGGCGCGGAGGTCTCCGACCTGGAGTTCGTGCAGTTCCACCCGACGGTGCTCTTCCTCGGCGCGGACGCGGAGGGCCAGCAGCCGCTGGTCTCCGAGGCCGTACGCGGCGAGGGCGCGCACCTCGTCGACGCCGACGGGGTCCGCTTCATGCTCGGCCAGCACGAACTGGCCGAGCTCGCGCCCCGCGACATCGTCGCGAAGGGCATCACGCGCCGCATGCAGGAGCTGGGCGCCGAGCACATGTACCTGGACGCCCGGCACTTCGGCGCCGAGATGTGGGAGACCCGCTTCCCCACGATTCTCGCCGCCTGCCGCGCCCACGGCATCGACCCGGTCACCGAGCCCATCCCCGTGGCGCCCGCCGCGCACTACGCCTCCGGAGGCGTCCGCACGGACCTCCAGGGCCGCACGACGGTCCCCGGCCTGTACGCGTGCGGAGAGGTCGCCTGCACCGGTGTCCACGGCGCGAACCGCCTCGCCTCCAACTCCCTCCTGGAAGGCCTGGTCTACGCCGAGCGCATCGCGGACGACATCGCCGCGAGCCACCGGGAGAACGGTCTCCACGCGCGCGTACCCGCGCCCGTCCCGCACCCGGAGACCCCGACCCACGCCCTGATGCCGCCCGAGGCGCGGTTCGCCGTCCAGCGCGTCATGACGCGGGGCGCCGGCGTGCTGCGCTCCGCGGACTCCCTCGCCGAGGCCGCCGCGGGACTCGGCCGCATCCACGCCGAAGCGGCGGGCGCCCTCGCGGAGAACGGCAAGACCTCGGAGCCCGGAGTCGACACCTGGGAGGCCACCAACCTCCTGTGCGTCGCCCGCGTCCTCGTCGCCGCGGCGCGCCGCCGCGAGGAGACCCGCGGCTGCCACTGGCGCGAGGACCACGCCGACCGCGACGACGCGGCATGGCGCCGCCACATCGTCGTACGGCTGAATCCCGACCGGACGCTGGCCGTGCACACCACGCCCACCGCAGAATTCCCCCCGACCCGCCCCGAGTGCCGTACAAACCAGCAGGAGCAGTGAGAGACGTGAGTACCCCCGACCTCCCCCTCGCCGAGAGCGGCGGCTGCGGCGACGGCTGCGGCTGCGGCGGAGCCGACGCCGACATGATGGAGTGCGGTCTCGACCCCGCCCTCGCCCAGCTCCTGGCCGACGCGGGGCTCGACCCCGTGGAGGTCGAGGACATCGCGCACATGGCCATCGCCGAGGACCTGGACGGCGGCGTGGACGTCACCACGGTCGCCACCATCCCCGAGGACGCCGTCGCCACCGCCGACTTCACCGCCCGCGAGGACGGCGTCGTGGCGGGCCTGCGCGTCGCCGAGGCCGTTCTCTCCGTGGTCTGCACGGACGAGTTCGAGGTCGAGCGGCACGCGGAGGACGGCGACCGGATCACCGCCGGGCAGAAGCTCCTCAGCGTCACCACCCGTACCCGCGACCTGCTGACCGCGGAGCGCAGCGCCCTCAACATCCTGTGCCGCCTGTCCGGCATCGCGTCCGCCACGCGCGCGTGGGCGGACGCGCTGGAGGGGACCACGGCAAAGGTCCGCGACACCCGCAAGACGACGCCGGGCCTTCGCTCCCTGGAGAAGTTCGCCGTCCGCATGGGCGGCGGCGTCAACCACCGCATGTCGCTCTCCGACGCGGCCCTGGTCAAGGACAACCACGTCGTCGCGGCCGGCGGCGTCGCACAGGCCTTCAAGGCCGTACGGGAGTCCTTCCCCGGCCTCGCCGTCGAGGTCGAGGTCGACACCCTGGACCAGCTGCGCGAGGTCGTCGAGGCGGGCGCCGACCTGATCCTCCTGGACAACTTCACGCCGGCCCGGACCCAGGAGGCCGTCGCGATCGTGGGCGGCCGCGCCCTCCTGGAGTCCTCCGGCCGGCTGACCCTGGCGAACGCGCGCGAGTACGCCGCGACGGGCGTCGACTTCCTCGCGGTGGGCGCCCTGACCCACTCGTCGCCGATCCTGGACATCGGCCTCGACCTGCGCGCGGCGGAGTAGTCGCCATGCTGCTCACCATCGACGTAGGCAACACGCACACCGTCCTCGGCCTGTTCGACGGGGAGGAGATCGTCGAGCACTGGCGCATCTCCACCGACGCCCGCCGTACCGCCGACGAACTCGCCGTGCTCCTCCAGGGCCTGATGGGCATGCACCCCCTGCTGGGCGACGAACTCGGCGACGGCATCGACGGCATCGCGATCTGCTCCACCGTCCCCTCGGTCCTGCACGAGCTGCGCGAGGTCACCCGGCGCTACTACGGAGACGTGCCCGCCGTCCTCGTGGAGCCCGGCATCAAGACCGGCGTCCCGATCCTCATGGACAACCCCAAGGAGGTCGGCGCCGACCGCATCATCAACGCGGTGGCGGCGGTCGAGCTCTACGGGGGGCCCGCCATCGTCGTCGACTTCGGCACGGCGACCACCTTCGACGCGGTCTCCGCGCGCGGGGAGTACGCCGGCGGCGTCATCGCCCCCGGCATCGAGATCTCCGTGGAGGCCCTGGGCGTCAGGGGCGCCCAGCTCCGCAAGATCGAGATCGCCCGCCCGCGCAGCGTCATCGGCAAGAACACCGTCGAGGCCATGCAGTCCGGCATCCTGTACGGCTTCGCGGGCCAGGTCGACGGCGTCGTGACCCGCATGGCGCGCGAACTCGCCGACGACCCGGACGACGTGACCGTCATCGCCACGGGAGGCCTGGCACCCATGGTGCTCGGCGAGGCCGCGGTGATCGACGAGCACGAGCCGTGGCTGACGCTGATCGGCCTGCGCCTGGTCTATGAGCGGAACGTCTCCCGCTCCTGACGCGGAACGCTCCTGACGCTGTTTCGGCAGTACGCCCTTTCGGTGACCGGAATTCTCGGTGGCCGGGCCTTTCGGCGGCATGCCTTTTCGGCGGCGTTTCAACTGCCCCTTCGCGCACGGACTTTCGACAAGGCGTGCGCGAAGGGTGCAACCGTTCGTACGCTTCGCTCGTCTCCGCAGAGACGGGGCACGAGTCGGCATGCGAGGGACGTGGGGCGAAATGTGGCGTAAGGGCAGACAGTTGGCGGCTGCGACGGCGGCGATCGCGCTGACCGGGGTCGGTCTCACGAGCGCCACGGCCCGGGCCGCCGACGGCCCCACGCCCCCCACCCAGTCCTACGCGGTCATCACGGCGCCCGCGCAGATAGCCGTCCCGGCGGCGGGTACGGCCATCGCGCCCGACGCGGGCTACAGCTTCGCCGACGACGGCGTGGACGGCCTCCCGCTGCCGGAGAACGCCAAGTTCGTGATCGACGCGAGCGGCCTCGAGGGCATCGCCACGATCAAGGCGAAGAACGCCCAGTGCACGACGGACGGCGCGATCGTCACCTGCCTGGACAACGGCAATCTGCACGGCCCGTTCGAGCCCTTCACGATCAGCGCGGTCGCCGGCGCGAAGCCCGGCGACACCGGGACGCTGCGCTACGAGGTCACGGCGGACAAGGCGACCCCCGACACCGAGACCTCCAAGGTCGTCATCGGCTCCCCGAAGATCCAGGTCGCCGCACTGCCCGCCAGGTCCGGCCTGAAGCCCGGCCAGTCCGTCGACTACCCCGTGGTCCTGCGCAACACCGGCGACCTGCCCACCGAACAGATCACGGTCCGTCTCACCGGCAGCCCGGGTGTCACGTTCGCCGGGAAGCACAGCAACTGCCTCTACCTTCCGGGCGACTTCGGCAGGGACGACGCCGACGTGACCTGCGTCTTCAAGACGGCGATCGCCCCGGGCGACACGGTTGGACTCTCCGACCCGCTCGAAGGGTCCCTCGGCAAGGACGCCCTCCACACCTGGACCGACATCACCGCCGAGGCCCTCCCGGCCTCCTCCGGTACGGACACCGGCGGCACCCCCGGCAAGGGCGCAGCGCTCACCCTGACCCCCGCCACGGGCACGGACTTCGCCGACAGCCAGCGGGTGACGTACACCGCCGACAACGCCGCCGACTTCCTCGCGGTCGGCGCCGTCCTCGAGCCCGGCAAGAAGGGCTCCACCCACCCGCTCGCCTTCGGCCTGCGCAACGCGGGCCCCGCCGTGGTCGCCCAGCCCGACGGCAAGCCCGTGGCCTACGCCGAGGTGACGCTCCCCGAGGGCGTCGTCGCCAAGAGCGTGCGCGTCGAAGAGGAGCCCGACGACCAGGCGAGCGGCGACTGCTTCACGTACACCGGCGGCAAGACCTCGCCCTTCGAGCCGGGCCACCGCCGCTACCTCTGCCCGGACACCGTCTCCGAGGAGAGCGGCGACGGCCAGATGTACCGCTTCCAGGTCGGCTACGAGAAGGATCTCGCCGCCGGCTCCGCCCGCGGCACGGTCACCGTGCGTCCCGGCGACGGGATCGTCCTGAACGACCCGGACGAGTCGAACGACGAGGCGGCGATCACCGTCGGCGACGCGTCCGCCTCCCCGTCGCCGTCCCCGTCGGCCTCGGGCGGCACCGCGACCCCCTCGCCCTCCGCTTCCGCCACGGCCTCCGTGACGTCGGGCGGCTCGGGGACGTCGGGCACGTCCGGGTCGATGGCGGCGACCGGCGCGGGGTTCCTGCCGTGGCTGGCCGCGGCGGCCGCCGCGGCGCTCGGCGTGGGCGCCATCGTGTTCGCCATGTCGCGCCGCCGGGCGGAGTGACCCGGGCGGCTGACCCGGGGGCGGGTGACCCGGGCCGGCTGCCCCCGGGGACAGGTGACCCGGGGCGAGTGACTCCGGGCGGAGCGGCCGCAGTGGCCGGCCCCGGGTGGTCTGCCCGACGGCGAGCCACGCCGCAAATTGGCCGTTAAGCGGATTTTGTCCGTTGTGCTCGTATCGTCGGCCCATGCCCACGCCCTACGGAAACCGCGGCGGCATGGCGTTCGGCGCTGAAGAGCTGCGTGTGCTCCGACGCGCCCTCGCCCTTGCCCTTCACCCGAGTCCTGTCTCCGCCGAGGACATCCAGGACTGCCTCCGGCTCGCCGAATCGGTCGACGAGGCAGTCGACGAAGGCGCCCGTATCCGCGCCTTCCTGCTGGCCGACCTCGCCCGCTACCGGGCCGCCCTGCCCGGCACCGCCACCGGCTATCTGGAACTGCTCGACGAGGCGCTCGCGGCGGGCCACCGGCCCGGCGTCGACGACCTCGCCGCCCTGCGCGCCCTGCGCGCCAACCCCTGCGCCTCCGTCCTCCTCGAACGCTGCCGCACGCTCGCCGAGCGCGACGTGCGGGCCAGACTCGAGGGCCGGACACCGGCGCACGCGGAGACGCGAGTCGCACAGCCCCGCGTCCCGGCCTCCCGCACCCGGCTGCTCGCCCTGCCCGGGGGCCTCGCCGCCACCGGGAAGCCGGCATCCGCCCCCCGGCCCCCGGCGAACCCCCCGGCCCCGCCGCGCCCCATGCCCACCCCGGCCGAGGTCTTCCCGCCCAAGCGCCGTCCCGCGCCCCCCGCGGCCCCGCCGCAGGAGCTCGCCGTCGGATAGCTACTCTGGGGGCATGGACTACGTCTCCGCGCTCGTGCCCCCCGTAGTGATGGCCGTCTTCTTCATCGGTCTCATCGTGACGATCGTGAAGTCCCAGGGCGGCGACAAGAAGGCCAAGGAGGACGCGGCCGTCGACGCGGCGATCGCCCGCGCCGAGGTGGCCCGCCAGGCCGGCCCGCAGCCGAGCGACATCTGAGAAGGGCGCCCCATCGGGCGCCCTTTTTGTCGTTATTAGGCTCCGTTCGCCACGTCCGGCGCCTTATTGCCGACTTCTGCCACTAGTGTGCTGCTCGTGCCGCGCCCATTGGGAGAACTCGAAGACGCAGTGATGACACGGGTGTGGAAGTGGAACCGCCCCGTGACGGTTCGCGAAGTCCTGGAAGACCTCCAGCAGGAACGGTCCATCGCCTACACCACGGTCATGACCGTTTTGGACAATCTCCACCAGAAGGGCTGGGTGCGTCGCGAAGCGGAAGGCCGGGCCTATCGATATGAGGCCGTCTCCACTCGCGCCGCCTACTCAGCCGCGCTGATGAACGACGCGTGGTCCCAGAGCGACAACCCGGCGGCGGCTCTCGTCGCCTTCTTCGGGATGATGTCGCCGGAACAACGCGAAGCGTTGAGCGATGCCGTGCGCATGGTGCAGGGACCTCAGGCGCAGGCCCTCACGGCTCAAGAGCCGGAACGGTCCGAAGCCGCCGAGGGGCGTGAAGAGCCACAGGACTCCGAAGAGCCCGAAGCGCCTGAAGCATCGGAAGGGCCCGGGGAACCTGAAGGACCCGGGGAACCGGCCTCGGGCGCCGGGCGATAGCGTCCGCTCATGCCAGCACAGCTCCCCGAAGTCACCGCAAAAGCAGTCACCGTGCGCAGGGCGAGGACGGCCGATGTGCCGTCCGTACGCCGACTCCTCGACGCGTACAGCCGCGAGGGGATCCTGCTCGACAAAGCCACCGTGACGCTTTACGAGGACATCCAGGAGTTCTGGGTCGCGGAACGTGACGACAACGCGGAGGTCGTCGGCTGCGGCGCCCTGCATGTGATGTGGGAAGACCTCGCGGAAGTACGCACCCTCGCCGTGAATCCGGTGGTCAGGGGCGCGGGCGTCGGCCATCAACTGCTCCAGAAGTTGCTGCAGACCGCACGCTGGATCGGTGTTCGCCGGGTTTTCTGTCTCACCTTCGAAGTGGAGTTCTTCGCGAACCACGGCTTCGTGGAGATCGGAGAGGCGCCCGTCGATACCATCGACACCGATGTCTACAGCGAGCTCTTGCGTTCCTATGACGAGGGTGTCGCGGAGTTCCTCGGTCTCGAACGAGTGAAACCGAACACCTTGGGCAACAGCCGGATGCTTCTGCATCTGTGATCGCCCCCCGGTATTCCTGAGCAGCTCCCTGCCCAGGTGCCCTATGTCCGAAACGCGCATCTTTCCGGGCTTCTCGGGGTCCTTGGTCTCTCGCGGATCTCTCCCAGGGGTTTGTGTTTTTCCAGCAAAAGCGGTTTGCTTTCCGACGTACTGCGTACTGCATATAACAAGGGGACGGCGAATCAACGGCTGAGGTCGTGGGGTCCGGCCCTACAGATATCGATGAAAGGAAATCCGGTGGCACAGAAGGTTCAGGTCCTTCTTGTCGACGACCTCGACGGCGGCGAGGCGGACGAGACCGTGACGTTCGCGTTGGACGGCAAGACTTACGAGATCGACCTCACCACCGCCAACGCGGACAAGCTCCGCGGACTTCTTGAGCCGTACCTCAAGGGTGGTCGTCGTACCGGAGGCCGTTCCGCCGGCGGACGCGGCAAGGCGCGCGCCGCGGTGGCGGGCGGCAGCCAGGACACGGCGCAGATCCGTGCCTGGGCCAAGGAGAACGGTTACGAGGTCAACGATCGCGGTCGTGTCCCCGCGTCCATCCGTGAGGCCTACGAGAAGGCCAACGGCTGAGCGCCGGCACGTCGCAACCGGATCCGGTGGCACTGAGTCGCCGCCGTTTCCACCAGTCGTACGAGACCGGGGGCGCCCCCACCGCCCCCTACGGCCGACAGTGCCGTCAGGGCCGGAAGTGACGGCTCGACGTCGCATCCGGGCTCGGGGGGCCGCACCCAGACAGCGGCCTCCTGCGCGTCCGGAACTCCCGCGGGCGCGGGCGCGTCGATCCGCCCGCCCGCACCGACGGCGGTGAGATCGAGGGGCAGCGCCCCCCACTCCAGCCAGTCGAGCAGCCCCGGCAGCTCCTCCGCGCTGCCCGCGGCCACCAGCAGGCGCATCGTCCCCCCTTGCCGGGCCACCGGGCACCCGGGGTCCAGCCGCCGCAGCACGGCACGTCCCGCCTCCGCGGGCAGTTCCAGCACGTCGAAGCGGAGCCCCGTCAGCAGCTGAAGGCCCTTGGGGCCCGGCGCGGTGGCCCAGCCGAGCGCCTTCTCGTACCACTCCCGCACCGGGTCGCCCGCGTCGAGCGGCCGACGGGGCAGGGGCACGGTGGACACGGTGGAGGCCATGTCCGGAGCAACCGCCGGGAACGCTCACGGGTTACGGAACGTTGTCGAGTGAGTGCGTAGAGTTGCTCAAACGGGGGCGTGTGGAGGCGTTCGGCGGCGCAAGGGTGTTCGCCCGTAGCGGAGGGAACGGGGGTGCGCCGCATGGACTGTCACTCCTGGCGGGTAAGACATCCCTAGTGAGGAGGGGCGACACGTGGGTTCTGGCCGCCTTGCGTTCGCCATCGGCGTACTGATGGTGGGGGTAACTGCCTGGCCTGCGGGAACATCGTCTCGCACCATCGGTGTTGGAGCAGTTGTCGGCGTTCGGGTCAGGAGGCCATCGACGGGTGTCGGCAGTTGGAATGAGCGGTCCCCGCTTGCGGGACTAAGCTGCGGAAGGACAGGGAGGGGAGCGTCCCCTTACTGCCTGACCGCTCTGAGGAGCGATTAACGATGTTCGAGAGGTTCACCGACCGCGCGCGGCGGGTTGTCGTCCTGGCTCAGGAAGAAGCCCGGATGCTCAACCACAACTACATCGGCACCGAGCACATCCTCCTGGGCCTGATCCACGAGGGTGAGGGTGTCGCCGCTAAGGCCCTGGAGAGCCTCGGGATTTCGCTCGAGGCGGTCCGCCAGCAGGTGGAGGAGATCATCGGCCAGGGCCAGCAGGCCCCGTCCGGGCACATCCCCTTCACCCCCCGTGCCAAGAAGGTCCTGGAGCTGTCGCTCCGGGAGGCTCTTCAGCTGGGTCACAACTACATCGGCACGGAGCACATCCTGCTCGGCCTGATCCGTGAGGGCGAGGGCGTCGCCGCCCAGGTCCTGGTCAAGCTGGGCGCCGATCTCAACCGGGTGCGGCAGCAGGTCATCCAGCTGCTCTCCGGCTACCAGGGCAAGGAGACCGCCGCCGCCGGCGGTCCTGCCGAGGGCACGCCCTCCACGTCCCTGGTCCTGGACCAGTTCGGCCGGAACCTCACGCAGGCCGCCCGCGAATCCAAGCTCGACCCGGTCATCGGGCGCGAGAAGGAGATCGAGCGGGTCATGCAGGTGCTGTCCCGCCGTACGAAGAACAACCCGGTCCTCATCGGCGAGCCCGGCGTCGGCAAGACCGCCGTCGTCGAAGGCCTCGCGCAGGCCATCGTCAAGGGCGAGGTGCCCGAGACCCTCAAGGACAAGCACCTCTACACCCTCGACCTGGGCGCGCTGGTCGCCGGTTCCCGTTACCGCGGTGACTTCGAGGAGCGCCTGAAGAAGGTCCTCAAGGAGATCCGCACCCGCGGCGACATCATCCTGTTCATCGACGAGCTGCACACGCTGGTCGGTGCGGGTGCCGCCGAGGGCGCCATCGACGCCGCTTCGATCCTGAAGCCGATGCTGGCCCGCGGTGAGCTCCAGACCATCGGTGCGACCACGCTCGACGAGTACCGCAAGCACCTGGAGAAGGACGCCGCTCTCGAGCGCCGCTTCCAGCCGATCCAGGTCGCGGAGCCGTCGCTGCCGCACACGATCGAGATCCTCAAGGGCCTGCGCGACCGCTACGAGGCCCACCACCGCGTCTCCATCACGGACGAGGCCCTCGTGCAGGCGGCGACGCTGGCCGACCGGTACATCTCGGACCGCTTCCTGCCGGACAAGGCGATCGACCTGATCGACGAGGCCGGTTCCCGGATGCGCATCCGCCGGATGACCGCGCCGCCGGACCTCCGCGAGTTCGACGAGAAGATCGCGGGCGTGCGCCGCGACAAGGAGTCGGCCATCGACTCCCAGGACTTCGAGAAGGCAGCGTCGCTCCGCGACAAGGAGAAGCAGCTGCTGGCGGCGAAGGCCAAGCGCGAGAAGGAGTGGAAGGCAGGCGACATGGACGTCGTCGCCGAGGTCGACGGCGAGCTGATCGCCGAGGTCCTCGCGACCGCGACCGGTATTCCCGTCTTCAAGCTGACCGAGGAGGAGTCCTCGCGCCTGCTGCGCATGGAGGATGAGCTCCACAAGCGCGTCATCGGCCAGAAGGACGCCGTCAAGGCGCTCTCGAAGGCGATCCGCCGTACGCGTGCCGGCCTGAAGGACCCGAAGCGCCCCGGTGGCTCGTTCATCTTCGCGGGCCCGTCCGGTGTCGGTAAGACCGAGCTGTCCAAGGCGCTCGCCGAGTTCCTCTTCGGTGACGAGGACGCGCTGATCTCCCTCGACATGTCGGAGTTCAGCGAGAAGCACACGGTCTCGCGTCTCTTCGGTTCGCCTCCCGGTTACGTGGGCTACGAAGAGGGCGGCCAGCTGACGGAGAAGGTGCGGCGCAAGCCGTTCTCGGTGGTTCTCTTCGACGAGGTCGAGAAGGCCCACCCGGACATCTTCAACTCGTTGCTGCAGATCCTGGAGGACGGTCGTCTGACCGACTCCCAGGGCCGGGTCGTGGACTTCAAGAACACGGTCATCATCATGACGACCAACCTCGGCACGCGGGACATCTCGAAGGGCTTCAACCTCGGCTTCGCGGCCCAGGGCGACACGAAGTCCAACTACGAGCGCATGAAGAACAAGGTCTCGGACGAGCTCAAGCAGCACTTCCGCCCCGAGTTCCTCAACCGCGTGGACGACGTCGTCGTCTTCCCGCAGCTGACCCAGGACGACATCCTCCAGATCGTCGACCTGATGATCGGCAAGGTCGACGAGCGCCTCAAGGACCGGGACATGGGCATCGAGCTCAGCCAGTCCGCGAAGGAGCTCCTGGCCAAGAAGGGTTACGACCCCGTGCTCGGCGCGCGTCCGCTGCGTCGCACGATCCAGCGCGAGGTCGAGGACTCGCTCTCCGAGAAGATCCTCTTCGGCGAGCTGCGTCCGGGCCACATCGTGGTCGTCGACACGGAGGGCGAGGGCGACGCGAAGACGTTCACCTTCCGCGGCGAGGAGAAGTCCCCGCTGCCGGACGTCCCGCCGATCGAGCAGGCGGCCGGCGGAGCCGGTCCGAATCTGAGCAAGGACGCGTAACCCTTCGGGGATGCGCTGAGTCGAAGGGGCTGCCCCAGGACTTCGGTCCTGAGGCAGCCCCTTCGTCGTGCCCCCGTGATTCAGCGACCCCAGCGGCGGACGGTGACCTCGGCGTGCGGGAAGAGGCCCGCGTACACCTCGTCGGCGGCCGGTGCGGCGTCCTCGGCGAAGAAGAGGCGCACGTCGTCCGCGTACGGGACGGCGGGAGCGAAGCGGGCGACGCGCTCCTCGGTTCCCGCCTCCAGGTGGAGGGAGAGGACGCGGATGCCGGGCAGCTCGCTGGACGGGCCGTGCGGGGGCAGGAGCAGGCCGCCGAGGGAGAGGCGCGTGAGCGCGGGGTGCCGGGCGAGCTGTTCCCAGTCGCGTGGGCCGAGCGGGGCCGCATCGCTGGACAGGTTCAGCCAGGTCAGCTCGGGGAACGCGGCCAGGCCGTTGAGTCCGGTGGTCCCCGTGGCGCCTCGGCCGAGGATGAGCTGGTCGAGCGGCGCCCCGACCGGCAGGAACGCGGCGAGCGAGTCGCCGGGGACCGGCTGGACGACGCTGAGCGAGGAAAGGCTGGTCACCCGGGACAGGCCGGTGAGGGCCGGCAGCGCGGGCAGGCCGATCACCGACAGATGCCGGAGCCGCATCTCGGCGAGGGGTGCCAGGTCGCGGACCTCGGGGCAGTACATCAGCGACAGGAAACCGAGCGAGGGCAGCGCGTGCAGGGCCCGCATGTCCCGTATGTGGGGGTTGCTGCGGAGGGTCAGATGTTCGGAGGCGTCGGGGTCCAGCGCTCCCATGAACGCGTCGAGCGGATACTCCCCGTCGAGGTCGACCCGCCGCCACGGCGGCATCGTCCACATCGCCCGTACCTGCTCCTCGCTCGTGACGGTCAGGTCGAGCCCGTCCCGCCCCACGTGCGCGAGCACCTCGTCCGCGTACTCCTGGGCGTCGAACCTCCGCCAGGTACCGACGAGCTGGCGTCGTACGTCGAGTGACGTGTGGGCGCGGAAGCGCTTCAGGACCGGCAGGGAGCCCTCGTGGCCCAGGCGGGAGGCCGTGGTGACCACCGCGTGGGCCTCCTCGTCCGTCAGGTCCTGCGGGCCGGGGAGGAGTTCGAGGACGAACGGGCTCGCCTGCGCGAGCTGTTCGGCCTCCTGGGGTGTCCGGGGCGGGATGAGGGCGGCGGCCCGTTCCCGTACCTCTTCGAGGACCTCCTGTTCGACCGCCGAGGCGTCCTGAAGGCTCGCCAGCGCGAGGAGGGTCACGCGCGGGCTGTCGACGGCCAGCAGGCCCCGTAGCAGCGTCGTCCGCTCACGGGTACGGGCGTGGGCCACGGCCATCCGTACGACGTCCTCCCACTGCGTGTCGCCGGCATGGCCGAGCAGGACGTCGAGGTGGCCCTCCTCGACCGCGTAGCGCGCGCCCAGGTGGTCCAGGAACGTCCGGTGCGCGAAGTCGACCACCTGCGGGGCAGGGCTGCGCAGGACGCCACTGCGCAGCAGGAGGTGGCGCAGGATCGTGGGGGCGTCGCCCTGGCGCGCGGCGTCGGGGACGGAGAGCAGGGCGCGTTCGAGGAGGGCGAGCGCGGTGGTCTCGTCCATCTCGGTGCGGCCCGCGAGCACCAGGGCGTAGGCGAGGCGCTGGAGGAGTTCGGTCTGGTCCTCGGTGTCGAGTTCGATGCCGTCGAGGCCGCCCATGCCGCGCTGGCGGTCGCGGTCGGTGAGGATCATCTGGAGCGCGGCGTCGTACAGGGCCTTGCGGCGCGGCGGGAGATAGCCGCGGCGCGCGCGGTGGAGGGCGCAGATCATCCCGCACATGAGGGGGTTGGTCGCCAGGAGCGACAGGTCCGGCTTGGCGCGCAGGGCGTCCAGAAGCTGTTCCTCGTGCTCGGCCGCGCCGGCGGCCGCGTGCCAGCGCCGTACGAACGCGCCGACCGTCCGGCGGCCCATGGGGGCGAGGGACAGCTCGGCGAACCCGTCCCCGGCCAGCCAGTCGGAGCGTACGGCGGTGGGGCGGGCGGTGAGCAGCCAGCGATTGCCGGGGAAGGCGCGGACGAGGCCGAGCAGCCAGTCGCGCACGCGGGGCCGGTCGGCCGAGGGGACCTCGTCCAGGCCGTCGACCATCACGAGGCCGCGCCCCGCCGTCAGGACGCGCTCGGCCCAGCCGTCGGGCGGGGTGTGCGGGCAGTCGGCGGAGGAGAGGAAGGCGGCGGGGGAGGGGAGCCCCGCGGCGCGGATCAGGGTGCGCAGCGGCAGCACGTAGGGGATACGGCCCGTGGTGGTGATCGCCAGCCACTGGACGAGGGTCGTCTTGCCGGAGCCCGCCTCGCCGCGCAGCAGGACCCGGTCGTGGCCGTCGAACGCGTCCTCGGCCCTGATCTGCACCGTCGTGGCCCCTTGGGGGTCGCCGTGCGGGGCTTCGGGGCCGGTCTCGCGGGTGGCTTCGAGGCTCAGGTAGGCGACGTCGAGGGGCCAGACGTCGGGGGAGTCGCGCAGGTCGAGGCCGAAGATGGTGATGCGGTTGTGGCGCTCCGCGAGGTGGGCGCGGTAGCGGGCCTCGAAGGCGGTGTCCTGCCCGTCGCGCGGCGGGGTGCGTGTGATCAGCGCGTCCACCTTGGCGATCAGCTCGGACTGGGCGCGGCTCTGCTCGACCAGGGTGCGGGCCACGAACGTGGAGCGCTGGGTGAAGAAGTGCAGGATGTGCAGGCAGGCCCACTCGGTGACCGAGTCGAGGAAGTAGGCGGCGTCGGTGGTGAGGCCGGGCGCGGGGGCCGCCTCGCGCAGGGTGCGGGCCAGCTGCCGGTGGCCGAGGCGGACCGCCTGGACGTCGTCCATGTCGAGGTCGCCGAGGGCGAGGAGCCTGCGGCTGAGGGCGGTTGTGACCGCCTCCTGCTCGTCCGCGGGGAACGGCGGCTCGCCCGGGGACCGCACGGCCTCCCGCACCAGACGGGCTGCGAGGTGCCCGACCTCCTTCTCCCCGAGGGTCCGCTTCTCGCCGTGGAAGGTGATGAGGCCCGAGAGGCGTACGGGCTGGTCCACCAGGCCCGCGCCGGGGCCGTCACGGGTGAGGAGCTGCTTCACCAGAGGCGAGAGCACGCTCGACGCCAGACGTGTGCCGAGAACTGCGGGATCCATCTGCGCTTCCCCCCGGAAGGCCGTGAAACCAGGCGCTTCAGCGTAGCCCGCGTCACATTCACGGGTCTCTGGATCTTGCCTCCCGGTGACATGGCGCACAGGCGTTTTGTCCGCTACTAGACGCAATAGTGGATGCGACGCAGGGATGGGGGGTTGTTGCCGCATCGATGGATTCTACCGATATGTCCGTTTCTTGGATCGGTAGGGCGGGTGGCCCGCGGGGCGCCGGAACGCAGGGGTGCGATGTGGCCATAAACCTGAGATCGGGGCATAAAACCGACAGATCGCAAGGGGTCTTCGAAGGCTGTCAAGAGGTTGAAGTCCCGACCTTTTAGTACGGCTTTGGGTAGTAGGTGGGGCCTTTGAGCCGAGATGGGTTCCCGGGTTACCAATGAACAGCCAGCCCGGCACGTCACCAACGAGTGCCGGTCTGTTCCTGTCATCAACGCGGAGGTAATCCCCGAATGTCGAAGCGCACCATGACTTCTTCTTCCGGCTCGTCCCAGCTCCGTACTCGGGCGGCCGTCGTGACCGTCGCCATGGGAGCCACGGCGCTGCTGGGGGCCGGGGCCGCGGTCGCCGCCGAAAGCACTCAGGGAACCGTCGCGCTGCCCGGCGTGGCCGCGGCTTCGGTCCAGGCTCAGGCCAAGGCTCAGGCCAAGGCCGCCGAGCAGGCCAAGGTGCACGCCGCGCAGGTCAAGAAGGCCGCGGCGAAGAAGGCCGTCAGCTGGATAGACCCGGTCCAGAGCTACAAGCTGTCCGCGGGCTTCGGCCTCGGCGGCAACATGTGGTCGCACAAGCACTCCGGCCAGGACTTCGCCGTGCCGATCGGCACCAACGTCATGGCCGCCCACGGCGGCACCGTCGTCAAGGCCGGCCCCAACGGCGGCGGCGACGGCCCGGCGTACGGCAACGCCATCGTGATCAAGCACGCCAACGGCACGTACTCGCAGTACGCGCACCTGTCCCGCATCGACGTGCGCATCGGCCAGACGGTCTCCACCGGTCAGCACATCGCGCTCTCCGGCAACACCGGTAACTCCAGCGGCCCGCACCTGCACTTCGAGATCCGCACGACCCCGAACTACGGTTCCGCGGTCAACCCGGTCAACTTCCTGAAGTCCATGGGCGTCAGCGTCTGACCTGCGCACACGAGCTCACCTGCGTGAATGAGCTCACCTGCGCGAAGAGCGCAACTGCATGACAGAGCTCAGGCGCCCCGCTGCGCCCGGGTGACGAGATCGGTGGCGACCTCGAGGATGGCCTTGCGCTTCTCCTCGGGGTCGCCTTCGACGTCCTTGAGGACGAACAGGCCCGCGTGCATCGAGAAGATCGCACTGAAGCAGCGGACCCGCTCGGTCATGGTGGCGTCCTTCGGCAGGAGCTGGTCGAGGAGCGCCTTCATGCGGTCCTTGAAGAGCTCGCCGATGCTCAGCTCGCGCATGGTCGCCTGGTTCTCCTGCATGAAGCGGAACAGCGGCCCCGCCCCGTGCAGCGCCAGGCTGTAGCGCTCCATGAGCTCCTGCTTGGTCTCCAGGGTGTCGGGCTGCTCCAGGCCCCACTCGATCAGCTCGTCGATGGGCCGCGTCAGATCCTCGAAGAGGCTGACGACGATGTCTTCCTTGGTCTTGAAGTGGTAGTAGAGCGCCGCCTTGGTGACGTCGAGGTGCTCGGCGATCTCGCGCAGCGAGGTCTTCTCGTAGCCCTGCTCGGCGAACAGTTCCAGCGCCACGTCCTGGATGCGCTGCCGCGTGTTCCCGCGGCGCTGCTTGCTGCTGCCCATCTGTGGCTGCTCCTTCGTGCTGGTGGCGGGCCCTGGGAGAAAACTTACTTGACGCCCGGCTAGTTAGCGCTCTATCTTCCCTCAGTGTAGTCAACTTGCCGGGCGGCAAGTAAGTATCTGGGGAGTGGGGATCATGGCGGAGACCGGAACAGTGGCGGTGGACACCGGCGGGGGCGGCGCGGCGGCCACCGAGGGGCGGCAGCCACGCAGTGTGCGCGTAGTCCTGATGGCGTTGATGATCGCGATGCTGCTCGCGATGCTCGACAACATGATCGTGGGCACCGCGATGCCCACGATCGTCGGTGACCTGGGCGGCCTCGAACACCTCTCGTGGGTCGTGACCGCGTACACGCTCGCGACCGCCGCCTCGACCCCCATCTGGGGCAAGGTCGGCGACATGTACGGCAGGAAGGGCGCCTTCCTGACCTCGATCGTGATCTTCCTGATCGGCTCCGGGCTCAGCGGCATGGCCCAGGACATGAACCAGCTCATCGCGTTCCGCGCGATCCAGGGCCTCGGCGCCGGCGGCCTGATGGTCGGCGTCATGGCCATCATCGGTGACCTGATTCCGCCGCGGGAGCGCGGCAAGTACCAGGGCATGATGGCCGGCGTCATGGCGCTCGCCATGATCGGCGGACCGCTCGTCGGCGGCGCCATCACCGACAACTGGGGCTGGCGCTGGTCCTTCTACATCAACCTGCCGCTCGGCCTCGTCGCCCTCGCCATGGTCACCGCGGTCCTGCACCTGCCGAAGAAGCGGGCCAAGGGGAAGATCGACTACCTGGGTGCCGCGCTGCTCACCGTCGGCATCACGTCGATCGTGCTCGTGACGACCTGGGGCGGCTCGCAGTACGCCTGGGGCTCCGCCGTGATCATGGAGCTCGCCGCGATCGGCGTCGCCGCGCTCGTCGGCTTCCTCTTCGTCCAGACGAAGGCGGCCGAGCCGATCCTGCCGCTGCACATCTTCCGCAGCCGCAACTTCACCGTGATGTCCCTCATCGGCTTCATCACCGGCTTCGTGATGTTCGGCGCCGTGCTCTTCCTGCCGCTCTACCAGCAGACGGTGCAGGGAGCGAACGCGACCAACTCCGGTCTGCTGCTCCTGCCGATGCTCCTCTCGATGATGGTCGTCTCGCTGGTCGCGGGCCGCGTCACCACCAACACCGGCAAGTACAAGGTGTTCCCGCTGGTCGGCAGCGTCCTGATGGTGGTCGGACTGTTCCTTCTCGCGCAGATGGACACGGAGACGACGCGCCTCACTTCCGGCCTGTACATGGCCGTGCTCGGCGCGGGCATGGGCTGCCTGATGCAGATCACGATGCTGGTCGCGCAGAACAGCGTCGAGATGAAGGACATGGGCGTCGCCTCGTCCTCCACGACCCTGTTCCGTACGCTCGGCTCCTCCTTCGGCGTCGCGATCATGGGCGCGCTCTTCAACAACCGCGTCCAGGACGTGATGGCCGAGCGGGCCGGTGCGATGGGCGGCAAGGTCGCTGAGCATTCCACGCAGCTGACGGCCGACGGCCTGGCCAAGCTGCCGGACGTGGTGCGTGACGCCTACCTGCACGCGGTGTCGGCCGGTACGCACTCGGCGTTCCTGCTCGGTTCCGTCATCGCGGTTCTGGCGCTGATCGCGGCGGTCTTCGTGAAGGAGGTGCCGCTGCGGGGCGCGGGTCCCGCCGCCAAGGAGGCGTCGGCCGCAGCCGAGGCCGCGGGTCCGGCGGACGTGCAGCCGGTCGACATGGCCAAGGCCGGTACGGCCACGGCCGACGCGGCTGTGAACGGTGCGGCCACGGCCGACGCGAAGCCGGCCGAGGGGGTCGCGGCCGGGGACGCCGCGGCGGACGGCAGGACGGTCTCCGAGACCGTCTGAGCGGGTCGTCCCGATCCTCCTCGGCTTCTGTGAAGGCCCCCGGTGCGCATCAGCGCACCGGGGGCCTTCGCCGTGCCGGGGGCGTTGTCAGTGGGGCGTGCCAGCATCGGTGACGTGGAGAAATTGCGGCAGCTGCGGCTCGCCAAGGACGCGATGGACCGCGACTGGGCCGAGGCCGAGCTCGACCTGGACGCGGTGGCGGCCCATGCCGGTTATTCGCGCTACCACTTCGTGCGGTGCTTCAAGGAGGCGTACGGGGAGACACCGGGGCAGTACCTGACGCGCCGTCGGATCGAGCGGGCCGAGGAGATGCTGAGATCGGCGGACCTGTCGGTCACGGAGATCTGCGGCCTCGTGGGGTTCAGCAGCCTGGGCACGTTCTCGTCCCGGTTCAAGAGACAGACGGGCCTGACCCCGAGCGAGTACCGGGCGAAGCACGTGGGGCGCGGGGCGGCGCTCATCCCCGGGTGTTACGCGATGTTGTGGGCCGGCGGCTTCCCCGGCAGGGGGCCGTCCGTGAGCACGGGGCAGGGGGCCCGCGAGGAGCGCAATTCTGGAGAAGCGGGGGCGGGGGGTGACTGCCTACGGTGACAGTGCACGGCCGGATCCGCCGGCCCGTGGCCCGACCACCGCGGAGCGCATCATGATCAAGGGACTCGCCATTTCCACCGTCTGGGTTCTCGACCAGGACCGGGCCAAGGAGTTCTACACCGAGAAGCTGGGCCTCGAAGTGCGTACGGACATGACCATGGGCGAGGGCGGCATGCGCTGGCTGACCGTGGGCGCCAAGGACCAGCCCGACGTCGAGCTGACGCTGATGGTGCCCGGGGTGCCCGCGATGGACCCCGAGTCGGCCGAGGCGGTGAAGAAGCTGGTCTCCAAGGGCATTCTGGGGGCCGGCGTCCTGGTCACGGACGACATCCACGGGGACTACGAGCGGCTCAAGGCGCGCGGGGTGCAGTTCCTCCAGGAGCCGCAGGAGCGCCCGTACGGGACCGAGGCGATCTTCCGCGACGACTCCGGGAACTGGTTCTCCTTCACACAGCGGAACGAGGGTCTCGACCTCGACAAGGAGTGGGCCACCAGCTAGGGCCTGTCGTCGAATTCCCGTCTGCCCGGCGGCGTCTGGCACGCACTCCCCCTGGCTCTCGGCTTTGCTCGAGCAGGGGGGACCCCCATGCGGCGTTGCCGAATAGCCCTGGTAGCTCCGCTACCAGGGCTCTCCGGCGCCTTGCGATCGCACGCACCAGACGCCGCCGGGCCCGCCCCTCGGGCGGACGACGGGAATTCGACGACAGGCCCTAGGGCCTCTCGCTCGGATCACGCCGGGCTCGCGGGGCCTGGCGCCGCGCGGCGTCGTCGTCAGTCGCCGACGCTTGCGTGGGCTCCTTCCTCCGCCGCGCCCTGCACGGCACCAGGCAGCCGGCTCCCTGGTCCGGCCGGATCCGAACGCAAGGCCCTGAGGCGTCTCGTTCCGGGCCGTCCTCAGTCCGGCAGGCGCAGTATCGGGAAGCTTCCCGTGTTCGTCGGTGCGTGCTCCGGCAGCCACAGCACCGCCACCGCGCCCTCGGACGGAGTCCCCGAAGGAGCACCCGGCGGGCGCACGTTGCGGAAGGTGAGGCGGGCGCCCAGCACGCGTGCCTGACCCGCAGCGATCGTCAGACCGAGGCCGTGCCCCTGGCCCGCGCGGTCCGCCGCGCCCGTACGGAAGCGGCTGGGCCCCTCGTCGAGCAGCTCCTCCGGGAACCCGGGCCCGTGATCGCGCACGCGCACCACCCGGCCCTCGACGCTGACCTCGACCGGCGGCTTGCCGTGCTTCGCGGCGTTGGCGAGGAGGTTGAAGAGGATGCGTTCGAGGCGGCGTGGGTCGGTGGTGACCTCCGACTCGTGCACCACGCTCACCCGCACGTCCGCGTGGCGCGCGCCGACCCGCCGCGTCACGAACTCGCCCAGCAGCAGGTCCTGGAGCTCGGCGCGCTCGGCCGCGCTGTCCAGACGCGCCACTTCGAGCACGTCCTCGACGAGGGTGCGCATTGCCTGGGCCCGGTCCTTGACCAGCTCGCTCGGGCGTCCGGGCGGCAGCAGCTCGGCCGCGGTGAGCAGCCCGGTCACCGGTGTACGCAGCTCGTGCGCGATGTCCGCGGTGACCCGGCGCTCGGCCTCCAGACGCTGCTTCAGGGCGTCGGCCATCGCGTCGACGGCCTGCGCGAGATCGTCGGTCTCGTCGCGGACGACGCCGCCGATGGCGTCCCCGACCCGTACGTCGGTCCGCCCCTGCGCGACCTCCCTCGCCGCGGACGCCGCCTTGCGCAGGCGCCGTGACACCTGGCCGCCGATGAGCACGCCGAGGGCGCACCCGCCGAAGACCACCGAGATCGAGCCGATGATCAGGGCCTGGTCGAGGTCCTTCATGACGGTGGCGCTGCGGTCGGTGAAGCGGGTGTGCACGGACAGCAGGCGCCCGTCGCCGAGCGGGACCGCGGCCCAGATGTCGGGTACGCCGCCGGTCTGTTCGGAGACGAAAGTGGCGCGCCGCCCGGCCATCGCCCTCTTGCGCAGGTCAGGGGGTATGCCGGGGTCGTCGACCTTGAAGCCGACGGGGAGGCCGCGCCCGGTGGCCTCGTACTGGCGCGCCACGAACTGGATGCGTTCGTCCTGTACGTCGCGCGCGTTGTCCAGCATCGAGACACGCGCCGCGTTGTGCACGACCAGGCTCAGGGCGACGGCGACGAGCGCCCCCACCAGGGCGATGGCGACGCTGATCTTCCAGCGGACCCCGGTGTGCAGCGCCGGGCGCAGCCGTCTCAGCGGCAGCCGCAGCGGCTGTCCGAGCCGGGCGCGCGCGGTCGCGGCGGCCCCCCTCATATCCCGATCCCGTTCCTCGTCAGACAGCGAATGACCAGGCCGGCAACCGTACCGACCCGGTGGACGGTGCTCCGGACACCAGGCCCGGACAAGTCCCCCGGTCCCGACAAGTCCCCCCGTCCCGACAAGCCACCCGGCCCCGACACGACACCCCGCCCCGGCACGGCCCGTCAGGCCTTGAGCTTGTAGCCGAAGCCGCGGACCGTTTCGATCCGGTCCTGGCCGATCTTCGTGCGCAGCCGCTGCACGTGGACGTCGACGACGCGGGTGTCCCCGCCCCAGCCGTAGTCCCACACGCGTTCGAGGAGCTTGTCGCGGGAGAGGACCGTGCCGGGCGCGGACGAGAACTCCAGGAGCAGCCGCATCTCGGTCGGCGTCAGCGCGACCGTGGCCCCGTCCTTGCGGACCTCCATGCCCTCGGTGTCGATCTCCAGATCGCCGAAGTGCAGGACACTGCCGGTCGAGCCGGAGTTGTCGGCGGCGGCCGGCGCCGCGCCGGACGCCGACCCGCTCGCGTGCCCGAAGCGCCGCAGGACGGCCCGGATCCGCGCCACGAGGACGGCCCCGTCGAACGGCTTGGTCACGTAGTCGTCCGCGCCGGCCTCCAGGCCGAGCACCACGTCGATCGAGTCGGCCCGCGCAGACAGCATGATCACGGGGACGGTGGACTCGTCACGGATGCGGCGGCACAGGCTCACGCCGTCCAGGCCCGGCACCATCACGTCGAGCAGCGCGATGTCGGGCCGGTTCGCGCGGAACGCCTCCAGGCCCGCGAGGCCGTCCGGCACGGCCGTGACCACGAAGCCGTCCCGCTCGAGGGCGAGCTGGGTGGCCTCGCGGATGACGTCGTCGTCCTCGACGAAGAGGACGTGAGTGTGCTCTGCCATCCGAATCCGCTGCTCCTGATACCTCGTCCGAAAAATGGTCTGGTCCGTCATCTGCAATGGTCGGGGCTGTCCGGCCCGCCGTTCAGTTGTCGGACGGCGCGGGCGTGTCCCCGTTCACCGCGTTGCTGTAGTCGTTGTGCGTCCTGGCCTGCTCGACGAACCGGCCGGTGGTCCAGCGGTACGTCAGGACGTCCTCGCCCGAGGGGTACGCCACCGAGTCGCCCTTCTCGTACACCTGCTTGGTGACGACGAGGTCGCCGCGGTCTATCTCCGCGTACACCGGAGGCTCCTCGGCCTTGAAGACGTTCTCGTACCTCCCGCCGGTGTCGCGGTACACGTAGCTGCCGATGCTGACGGCGTCTCCGCAGGTCATGACGTTGACCACGACGTCGCTCGACGTGTTCCCCGTCAGGTTCCCGTAGGACACGTCGACCGGGTACTCGTGCCCCACGCAGGGCTTGAGGTCACGCTTGACCTCCGGGCTCACCGCCGGGTCGTTCTTGACGAGCCGGACCGCGTTCACCGTCTTGGGCGCAGGGGAGGCCGGGGTGGACGACACCGCCTTCGGGGCGGTCGAGGGGCCGGGGTCGGAGCGGGCGGGCCCTTCGTCGCGGGCGCCGGTACCGCCGGCCGAACAGGCCGTGAGGGCGCCGAGGAAAAGGCCGATGGCGGCGAGCGCGGCCACCGCCGTACTCCCCGCCTTCAGGACCCGACCGGCACGTATGCCTAGGCCGCGCAACGCTCCGTCTCCTCCCGTTCGAGCACGCGGTGGCCGGACTCGTGGCGGTCCCGGCTCTCCAGCTCCTCGCGGAGCCGGGCCAGCGCCCGGTGCAGCGTGCTCTTCACGGTTCCGGCCGACATGCCGAGGGCGGCGGCCGTTTCCTCTGTGGACATCTGCTCCCAGTGTCGCAGCACCACGACGCTGCGCTGCTTGGGAGCCAGCACCTTCATGATGTCCATGAGCAGCGCGCGGTCGGCGTGCTGCTCGGTCGAGTCGTCGATGCTCGCGTCGGGCAGCTGCTCGGTGGGCACCTCTTCGAGCTTGCGGGCGCGCCACCACTCCGTACGCGTATTGATCATGACGCGGCGCAGATAGGCGTCGGCGAGACGCTTGTCCGCTATGCCGTCCCAGCGGCCGAACGTCCGCACCAACGCCGTCTGGAGCAGGTCCTGGGCGTCGACGGGGTCCGGCACGAGGCGCCGGGCGCTGCGCAGCAGGGCGTCCTGCCGAGTGCGGACGTACTCCTCGAACTCGAGCACCTCGCCGTGCGCCATGCCAACCGCCTCCCGTTCGCGAACCGTTCGCGCTTCCCTGTCCGTCACCTGTGGGTGATCGGTACCGGGAAGAAGCTACGGAGGCGTTGTCACGGGGTTGTCCGCTTCAGCCTGCGGCGGGCGCACGGCTGGCCGTCGGTTGTGTAACAGACGTAAGGAGTGGGTAAACCCGTACGCCCGTCAGGTCAGCGGCAGCCGGTAGAAGCCGTCCGGCAGCGGCTCCACGAGCCCGTCCGCCACGAGCCCGTCGAGGGCGCGCCCCCGCTGCACCGGCTCGTCCCACACGCGGTCCAACGCCGCCTGAGGGACCGGCGAGACGGCCTCCCGCAGCACGGCCAGCAGCTTCCCGCGCACCTGCCGGTCCGTGCCCGCGTACGTCTGCCCGCGGCGCGGCGGACCGGCGTGATCGGGCTTGCCGGCGAGCCGCCACGCGCACTGGGCGGCGATGGGGCAGCGGTGGCAACTCTCGTTCTTCGCCGTGCAGATGAGGGCGCCGAGCTCCATGGAGGCAGCGGCCCAGCGGGAGGCCGTCGACTCCTGCTCGGGCAACAGGGTGCGAGCGAGCTTGCGTTCGGCCGCGGTCGTGGCGTTCGGCGGGTACTGCACACCGCTCACGGCCCGCGCGAACACGCGCCGCACGTTCGTGTCGAGGACGGCGTGCCGCTGCCCGTACGCGAAGGAGGCCACGGCGGCGGCCGTGTACTCGCCGATGCCGGGCAGCGCGAGCAGCTGGGAGTGAGCACTGGGCACGTCCCCGTTGTGCCGCTCCGTTATGGCGACGGCGGCGCCGTGCAACCGCAGCGCGCGGCGGGGATAGCCGAGCCTGCCCCAGGCGCGCACGGCTTCGCCGGGCGCCTCCTTGGCCAGATCGGCGGGGCGCGGCCACCGCGCGAGCCACTGCTCGTACACGGGAAGGACGCGGCTCACCGGCGTCTGCTGGAGCATGAACTCGCTGACCATCACGCCCCAGGGACCCGCGTCGGGTCGGCGCCACGGCAGGTCGCGGGCATTCTCCGCGAACCAGTCGATGACGGGAGCGTGCAGGGACTCGGTGCTGGTGTTCGTGGGCGCAGTCATGGCAGGACGATCCTGCCATGGGGAGCGGGGACGGCGCGGCCACGCTGCGACGCAAACGGGTTGGCTCGGCCTCGCTCGCTTGACGCCCCCTGGCGATCGCCAGGGGCGGTGGCCCGGCCGGCGCTTGTGGATCCGGACGACGTGGGGCCTCCAGCCCGCAGCGCGGGCCCCTTGCTCCGGGCGGCCCAGGCCGCTCCCGTCGCGGCCGCGGAGGGTCTCGGAGTGGAGCGCAGCCCGCAGCGGGCGCGGCTCACCGGCCTCGTGGTGCCGGCCGCGGCGACAGCCCTGCACCGCACCTGGCCCGCGACGGCGTTCCTCCTCACGGCCGCACCGGGCATCGCGAGGCGATGATCGGGCGGGCGTGAGCGCGATCCTCGCGGCGGGCGGCGACTTCGGGGGAAGGCGGCGGACGGCCGCGGGGCGGTGAGCCTGGCGCAGGCCCACCGCCCCGACGTGGCGCTCCTGGACGTCCGTGTGCCACGCCCGGTCGGCCTGGCGGCGGCGGAGGAGAGGGTACGAGCCGTGCCGGGCACGGCGGTGGCGATGCCGACGACCTTCTCGGCGGACGCGTACGTGGCCCGTGCCCGGACCGGCGGACGGCGCCGCGTTCCGGTCACCGAAGGTGGCGCGCCAGGTGATCGACGGCTTCGGGGCACAGCGCCTGGGCCGAGAAGCAGGGGCCAGGCCCCGAGTGGCCGCGCTCACCCCACGCGAACGCGAGGTGCTTGCCCTGGTGGGCGCGGACCTCCCGAACCCGAAGATCGCGCGCCGCCGTGGAGGGCGAGGTGAAGGCCTGCGTAAGCGCCGTCCTGGACCGTCTGGAGGTCAGGAACGGGATGGCCACCGTGGCGTACGAGACGGGCCTGGTCCGATCACCGCCGATGACCCCCGACGGCCACATACCCGCTCACCGCCCCCGCCCCGGCGAACCAGCGAACAACCCCGCTCCCGGACCCCCGCATGGCAACGACGACCCGGGCCCCGCTCCCCGCACAGAGCCGCACCACGACGAACGAGACGAGAGCCCCGACGGCGAGGCCCACCGCGACGTCGTGCGGGTAGTGGACGCCGACGAAGACGCGGGAGAAGGCCATGAGGAGGGCGAGAGGGACGGTGAGCCAGCCGATGGCGGGCCGGGCGAGGGTGAGGCCGACGGCGGAGGCGGCCGCGATGGTGGCGTGGTTGCTCGGGAACGACCAGTCGCCATGGGGCGGACAGGCGACGAGGGAGGTCAGGGCGCCGGAGACGGCCCGGCAGGGACGCTCCTCGTCGACACCGGACTTGACCAGCTCGCTGCACACATAGGCGACGCCGGTGGCCAGCGGGGCGAGCACCGCGACGGCCAGGGCCCGTGGATCACCGCTTCGGGCCCGCCACCAGGCGGCGAGGAAGAGCACGGCGAAGATCAACAGGCCCAGCTCGGTGAACACCTCCATGAGGTGCTGGAACCACGACGGGGTGTCGTGGGCGAAGCCGGTGATGTCGCGATAGAGGTCGGAGTCGAAGATTCCCATGACATGGACGGTACGTAATGCCCCAGCACCATCACATCCCGCGATGGTCTCGTCCCGTACCTGAGGAAAGACAGGGGTTGTCCCCGCGCCGAAACCGCCGCGCGGGACTATGATCCGCAAAACTCGCGGGCCGAGGCGGCGGGTGGGGGCGGGAGAACGGGCTGATCTCTCGTACAGTTTGCGCCGTGGGATCTCTGCGCAATCCGATCGGGCCGCTTCCCTCCACCATTTACTGGCGACGGAGGGCCGTCCTGCTGTCCATGGTGGCGCTGCTCGCGCTGCTGATCGTATGGGCCGTCAACTCCGGTGGCGGAGGCAGCAAGACCGGCGCCGGTGGCTCGAACGGCAAGGACACCGCGCCCTCGTCCATCACGCCCGGCCCCTCCGGGTCCGGACCCGCGATCAGCGAACACCCGGGCGGCCGCGACGAGTCGGGCGGCGGCGGTGACGACGGTTCCTCCGACGGCGCCAATGGCGACGGTTCCGGCTCGGGCTCCGACACGGCCGGCGCAGGCGCGGGATCCGATGACGGCGCGAAGGGCGGCACAGGCGCGGGCGACCGGCTCCCCGCGGGCTCAAGTCTCCCCGACTGCACGACAGGCGGCGTGACGCTGACGCTGCGCAGCGTCAGCAACTCGTACGCGCCGGGCGAGAAGCCGAAGTTCGAGCTGACCGCCAAGAACACGACGGCGAAGGACTGCAAGGTCGATCTGGGCCCGAAGAGCGCGGTCCTGACGATCACTCAAGCGTCCAGTGACACGGAGATCTGGTCGTCCGGCGACTGCCCCAAGAGCGCCGGCAGCCTCCTGCTCCGCGTACCGGCGGGCGCCCGCATCACGCACACGATCGAATGGGACCGCAAGGCAAGCGCCCCCGAGTGCGCCACCCCGAAGACGGGCCCGGCGACGCCAGGCACCTACCTGGTGGAGGCGAAGGCACCCCAACTCCCCAAGGCCCAGGCATCCTTCGTACTGGCCAAGGACTGACACCACCAGCCCTCCGACAGAACGATCAGCGCCTGCCGAGGCGCACACCGACGACCGGTCCCGTACGAGAGATCCGGGGGGCCGCTCCAGCGAACGCCCCACGGGCGATCAGCGGCGTACGAAAGGGACGCGCCAACGAACGCCCCACCGGCGATCAGCCGCGTACGAGAGGGGCAGGCAGCGAACGCCCCACGGGTGATCAGTCACATACGAATCGGGTGACGGGTGAACGCCCCACTGGCCGGTGGTCGCGTACGAAACGGGAGGGGCCGTGGCGGGATGTGCGCGCGGAGCCACCAGCACCACGTACGGGTAATCAGCTGGGTGACGAGGCCCCATAGAACAGCGAGCACGTACATCCCGGCGCGGTCCCGCACCCGAAGGACGGCGGGGCGAGCCCACCGGGCCGCACTCAGGACTCCACCCCAGGCCCCACGCGGCAGCCCCCAGGCACCCCTGGAAGCCACAAGGGAGGCCGTAGCGACGCCAACGACGCCTGGAAGCCCCCAAGGGAAGAGGCAACCCTAGCCCCTAGACCCTGGGCACCCCGAGACCCCGGGCACCTCCAGCCCCTAGAAGCCCTTAGACGTACCGCTCCAGGATCGACGACTCGGCCAACCGCGAGAGCCCTTCCCGCACGCTGCGGGCGCGGGCCTCCCCGACGCCGTCCACGGCCTGCAGATCATCGACGCTGGCGGCGAGCAGCTTCTGGAGCCCGCCGAAGTGCTCGACAAGCCGGTCGATGATGGCCCCGGGCAGCCGAGGCACCTTCGCCAGCAGCCGGAACCCACGGGGTGAAACGGCCGAGTCCAGAGTCTCGGGCGACCCGGTGTACCCCAACGCACGTGCCACGGTGGGCAGTTCGAGAAGCTCGGCATGCGTCAGCGCGTCGAGTTCGGACAGCGCCTCGTCGACGGTCCGGGACCGCTTGGCCGTGGGTTCGGGCACGTAGTCCCGAACGACGAGCTCCCGCTCGGGCTCCACCCCGGCGATCAACTCGTCGAGCTGAAGGGCGAGCAGCCGGCCATCCGTGCCGAGCTCCACCACGTACTCGGCGATCTCGGTGGCGATGCGCCGCACCATCTCCAGCCGCTGCGCGACCGCGGTCACATCCCGGACGGTCACGAGATCCTCGATCTCGAGCGCGGAGAGCGTCCCGGCCACCTCGTCCAAGCGGAGCTTGTACCGCTCAAGGGTGGCGAGCGCCTGATTCGCGCGCGAGAGAATCGCGGCCGAGTCCTCGAGAACGCGCCGCTGCCCGTCCACGTAGAGGGCGATGAGCCGCATCGACTGCGACACCGAGACCACGGGGAAGCTGACCTGCTTGCTCACCCGGTCCGCGGTGCGGTGCCGCGTGCCCGTCTCCTCCGTGGGGATCGTGGGGTCGGGCACCAACTGGACGCCCGCCCGCAGGATCTTGGTGATGTCCTTGTCGATGACGATGCCGCCGTCGAGCTTGCACAGCTCGCGCAGACGCGTCGCGGTGAACTCGACGTCCAGGATGAAACCGCCGGTACACATCGACTCGACGGTCTTGTCCCAGCCGAGAACGATGAGTCCGCCGGTGTTGCCGCGGAGGATTCGCTCGAGGCCGTCACGCAGCGCCGTACCGGGCGCGACCGCGCTCAGTGAGGCGCGCATCAGCCCATCGGCACCGGAGCTCCCGCCGGACTTGCCGGGAGCTGCTGCCCGGTCGTTGGCTGCCACTGCACTCCTCCGGTCGCAGATGTCGCAGATATCGCAGAAGTCCCAGATCTTGCGGAACGCGCAGATCTTGAATGCCCAGGGTTCGTACGCACGGGCGAGACCAGGGCAAAGTCTACCGGCGCTCCTCCGTCTCCCGTGGGGCCTCTCGGCGACGGCTCCTGGGCAGCACGCGCAGAGCGTCCCCCATGTCGGCGACTTCGGTGACCTTCATACCGGCGGGCACCTTGCCCGGATCGCTCGGCACGAGGGCGTGGGTGAAGCCGAGCCGGTGCGCCTCGGCGAGCCGGCGCTGCACGCCGGTCACCCGTCTGACCTCGCCCGCGAGGCCGACCTCACCGATCGCGACGAGGTTCTTGGGGAGCGGGGTGTCGCTGGCGGCGCTGGCGAGGGCGAGGGCGATGGCGAGGTCCGCGGCGGGCTCGGAGAGCTTCACGCCGCCGACGGTCGCGGAGTAGATGTCCCGCTTTCCCAGGGCACTGATCCGCCCGCGCTGCTCGAGCACGGCGAGCATCATCGAGACGCGAGACGTCTCCAGGCCGGACGTGGTGCGCCGCGGGGACGGGATCTGGGAGTCGACGGTGAGGGCCTGGACCTCGGCGACGAGAGGCCGCCGCCCCTCCAGGGTGACGGTCAGGCAGGTGCCCGGGACGGGTTCGTCGCGGCGGGTGAGGAACAGTCCGCTGGGGTCGGCGAGTCCGGTGATGCCTTCGTCGTGCAGCTCGAAGCAGCCGACCTCGTCGGTCGTCCCGTACCGGTTCTTCACGCCGCGTACGAGGCGCAGGCGCGCGTGCCGGTCGCCTTCGAAGGAGAGGACGACGTCCACGAGGTGCTCGAGGAGGCGCGGGCCGGCGATGGCGCCGTCCTTGGTGACGTGGCCCACGAGCAGGGTGGCCATGCCCCGCTCCTTGGAGGCGCGGATCAGGGCGCCGGCGACCTCGCGGACCTGCGCCATGCCGCCGGGGGCGCCGTCGATCTCGGGGGAGGCGACGGTCTGTACGGAGTCCATGATCAGGAGGCTGGGCTTGACGGCGTCCAAGTGGCCGAGGACCGCGGACAGGTCGGTCTCGGCGGCGAGATACAGATGGTCGTCGATCGCCTTGATGCGATCGGCGCGCATCCGGACCTGGCTCGCCGACTCCTCGCCCGTGACGTACAGCGTGCGGTGCTCGTCGCCGGCGGCCTTGGCGGCGACGTCGAGCAGGAGCGTGGACTTTCCGACGCCGGGCTCGCCCGCGACGAGGACGACGGCCCCGGGGACGAGGCCTCCGCCGAGAACCCGGTCGAGCTCGGGCACGCCGGTGGAGCGGGCGGTGGCCTGCCGGGCGTCGACCTGGCCGATGGGGACGGCGGACGTCGTGACCCGGCCGGGCGCGGTCGTCCGCACGGCGGGCGCGCCGTACTCCTCGACCGTCCCCCACGCCTGGCACTCGCCGCAGCGACCCAGCCATTTCGCCGTCTGCCAGCCGCACTCGGTGCAGCGGTAGGACGGCCGGTCCTTGCCGGATTTCGTACGGGCAGCCATGCACCGAACCGTAACGGAGACCACTGACAGCCCGGCACCGACCGCCACCCGACAACCATCCGGCCGCCACCCCGCAGCCTCCCGCCGCCCCCGGAGGACCCCGCGCCGGGTGTGCGCCCCCGTGCGCCCCGGCGCACATATATGCGCCGAGCGCATGTTCCCTTGGGCGGAATTCGGTATTCCCGTCCCCTTTTGAGGGATCGTTTCACCCGTACGGATTAAATGTCCCCAAGGGGGAGGAAGGGTGCGGCAGCGTCCGCCTACGGTCGCACGGGTGATGACGAGCAGGCCGGAAACCTCCACGCAGACCACCGGCGCACACCGGGCGCACCGCGACGGGCCCGGGAGACCTGCGCCGCGGACCGTACCCCAGCGCCCGACGTCGCGCTACGAGCCGTATCTGGACGGCCTGTTCACGTACTGCCTGTCCGTCCTGTGCGATCACGACGACGCCGTCGCGGCGCTGGGCGACGCCCTGGCGCTCGCCGAACGCCGCGGCTCCCGCGGCCCCGAAACCGAGAGCGACCGCAAGGCGTGGCTGTACGCGCTCGCGCGCTGGTCGTGCCTGCGGGCCCTGGCGGAGGCGAGACGCCTCAGACAGGGGACGCACGCCCCGGGCCGGCCCCGCCCCGAATCCCCGCACGCCAAAGAGGCCCCTTCCGAAGAGATCCAGGCGCAGCGCCGTCGGGAGCTCGCGCTCCTGGCCTGGCCGGAGGCCGCCGGTACGACGCCCGAGCAGCGCGAGGCGCTGGAGCTGGCCGTACGGCATCAGCTGTCGCCCCGGGAGGTCGCCGCCGCACTGGGCACGGACCCGGGGCTCACCCGGGAGCTGCTCGCCTCCGCCGCCTGCGAGGTGGAACGCACCCGCGCCGCCCTCGCCGTGGTGGAGACGGGCACCTGCCCGAGCGTCGCCCGCCTCACCGGAGACAACCAGCTGCTGCTGAGCTCCGCCCTGCGCCGCGAACTGGTCCGGCACGTCGACGACTGCCCCCGCTGCCGTCGCACCGCCGAGCGCGCCGCCCCCGGCGCCTGGCCCGGCACGGCGGTCACCCCGGCCGCCCTGCCCCTCGCGACGGCCCCGCGCGCGGCCCTGCACCGGGCGATGGCCCACGCCAACCGCCCTCAGCGAGGCGCGGTCCCCCGCTTCGACCGGCGCGGCTTCCCGATGGACCCCAAGGACAGGGCGGCCCGTCGGGACCGGCTGCGCGCGCGTGCCGTCACGACGACGGTCGTCGCCACCGTCGTGGCCGCCCCGGTGCTGGCGCTGTGGGCGGCGTACCGGGGTGCGCCGCAGACGGGCGAGGGTCAGGACGGGCGCTCGATCAGCGCGAGCGAGGCCGGCGACCCGGGCGGGCTCGACGGCAACCGCGCGGACGCCGCTTACGAGAACGCGGGCAACGCGCGCACGACCCCCGACCCGCGTTTCACCGCGGGCAGCCGCTCCCCGGACGTCTCCGTGGAGGTCATCAGCTCTGGTGGACCCTCGCGCTCCGGCCCGGGCCGGCTCACCGTGGAGGCGCAGCCGAGCGGCTCCGCGACCCTCATCACGCTGACGGCGTCCGGGAGTTCACCGGTCCACTGGTCCGCACGCACCGGAGCGAGCTGGCTCTATCTGACGAGCACGTCGGGAACGCTGCGGCCCGGCGAGTCGTTCACGATCCGGGTGTACGTCGATCACGACCGGGAGCCCGCCGGTCACTGGTCGGCGCGCATCGGCATCGACCCCTCAGGGGCCGTCATCTCCATAGAGGGACACGGGAGTTCGAGCCCCTCGCAGCCCGGCACCTCCGACCCGGGCCCCGACCCGTCGAACACGGGGCACCCGGGCCCCGGCCCGTCCGACCCCACGCCGTCCGACCCGGACCCCACACCGTCCGACCAGAGCCCCACACCGTCCGAACCGTCACCGAGTTCGTCGGCGCCCGCGGACTCGTCACCGCCGCCGAGCGGCGGCGGCGGTGCGAGCCCGAGCGGCGGCTAGCGCGGGCCGGCGGGCGCGGTTCTCAGGAAGCGGTGGTGGGATCCGCCGGATGCGGCGCGAGCAGCGGCAGCTGTGAGGCCAGGCGCTCCTCGCACAGCTCGGCGAGACGGTCGTAACCCTCCTTGCCCATGAGCTCGGTCAGCTCGGGCCGGTAGGAGACGTACACCGGGTCGCCCGCCCCGTGGGCCGACGTCGCCGAGGTGCACCACCAGTGCAGATCGTGGCCGCCCGGGCCCCAGCCGCGGCGGTCGTACTCGCCGATGGACACCTGGAGCACACGGGTGTCGTCGGGCCGGTCGATCCACTCGTAGGTCCGGCGGATCGGCAGCTGCCAGCACACGTCCGGCTTGGTCTCCAGAGGTTCGCGGCCCTCCTTGATCGCCAGGATGTGCAGCGAGCAGCCCGCGCCGCCCTTGAAGCCGGGCCGGTTCTGGAAGATGCACGAGCCGTTGTACGGGCGGGTCTGGCGCTCGCCGTCCTCGTCCGTGGAGACCCAGCCCGTCTGCGTGCCGACCTCGTGGTGCTGCCAGATGTCGGGCGTGAGCCGGGCCACGAACCCGGCGACGCGCTTCTCGTCGTCCTCGTCGGAGAAGTGGGCGCCGAGCGTGCAGCAGCCGTCGTCCGCGCGGCCCGCCTGGATGCCCTGGCAGCCGCTGCCGAAGATGCAGCTCCAGCGCGAGGTCAGCCACGTCAGGTCGCAGCGGAAGATCTGCTCGTCGTCCGCGGGGTCGGGGAACTCGACCCAGGCGCGGGCGAAGTCCAGACCCTTCTCGTCGGGGGCGGAACCTTTCGGCGATGACACCTTCGGCGATGAACCCTTCGTCCTGGACTGTTTCGTCCCTGATTCCTTGGACTTCGGCGCCTTCGACGGCTTGGTGGCCGACTTGGCTTCCTTGTCGCTCTTACCGCGCTTGTCGCTCTTGTCGGCGTTGACCTTTTTCGTCTTTGGCACGGTTCCAGGGTAAGCGCGCTGCGGTGCCCTCGGGGACTGACGCCCGCCCCATGCGCAGTAGCGTTCCGTATATGAGACTCGGTGTCCTCGACGTGGGTTCGAACACGGTGCACTTGCTTGTGGTGGACGCCCACCCGGGCGCGCGCCCGCTGCCCGCGCACTCGCACAAGGCGGAGCTGCGGCTCGCGCAACTCCTCGACGACCATGGCGCCATCAGCCCCGACGGCGTGGCCCGGCTGACCGCCACCGTGCGGGACGCCCTGGAGGCGGCCGAGGACAAGGGCGTCGAGGACCTCGTGCCCTTCGCCACCTCGGCCGTACGCGAGGCCAGCAACGCCGACGAGGTCCTCGCCCGGGTCAAGGAGGACACCGGCGTCGAGCTGCGTGTCCTCACCGGCGAGGAGGAGGCCCGGCTCACCTTCCTCGCGGCCCGCCGCTGGTTCGGCTGGTCGGCCGGGAAGCTGCTCGTCCTGGACATCGGCGGCGGCTCCCTCGAGATCGCGTACGGCATCGACGAGGAGCCCGACGCCGCGGTGTCGCTGCCGCTCGGGGCGGGGCGTCTGACGGCGGGCTGGCTGCCGGGCGACCCGCCGGACCCCGCGGACGTCAAGGCGCTGCGCAGGCATGTACGCGCGCAGATCGCGCGGTCGGTCGGTGAGTTCACGCGCTTCGGCAAGCCCGATCACGTCGTGGCCACGTCCAAGACGTTCAAGCAGCTCGCGCGCCTGGCCGGAGCGGCCCGTTCCACCGAGGGTCTGTACGTCCAGCGGGAGCTGAAGCGCAAGTCCCTGGAGGACTGGGTGCCGCGCCTGGCCGCGATGACGGAGGCGGAGCTCGCCGAGCTCCCCGGGGTCTCGGAGGGCCGCGCGGGCCAGCTGCTCGCGGGCGCGCTGGTGGCCGAGGGGGCCATGGACCTGTTCGGGGTGGAGACCCTGGAGGTCTGCCCCTGGGCGCTCCGGGAGGGCGTGATCCTCAGGCGGCTCGACCACATGCCGGGGGACTGAGGGGACGTATCGCGGCAAGAGGCCGGGCGCGGCCCGGCCCCCCGTCGCGGCCCGGCCCCCGTCGCGGACCTGGTCCGCCCCGCCGGGCGGACCCGCAGGGTGTCGCCGTGCTGAGGCAGCTGAGGCGCACCCCACAGCGCCCGCGGGCCGACCACCTCCCCGGGGCTCAGCCGGGGCCCGTACTCTGTCTCCGTGGCAGAACCAGTGGTGCGCATCCCGGATGCGAAGGTCGCCCTGTCGACGGCCTCGGTCTATCCGGAGTCGACGGCGACGGCCTTCGAGATCGCGGCACGCCTGGGCTACGACGGCGTCGAGGTCATGGTCTGGACCGACCCCGTCAGCCAGGACATCGAGGCCCTGCGGCGGCTCTCCGACTACCACCAGGTCCCGATCCTCGCCGTGCACGCGCCCTGTCTGCTGATCACGCAGCGCGTCTGGTCCACGGACCCGTGGACCAAGCTCCAGCGCGCGAAGTCGGCGGCCGAGAAGCTGGGTGCGTCGACGGTCGTCGTCCACCCGCCCTTCCGCTGGCAGCGCCAGTACGCGCGCGACTTCGTCGACGGCGTCTGGCGCATGGCCGGCGAGACGGACGTCCGCTTCGCTGTCGAGAACATGTACCCCTGGCGCTACCGCGACCGCGAGATGCTCGCGTACGCCCCCGACTGGGACGTCACCAAGGACGACTACCGGCACTTCACGATCGACCTCAGCCACACCGCGACGGCCCGTACCGACGCGATGTCGATGATCGACCGCATGGGCGACCGCCTCGGCCACGTCCATCTCGCGGACGGCCGGGGCTCGGCGAAGGACGAGCACCTGGTCCCGGGCCGTGGCACGCAGCCCTGCGCCGAGCTCCTGGAGCGCCTCGCCCTGACCGGTTTCGACGGACACGTCGTGATCGAGGTCAACACCCGCCGCGCCATGTCCAGCGCCGAACGCGAGGCCGACCTCGCCGAGGCCCTCGCCTTCACCCGCCTGCACCTCGCGTCGGCGGTCCGGGTCCCGCGCTCATGACCGACCCGGACGTCCCTCCCGCACGCCGCAGGGGCCGGCCCTCCCGTACGCAGACGGAGGCGGCCGGCCCCGCGACCCGCGACCGCATCCTGGCGGCGGCCCGCGCGGAGTTCTCCGAGCGTGGCTACGAGAAGACGTCGGTACGCGGTATCGCCAAGGCGGCGGGTGTGGACGCGGCGCTCGTGCACCACTACTTCGGTACGAAGGAGCAGGTCTTCGAGGCGTCCATCGAGGTCGCCTTCGCCCCCGCCCTGGACGCACCGGCCGCGATCGAGGACGGCCCGCTGGACGGCGTCGGCGAGCGCCTCGCCCGCTTCATCTTCTCCGTGTGGGAGAACCCGGCGACCAGGGCCCCGCTCCTCGCGGTCGTCCGCTCGGCCGTGAACAACGAGACCGCGGCGGCCGTCTTCCGGCGTCTGATCGCCGTACAGCTGCTGCGGAAGATCGCCCGGCAGCTGGACCTGCCGCCCGAGGAGGCCGAGCTCAGGGCGGAGCTGGCGGCGGCGCAGCTCGTGGGGATCGCGATGCTGCGTTACGTGATCAAGGTGGAGCCGCTGGCGTCGGCGGACATGGAGCGGATCGTCGAGCGGGTGGCACCGGTGGTGCAGGGGCATCTGACGGGGAGGTGACGCGCGCTCCCCGGGGCACGCCCCCACGTGGCATGCCCCCCGAACCGTCGCGAGGCCCGGCCGCCGGGCGCCCGGGCGGGACGTGAGGGCCGGGCTATCCGGACGGGACGCCATGGCCGGGGGCACGTACAGCGAGACGCGCGTCCCGTATTCCGGACACCCTGTCCGGATCTTGGATCGGCGGCGTACGCTCGATAACAGCCCTATCTGCCGCACGGGCCCCTGAACGGGCCCTTGAAGGAGCGAGCGACGATGCCCGAGCTGAGGTCCCGCACAGTCACCCACGGACGCAACATGGCGGGCG
Organism: Streptomyces sp. NPDC055955; assembly: GCF_042270245.1. NCBI lineage: Bacteria > Bacillati > Actinomycetota > Actinomycetes > Kitasatosporales > Streptomycetaceae > Streptomyces > Streptomyces sp. NPDC055955. The sequence goes on from NZ_JBHJYS010000009.1 coordinate 301,800, forward strand.
CACGCGCCCTTATGCGTGCCTCCGGGGTACCCGGTGCGGACATCGGCCGGAAGCCGATCATCGCCGTGGCCAACTCGTTCACCGAGTTCGTGCCCGGCCACACCCACCTCCAGCCGGTCGGCCGCATCGTCTCCGACGCGATCACGGCGGCGGGCGGCATCGCGCGCGAGTTCAACACGATCGCCGTCGACGACGGCATCGCGATGGGCCACGGCGGCATGCTCTACTCGCTCCCCTCCCGCGACCTGATCGCGGACAGTGTCGAGTACATGGTCGAGGCGCACTGCGCCGACGCCCTGATCTGCATCTCGAACTGCGACAAGATCACCCCCGGCATGCTGATGGCGGCCCTGCGGCTGAACATCCCGACGGTCTTCGTCTCCGGCGGCCCGATGGAGTCCGGCCGCGCCACCCTGGTCGACGGCACCGTCCGCACGCTCGACCTGGTCGACGCGATCTCCGACGCGGTGAACGACAAGATCTCGGACGAGGACATCCTCCGCATCGAGGAGAACGCCTGTCCGACCTGCGGCTCCTGTTCCGGCATGTTCACGGCCAACTCGATGAACTGCCTGACGGAGGCCATCGGCCTCTCCCTGCCGGGCAACGGCTCGGTCCTCGCGACGCACACGGCCCGCAAGGCGCTGTACGAGAACGCGGCCCGCACGGTCATGGACATCACGCGCCGCTACTACGAGGAGGACGACGAGTCGGTCCTGCCGCGTAACGTCGCCACCTTCGAGGCCTTCCAGAACGCGATGGCACTCGACATCGCCATGGGCGGCTCCACCAACACGATCCTGCACCTGCTGGCCGCCGCGCAGGAGGCGGGCGTCGCCTTCGGCCTGGAGGAGATCAACGAGGTCTCGCGCCGCGTGCCGTGCCTCGCCAAGGTCGCGCCGAACGTGGCGAAGGACCGCACGTACTACATGGAGGACGTGCACCGCGCCGGCGGCATCCCCGCCCTGCTGGGCGAGCTGTACCGCGCCGGCCTCCTGAACGAGGACGTCCACTCCGTCCACAGCCCCTCGCTCTCCGACTGGATGAAGACGTGGGACGTGCGCGCGGGCTCGCCGTCCGCCGAGGCCGTCGAGATGTGGCACGCGGCCCCCGGCTGCGTGCGCTCGGCGGAGGCGTTCTCCCAGTCGGAGCGCTGGGAGGCACTCGACCTGGACGCCGAGAACGGCTGCATCCGGTCCGCCGAACACGCGTACTCGAAGGACGGCGGCCTCGCGGTCCTCAGGGGCAACCTGGCGGTCGACGGCTGCGTCGTGAAGACGGCGGGCGTCGACGAGTCGATCTGGACGTTCGAGGGTCCGGCGGTCGTCTGCGAGTCGCAGGAGGACGCCGTCGACAAGATCCTCAAGAAGGAGATCACGCACGGCGACGTCGTGGTCATCCGCTACGAGGGCCCCAAGGGCGGCCCCGGCATGCAGGAGATGCTCTACCCGACGTCGTTCCTCAAGGGCCGCGGCCTCGGCAAGACCTGCGCCCTGGTCACGGACGGCCGCTTCTCCGGCGGCACGTCGGGCCTGTCCATCGGCCACGCCTCGCCCGAGGCGGCGTCCGGCGGCACGATCGCCCTCGTCCAGGACGGCGACCGCATCCGCATCGACATCCCCAACCGTTCGATCGAGCTCCTCGTCCCCGACGACGAGCTGGCCACCCGCCGCGCCGCCCTGAACGGCGTCTACGCTCCGGTCGCCCGCGACCGCAAGGTCTCTGCCGCCCTGCGCGCGTACGCCGCGATGGCGACGAGCGCGGACAAGGGCGCGGTGCGGGACGTCTCGAAGCTGGGCTGCGAACCGGCCGACCGCCTTCGGCGGACCGGTGGCTTGAACCGGGCTCTGGCCCTGCCGTGCTGACATCGGTTCTGGTTCTGCCTGATGCGTGAGCCCGCCGGGCGGCGAATTCGCCGCCCGGCGGGCTCATGTCTGTACGAGGACGGGGTCACGCCTGCGTGTTGCCGCGGTCGCGGTCTCAAGGGCCCGGCGCGGTCGCGGTCATCAGAGCCTGGCCCGACGGTGGTCGCCCTTCGCCGGCCAGGCCCGGCCGGGGGCTCAAGGCCCGTACCGCCCCATGTCACCAGCGCCCGGGCTCCCGCCCGTCCACCCCGAACACACTTCCGTCGGGCGCGCTCCCGTACACGTGCCCGCCCTCACCCACGACGGGCGCGGGCAACTCCCCGACCACCCGCCCGGGTTCACTCCCGAGCCGCGGGCGCGTCTGGCCGAGGGGTTTGCCGGTGCGGATGTCGGTGGCGAGCAGGCGGCCGTCGGGGGCGGTGAGGTAGACGTGGTGTTCGTCGGCCGCGGGTGCCGAGCCCCTGCTGATGGAGGTCTCCACCCGCCACCGCTGTGTGCCGGTCGTCGTGTCCACGGCCACGAGCGCCCCGCCCACGGCGAGGAGATACACGGAGTCGCCGTGCAGGGTGACCGTCGCCTGAGGAAGGACAGTCGTCAGCTGTGACCGGCGCACGCTGCCGCTCGCCGGGACGTAGCGGACCAGGGCGACGGTCTCGCTGGCACTGTTGTGCTCGGTGAACCAGACCGCGCCCTTCGAGGTGCCGACCGGGGTCAGATTCCCGCTGATCCGCCGTTGCCACCGGACGGCCCCGGACTCCGGGTCCACGGCGCTGACCTGCGTGCTTGCCCCGTCCGGAGACATGGTCGTCGCGTAGGCGAGGCCCTTGCCGAAGTACGCGAGGGTGGGCTGCGGATGACCTGGCAGGCGGTGGCTCCAGAGCTTGCGGCCCGTGGCGCCGTCGACCCCGGTGACCGTCCCGTCAGCCGCGGTGAGCAGCACTGTGTCACCGGCGTGCAGCACGCGGCCGTTGTACGCGGCGATGCCCATGTCCCAGCGGGGCTTGCCCGTACGCGGATCGAGCGCGCGCAGACGCATGCCGTCGGCACTGATCGCGTGGACGAGACCGCCGGAGAACACGGGAGCCGCCATGGGCGAGGCGGCCGAGTCACTGTCGGAGCCGGGGGACCTGTGGCTCCACAGCACGTCTCCGTCGCGCGGATCGACCGAGGCGGTGAGCGCGCCGGTCACCGCACAGCGCAGGGCTCCGCCACCGTACGAGCAAGCCGGCATCGCGGCGGCCGAGTCACCCGACCCGCCGCCCAACCCGTGGGCCCAGGGCTTGAAGCCGTGCGCGGCACGACCGGCCGTGGAGATCGAACGCGCGCTTGAGGGCCCCCCGTCACTCAGCGAGGTGAGGACGACGGTCGCCGCTGTGATCGAGAGGACGACGGCCAGGGCGCCGCCGGCGATCAGAGCACGCCGCCGACGGATGACGCCGGTCGCCCGGCTTCCTGGAGCCTCCGGTGTGGGGGCGGCAGAACCTTCGGGGGAGCGGCGCGCGTCCGTTTCTTCAGTCAGTGCACCGGACGATCGGCGGTGCGTCTCCTCGGCAGCGTCGTGGGACGGTTCGCGGTTCCCGACTCCGACTCCGACTCCGGCTCCGGCCCTGCGCTGTTGGGGTATGAACGCCTGGGTGTCGTACTGGGCGGAGACCCGGCGCAGCTCCTTCATCAGCTCGTCGGGGGTCGGCCGGCGCTCGGGGTCCTTGGCGAGACAGCGCGTGATCAGCGGCGCCAGATCGTCTTGGACGGCCGTCAGGTCGGGCTCGTCATGGACCACTTGGTACGCGACCAGGTAGGGGCTGTCGGAGTCGAAGGGCCCACGTCCGGTCGCCGCGTGCACCAGGACCGAACCGAGCGCGAAGACGTCCGCCGCCGGTCCCACTTCGCGCGGCCGACGGAACTGCTCCGGTGCCATGAATGGTGGCGTACCGATCAATTTGCCCGTCTCGGTCCGCAGTTCGCTGTCCTTCGGCCGGGAGATACCGAAGTCGATCACCTTCGGGCTGTCTTCGGCCAGCAGTACGTTGCTCGGCTTCAGATCGCGGTGCACGACTCCGGCGCGATGGATGTCCCGCAGAGCCTCGGCGAGCCCGGCCATCACCTGGCGCAGTCGGGCAGGCCGCAGCGGGCCGTGCTGCTTCACATGCTCGGCGAGGGTGAGGCCGGGAATGAACAGCGTGGCCATCCACGGCCGTTCGGCATCGGGGTCTGCGTCCACGACGGGCGCCGTGAAAGCGCCGCTCACCCGTCGTGCGGCCGCGATCTCCTGCCGGAAGCGTCCCCTGAACTCGGGGTCCCTGGCGAACTCGGCATGCACGACCTTCACCGCGAGTTGCATTCCCGAGGCGGACCGCGCCAGATGGACGACTCCCATGCCGCCGGAACCCAGACGCCCTTCGAGGCGGTAATGGCCGGCGTACTCAGGAAGTTCCGCTTCCGCACCGGGCCCGGCGTTGCGGCCTGGCGGCATGGTCCACCCCCGTGGCTGTCATCCGTGAACGCCCCGCGTGCAGCCGTTCGCACGAGCGACGCACGGAGCCTAGTCGATGATTCGTACGAGACGGACGAGGCTTGCTAGCCTCCGCGTGCATCAGCTGAACACACCGGTTTCAACGGGGGCTCAACGATCTCTGAACGAGGCCCTGGCGGAACCCCGGAAGGTTCGGCGCCGAGAAGGCTCAGAAGTTCAACGGGGGAGGCCCGCATGGCGGTTGAGGAAAAAGAGAGTGCAGGAGAGGCCGTGGAGGCCGCGGCGCAGCGCTACTACGCGGTCGCGCCCGGCACGGCACTGAACGTCCGCAGTGGTCCCGGCACGCACTACCGGCCCGTCCGCGTCCTGCCGGAGGGCGCCACCGTGCCGATCTTCTGTCAGCGTCCGGGGGAGACCGTCAGCGGCCCTTACGGCACGACCAAGATCTGGGACAACATCGGCGTCGGCGAGTACGTCTCCGACGCGTACGTGAAGACCGGCAGCGACGGCTACGTGGCGCCGCGCTGTGCCTAGGGGAGAGCGAAGCGGAGCAGGACGGGGACCCATGACCACGGTCAACTGGGCGGTACGGGCGAGGCTGTCGGGCGTGAGAGGGCGCAGGGCGGGTGTGGCCGTGGCCGGTGCCACGGCAGCGCTGAGTCTTGTCCTGGGCGCGGCTTCGCAGGCCTCGGCCGTGGCGATCCGCTACCCGGTGGCTCCGGACGTGCGACTGAAGGTACGCAGCGGACCGGGCACCGACTACCAGCTGGTCAAGGTCCTGCCGCTGGGCGCCCGCGTACCGATCAACTGCCAGAAGCCGGGCGAGACCATCAGCGGCACGTACGGCACGTCGGACCTCTGGGACAACATCGCCAACGGCCAGTACGTCTCCGACGCCTACGTGACGACCGGCAGCGACGGCTACGTGGCGCCGCGCTGCGCGTAGCGGATGGCGGGGCCCGGTCGCGTACTCCGACGTGCGCGACCGGCCCCGTCACTTCACCGCAGGCCCGGGGCCGCGCCTAGCGCGCCCTTCAACTCCCCGCCTCCTCAAGAAGGATCCGCGCCAGCTCCCCGGGCCGGGAGAACATCGGCCAGTGCCCCGTGTCCATCTCCCGCAGCCGCCAGTTCCCGCCGCGCAGCAGCGCGGCCACGTCGTCCGTCGGCTCGGGCCCGTCGAGCAGGCACTTGATGTACGTCGCCGGAAGCTCGCCCGGCGGGCGGGACAGTACGGCCGGCTCCGACAGGGACGCTCCCGGGTGCGGCGTGGCCCCGCCCACGATCCGCGCGACCTGCGCGTCGTCGAGCCCCTGCCCCTCGCACTCGGGCGCGGTCAGCGGCGGCCAGTACCCCTCGTTCGCCGCAAGGACGGCCTCCAGTGCCGCCGGCCCCTGCCACCACCCGGACACGAACGACTCCCCGTCCGCCGGGACACTCGAGTCGACGTACACCACGCGCTCGAGCCGGTCACCGATCCGCTCGGCGGCCTGACCGACCGGGATGCCCGAGTAGCTGTGCCCGACCAGGACGACATCGCGCAGTCCGAGGCGCTCCACCTCGTCGACGATGTCCTGGACATGAGTCTTCTGTCCGGCTGGAACGCCCTGCTTGTCGGCGACCCCGGAGAGCGTCACTGCGTGCGCGCCGTGCCCGGCCGCGCGCAGCTCCGGCACCACGTCGTCCCACGCCCACGCCCCGAGCCACGCACCTGCGACTAATACGTATTCCGTCATGCGGGCAATGTAGGGGAGGGGTCCGACAATGCCCCGTGCCTGGCTGGCGGCACCCCAGCCCCAGCCCCAGCCCCAGCCCAAGCCGCACCCGAGCCTCACCCATGTCCCGCCCGAGCCCCGCCCGTGCGCACCCGGGCCCCACCCGCACCCAAGCCGCACTCCAGCCCCACCCCCGAACCCGGACCACCGGCCCCACCCCCGAACCCGGACCACCGGCCCCACCCCCGAACCCGGACCACCGGCCCCACTCCCAAACCCGGACCACCAGGGGCTCCGCGGATGCCCGCCATAATCGAAACGTGAGCGATGAATCCGGCACCCCCCGCCCCGCCCCCGAGACCCCGGAAGCCGCCGGCGGCATCCCCGTGGGCCCCCAGCCCGAGGAGATCCGTTTCTTCGGCAGGACCTGGGTCGAGCACGACGGCGGCTATACCTGGCGGCGCGTCGCGGTCGCCGCGGGCGCGCTCGTCGGCGCGGCGGCCGGCTGTTTCGTGCTGCGCTTCGCGTACGAGGGCCTGGCCATCGCCGACGTCGGTTCCTTCGTGAACGTACTCGTGGTCCTGATGTTCGCGATCTGCAGCGCCCTCGCCTTCCGCCGCACGTGGGACGGCTTCTCCAGGCGTCCGGATCCCGAGGCGCAGGCGTCCCTGCGCGGCTTCATGTCGATCGGTTTCGTCGGCGTACTGCTCGCCTACTGCCTGCGCTGCTTCTCGGAGGCCCCGGGCGAGAAGCTCCGCAGGCAGGAGTACGCGACCGCCCGCGAGCAGTACGAACGCCGCAGCACGCGTCGCACCGGCAACCCGTCGAAGAAGAAGCGCAAGGGCTGACCCGCGCGGCCGCGATCGGCGGCTGCGACGTGGCGCGGGCCGAGTCGGACGCCGTGTGATGACGAGGGGCCCGGCGTGGGACGGCCACGCGTCGCACCGGCAACCCGTCGAAGAAGAAGCGCAAGGGCTGACCCGCGCGGCCGCGATCGGCGGCTGCGACGTGGCGCCGGCCGAGCCGGACGTCATGTGATGACGAGGAGCCCCGCGCGGGACAGGATGGCGGCATGCCCACCGTTTCGCGCGCCCACTCGTTCAACGCCGCGGCCGCCCAGTACGCCGCGAACCGTCCGTCCTACCCGCCCGCCCTCCTCGACGCCGTCGAAGACGTCACCGGTCGGCCCCTCGCAGGCGCCCGCGTGGCCGACGTAGGCGCGGGGACCGGCATCTCGACCGCCCTCCTGCACGCGCGCGGCGCCCACGTGGTCGCCGTCGAGCCGGGCGCCGGCATGGCGGTCGAGTTCCGCCGGGCGCTGCCCGGCGTACCGATCGTGCGGGGTGACGGCAACGCCCTCCCCCTCGCCGACGCCTCCCTGGACCTCCTCACCTACGCCCAGTCGTGGCACTGGACCGAGCCGGCCCGCTCGGCCCCCGAGGCGATGCGGGTCCTGCGCCCGGGCGGCGCGCTCGCGCTGTGGTGGAACACCGTTGCCCTCGACGTCCCGTGGATCGCCGCGCAGCACGAGCGCATCGCGCGCCACGTGGGCGGGGAAACGGGTGCCAGGCAGCGCCCCGACAAGTCCCGCGCCATCGCGCTGTCGGGCCTTGCGGACCTGCCGGGCCGCGGCGAGGTCACCCTGCGGCATGTGCGCTGGAGCCGGCTCGTCCCAGTGGACACGCACCTCGCCAACATCGGCAGCCACTCGGCGTTCCTCGTCCTCGAAGAGGGTGACGCGCAGTCCTTCCTCGCCGAGGAGCGCGCCCGGCTCGGTGACCTCTTCCCGGACGGCACGGTGGAGGAGACCTATGTGGTCGAACTCCTGGTGGCCACTCGCAGCTGATCCACGGCGCTCCCGACACCGGCGGCCGCACTCTCCACCACCTCATGACGCTTGACGCCCCGGCCTCACCTCGGGAATATTCATCACATGATGAATATTCCCGAGGGGGCGTCCCGCCCGGAGCCCTCCCCCTCCTTGTCGCCGGAACCACCGGCGGCCGCCGTCCGCGCCACGGGCCTCACCGTCGTCCGAGGCTCCCGCCCCGTCCTGCACGCCCTGGACTTCACCGTTCCCCGCGGCCAGATCACCGGTCTCCTCGGCCCCTCGGGCTGCGGCAAGTCCACGCTCATGCGCGCGATCGTCGGAACCCAGGCCAAGGTCACCGGCACACTCACCGTCCTCGGCCATCCGGCGGGCTCCGCCGAACTCCGCTCCCGCGTCGGGTACGTCACCCAAGCCCCCTCCGTATACGCGGACCTGACGGTCCGCCAGAACCTGGACTACTTCTCGTCAGTGCTCCAGCCGGGCCGCGCCGCCGCCTCCCACCGCCGGGAGGACGTCGCCCGGGTCATCGCCGAAGTGGACCTCTCCTCCCGTGCCGACGCCCTCGCCGGCAACCTCTCAGGGGGCCAGCTCAGCCGGGTCTCGCTCGCCGTCGCCCTCCTCGGCACCCCCGAACTCCTCGTCCTCGACGAACCCACCGTCGGCCTCGACCCCGTCCTGCGCCGCGACCTGTGGAACCTCTTCCACTCCATCGCCGCCGAGCGCGGCGCCACGATCCTCGTCTCCTCGCACGTCATGGACGAGGCCGAGCGCTGCCACCGCCTCCTCCTCATGCGCGAAGGCGAGATCCTCGCCGACGACCGCCCCGACGCCCTGCGCGCCGGTACCGGGGCGGCGACCGTCGAAGACGCCTTCCTCCACCTCGTCGACCAGGCCGACACCCTCCAGCGGAGCCCCCGATGAACGCAGCCCGCACCCTCGCCACCGCAGCCCGAGTCCTGCGCCAGCTCCGCCACGACCCGCGCTCCATCGCCCTGATGCTGCTCGTCCCGTGCGTGATGCTCTTCCTGCTCCGCTACGTCTTCGACGGCAGCCCCGGCACCTTCGACTCCATCGGGGCCTCCCTCCTCGGCATCTTCCCGCTGATCACGATGTTCCTGGTGACGTCCATCGCCACCCTGCGCGAACGCACCTCCGGCACCCTCGAACGCCTCCTCGCCATGCCTCTCGGCAAGGGCGACCTCATCGCCGGTTACGCCCTCGCCTTCGGCGCCCTCGCGGTCGTCCAGTCCGTACTGGCGACGGCCCTCGCCCTGTGGGGCCTCGGCCTCGACGTCACCGGCTCCGCCTGGCTCCTGCTCCTGGTCGCCCTTCTCGACGCCCTGCTCGGCACCGCTCTCGGCCTCTTCGTCTCCGCCTTCGCCGCCTCCGAGTTCCAGGCCGTCCAGTTCATGCCGGCGGTGATCTTCCCCCAGCTGCTCCTGTGCGGCCTGTTCATCTCGCGCGACAAGATGCAGCCCGTCCTCGAAGGGGTCTCCGACGTCCTCCCCATGTCGTACGCCGTCGACGGCATGAACGAAGTCCTCCGCCACACCGACCTCACGGCCGACTTCATCCGCGACGGGGCCGTCGTCGCCGGCTGCGCCCTCCTCGTCCTGGCCCTCGGCGCCGCGACGCTCCGCCGCCGTACGGCCTGACCGCCGCCGATGCGAGGATGACCCCGACGGACGCAACCGCACCGAACCCCGCGCCCCGAAGGGTGGCCTCCATGCCCCAGCAGCACGTCGCAGTCCTCGGCACCGGAAAGATCGGCGAGGCCCTGCTCAGCGGAATGATCCGAGCGGGCTGGGCCCCGGCCGACCTCCTGGTCACGGCCCGCCGTCCGGAACGCGCCGAAGAACTCCGCACCCGCCACGGCGTCACCCCCGTCACCAACGCGGAAGCCGCCAAGCGGGCCGACACCCTGATCCTCACGGTCAAGCCCCAGGACATGGGCGCCCTCCTCGCCGAACTCGCGCCGCACCTCCCCGCGGACCGCCTGATCATCAGCGGCGCGGCGGGCATCCCGACGACCTTCCTCGAGGAGCGCCTCCCCGAAGAAACCCCCGTCGTGCGCGTCATGACGAACACGCCCGCTCTCGTCGACGAGGCCATGTCCGTCATCTCCGCCGGCTCCCACGCCACGGCCGCCCACCTCGCCCACGCCGAGGAGATCTTCGGCGCCGTCGGCAAGACGCTCCGCGTCCCCGAGTCGCAGCAGGACGCCTGCACCGCCCTGTCCGGCTCGGGCCCGGCATACTTCTTCTACCTGGTCGAGGCCATGACCGACGCGGGAATCCTGCTCGGCCTGCCGCGCGACAAGGCCCACGAGCTGATCGTCCAGTCCGCGATCGGCGCCGCCACGATGCTCCGCGACAGCGGCGAACACCCCGTCAAGCTCCGCGAGAACGTCACCTCCCCCGCCGGCACCACCATCAACGCCATCCGCGAACTCGAAAGCCACGGAGTCCGCGCCGCCCTCATCGCCGCCCTGGAAGCCGCCCGGGACCGCAGCCGCGAACTGGCCTCCGGCAACAACAGCTGACCCACTGCCCGGCACGCCTGCCGGCCCACGCCGCCCGCGCACGAGTGCTGCGCGGGCGGCGCCATGAGGAGAGAGGCGGGCGAGGCGAGGGTGGCCCTCACACGGCGCTGCGGTCCATCAGTGAGAAGAACGTGTCACCGCGGACGACCTCGAACGGGTCCTCCAGCAGTGCGGCGAGGTCGGCGATGTCGCTCGGGGTCCAGTCCCAGGCGTTGATCGCGGCGGCGATGAACACCGGCTTCGACGTGTCCCGCCCCTCGATGTGCCGCAGCAGCGCGTCGCGGAACTCCTTGCCCTTCCCCTGCGGGTAGAAGTTGCCGATCACCGGGATCCCGGCCGGCCGCACCTGCAGGTCACCGGTCTCCCAGGACTGGATGACGCCGTGCACCGGCGTGTTCTTGCGGTAGGACGCCATGACCCGCTCGTCGAACGGGACCCAGCCGTCGCCCGCGGTGTTCCGGGGGTTGTAGGCGTAGGCCAGATCCATCCCCGTGCGGCGCAGGAAGCGGCCGCTGAGTGCCGTGTACGCGTCCAGAGCCTCCTCGGGCCAGGATCCGGGGTAGGTGTAACCCGCGCCGGACGGACCGGAGATGAGCAGGTCGTTGGCGGTCGCGGTCCGCTGGTAGTACGCGAGGAGCGCCGGTCCGATGTCGGCGAGCAGCGGGCTCACTGTCCAGTTGACGGGGATGGTGCCGCGCTTCGGGTCGTCCCAGATGTCCCGCATGCGGCGCTGGCAGTACTGGACGTTGTCGCCCTCGCCGACCGTCAGCGTCACGTACACGCGGTTCTTGAGCTCGGCCTTCGGGCGGGGCCGCACCCGGTCGGAGATCTTCGCGCCGGTCCCGGCGTGCACCGTCCCGTTCATGTAGAAGTCGGCGGGCACGACCGGGATGCCGTGCTGCGAGGCGCGGTCGACGCCGCCCCACTCACCGGCCACGTCGTTGGAGAACCAGCCGGTGTACGGGGTGGTCGGCCGGAGCTTGGTGAACGTCTCGTCCAGCAGCTTGCCGGTGTCACCCGACGGCGGCAGCCACAGCACCATGGCCTTGCTCGCCACCACATAGTCCCGGAAGTACGGGAAGGGCTCGACGCGGGTGGGCGCGGTGGTGGCGGCGGTGACCAGGAACTGGTTCCACATGTCGACGTCGACCGTGAGTTCCTTGGCACCCGCGGGCGCGGTGAAGTGGTAGACGAAGTAGCCCCCGCCGTCGCTGAACCGGTTCGACTTGTCCCCGATCGAGGAGTTGAGGCCGTCGAACAGGTACGGCTTCTCGGCGTCGGTGCCCGGCGTGAACGAGGCGATCTCCTTGCCGTCCGCCTTCACGGCGACCGAGGCGACCGACGCGCCCCAGCCGTCGTCCCCGAAGGAGTCCTGGAACCGGAGGTAGACATCGTTGTCGCCGCCGAGTTCCGGGCTGAGGTCGAGCGTGCGCACCTTGCGGTTGGAGGTGTCGCGGATCCGCTCGGTCTCCCGGGTGACCTCGCGCCACTTCACCCCGGTCACGTTGACGGTCCGGCTCGGCGGCAGGCCGGCCAGCAGGGCGTGGCTGCAGCGCGGGAAGAGGTGGTCGAGCTGCCAGCGGTAGGTGGCCAGCACGTCGTCGGCGTCGAAGCGGCCGCGCAGGTCGGTGACGGTCTTCAGGCCGTGGGTCTTCGCCTGTTCGGCAGTCGCGGCGACGGCGCCCTGGAGTCCGGCGAGCGTGGTGGCGACGTTGACCGAGTCCGGCACGTCGGGGTCGATGAGGACGGCGCCGCGCACCTCGTCGCGGTAGCGGCCGACCAGGTCCAGAGCGTCGGCGTGGTGGGTGGCCTTCGCGCCGGTCCCGGCGAGCCAGCGCAGGTCCACCTCGCCGCCGTCGAAGTTGAAGTAGAGCCGTGGGCTGCGCCGGTTGACGATGCCCTGGAGGGTCGTCAGCAGCAGTTGGTCGTTGCCGGTCAGCTCGCTGACGTCGCCGACGTCGAGCCGCGTGGCCCGGCCGAAGGACGGCAGGAGGCGGGCCGCGGCGCCGCGCTCGGCGGCGCCTGCCTGTTGCGGCAGGGAGATCCCGATACTTCCGGCTGCCAGGACCGCGCCGCCCGCCTGCAGGAGATTTCTTCGTGACACCATCGACGATCACTGCTCCTCGAAAGCCTGACATCGTTGTAAACAGTCGGCGAAAGTAAGCCGCTGGACGGCATGTTGTCCATGGGTGCGCGCAGATTTCTGCCGCGGGGGGCCAACTTCGTTGCTACGGACCGGCAATGACGTCGCAAGTGTTGACGGCCTCGCCTCAACTGATCTACGTTGCGCGGCACTTGGCTTTCCATCGTTGTAACTCGGTCACCGGGAGCATGAGTTGAACAGACGCACCCTCCTCGCCGCCTCCCTCGCCGCCGCGGCCACCGCCACCGTGTCGGGCTGTGGCAGCGGGTCCGGCCGCAAGCCGGGTGAGCTCGAGGTCCTCTACCGCGTGGAGAAGACCTGGCCGCACCTGGAGAAGATGCTGAAGGAGGCCAAGAAGGAGTACGAGGCCGCGCACAAGGGTGTCACCGTCAAGCTCACACCGGTCCAGGGCAGCAGCGAGGACTACTACACCAAGCTCGCCCTCCTGAACCGCTCGCCCGGCTCCGCCCCCGACGTCTACTTCCACGACACCTTCCAGGTCAACGCCGACGTCGCGGCCAAGAAACTCGCCCCGCTGGACTCCTACCTCGCCAAGTGGCCCGACTGGCAGGAGCAGTTCCCGAAGTCGCTGCGCCAGGCGGCCCGGGGCCTGGACGGCAGGACGTACGGCGTCCCGATCTCCACCGACAACCGAGGCCTCTGGTACAACAAGGACGTCTTCAAGTCCGCGGGACTGCCCGAGAACTGGGCCCCCAAGACCTGGGACGACGTCCTGGACGCGGCCCGCACCATCAAGCGCAAGGTGCGCGGCGTCACCCCGTTCTGCATGTACTCCGCGAAGATCCACGGCGAGGGCGCCACCATGCAGGGCTTCGAGATGCTCCTGTACGGCACTCCCGGCGGCACCCTCTTCGACCACGGCAAGTGGGTGGCGCGGAGCAAGGGCATCACCGACTCCCTGAAGTTCATCGACACGGTCTACCGCGAGGACCTCGGCCCCAAGAAGGCCGACGCCCTCAACGCCAAGCTCGCCGACAAGGCGCTCTTCGAGTGGTTTCCCGAGGGCAAGCTCGGCATCAGCCTGGACGGCGGCTGGATCTCCGGCTCCTGGAAGCCGTCCGGACCGCACCCGTGGCCGGAGTGGACCGAGAAGATGGGCTGGGTCCCGATGCCCACGCAGGGCGGCGAGGCGCCGGGCGCCGTCAGCATGTCGGGCGGCTGGGTCATGGCGGTCAGCTCGTACAGCAAGCTCAAGCAGAAGGGCTTCGACTTCATCACGGTGGCGCTGAACAAGAAGAACGCCGCCCTGTACTCCGAGGGCTCCGGCGACCTCGCCGTCCGTAACGACGTGGCGTCCGACCCGGCTTATCTCAAGAGCGACCCCTCGATCGAGTTCTGGACGGGTCTCGCGAAATACACCCACTACCGGCCGGCCTACGAGCAGTACCCGAAGGTCTCCGCGCAGATCCAGGAGGCGATGGAGGCGGTCACCACCGGAAGCGGCTCCCCGGCGGACGCGGCGCGGCGGTACGCCCAGGAAGTGAGCCGGATCGTCGGTTCGGACAACGTTGTCTCGACCTCATGACGATGACCGCCTCCGCCCCGGCGACGCGCACCCCGGCGAAGACGCCGCAGCCGTCGCCGGGCCGCCGCGCGCTGCGGTGGCTCCTGCCGCTCGCGCCGGCCCTGGTCCTGATCGCGGTCTTCATGGTGGGGCCGGTCCTGTGGAGCGTCTGGATCGCCTTCACCAACGAGACCCTCACCGGGTCGGCCTCCGTGCACTCGCACTTCATCGGCCTGGACAACTTCACCAGGCTCTTCGCCGACGACGCGTTCACCGGCTCGCTGGTGCGCACCCTGGTCTTCGTCCTGTTCTCGGCCGTCCTCGGCCAGAACGTGCTCGGCCTGCTGATCGCCCTGGTGCTCCGCGGCAAGAACCGGGTCGTCCGAGGTGTGGTGAACGGTGTCGTCATCGCGGCCTGGGTCGTCCCCGAAGTCGTCGCCGCCGCCTGCTGGTTCTCGTTCCTCGACGAGAAGGGGACGCTCAACTCGGTGCTCGGCGTGCACCAGGAGTGGCTGGTCTCCGCGCCGATGCTCGCCGTGATCCTCGCCAACACCTGGCGCGGCACCGCGTTCTCCATGCTCGTCTACTCGGCGGCCCTGTCCGAGGTGCCCCGTGACGTGCTGGAAGCCGCGAAGGTCGACGGCGCCTCCACCGGCCGCACCTTCTTCGGCGTCACCCTGCCGCTGATCCGGCGCTCCGTGCTCTCCAACCTGATGCTGACCACGCTGCAGACCCTCGCGAGCTTCGGCCTGATCTACGCCCTGACCGGCGGCGGCCCGGGCGAGGAGAGCCAGACCACGCCGCTGTACATGTACGAGCAGGCGTTCAAGTACTTCGAGGTCGGCTACGGCAGCGCCATCGCCCTGGTGATGCTCCTGTTCGGCGCGCTCCTTTCGCTGGTGTACCTGCGGCTGATCAAGGTGGAGGACTGATGACCCGCTGGGGCGCGCGCACCGCGTCGCACGCCGTGATCGTGCTGATCACGCTCTGCTTCCTCGGCCCGTTCGTGTGGGTGCTGCTCTCCTCCGTGCAGCCCGGCTCCTCGCCGGCGGCCGAGCCGTCCTTCTCGTTCTCGCTCAGCAACTTCCGGGCCGTCCTGAACTGGGACACGGTGTACGGGCCGCTGCTCAACTCCGTGATCATCTCCGGCTCCACGGCCCTGCTCACGGTGGTCGTCTCCGGCCTCGCCGCCTACCCGCTCTCGCGCTACCGGCTGCGCTACAAAAGGCACTTCATGCTCACTCTGCTGTTCTCCACGGGCCTGCCACTCACCGCGATCATGGTGCCGGTCTACGCGATGTTCTTCCGTTTCCAGCTGTACGGCTCCGTCCCGGCGATGGTGCTGTTCCTGACGGCCGGCGCGCTGCCGTTCGCCATCTGGATGATGAAGAACTTCATGGACGGCGTGCCGGTCAGCCTGGAGGAGGCCGCCTGGGTGGACGGCGCGGGCTGGGTCCAGTCGCTGCGCCGCGTGGTGGCACCTCTGATGGCGCCGGGCGTCGCCGTCGTCGCGATCTTCGTGTTCGTCGGCCAGTGGGGCAACTTCTTCGTCCCGTTCGTGCTGCTCGACACCCCGGAGAAGCAGCCGGCCGCGGTCACCATCTACTCGTTCTTCTCTCAGTACGGCCAGGTGGCGTACGGGCAGCTGGCGGCGTTCTCCGTCATCTACACCACGCCGGCCGTCCTGCTCTACGTCCTCGTCAACAAGTACCTCTCCGGCTCGTTCAACATGGCCGGATCGGTGAAGGGATAGCACGGTGCGCATCATCCGTGTCGAGCCGACCGACCTGTTCGTCGGTCCCGCCGACCACCCCCTGCAGGTCGTCCGGGTGGAGCTCAGCGAGCCCGCCCCGGTCGTCGTCAGCGGCCCCGGCGCCCACGGCGAGGGCGCGGCGGGGGAGCCGGGGACTCCGGTGGAGATCGGGGTGCGCTGCGACGCCGCGCCCGGCACCGTCGTCCCCCTCACGGTGACCGCCGGCGGCCAGGTGGCGCTCGCCGAACTGACCGTGGCGGAGCCGGGCTGGACGGTGTGGATGGTGCCGCATTTCCACTACGACCCGGTGTGGTGGAACACGCAGGCCGCGTACACCACCACCTGGGACGACGCGGGCGACACGGCGCAGCAGTTCCGGATCGACTGGCAGTACACCGGCTTCGAGCTGATGCGCCTGCACCTGCAGACCGCGCGCCGTGACCCCGACTACCGGTTCGTGCTGGCCGAGGTCGACTACCTCAAGCCGTACTGGGACGCGCACCCCGGTGACCGCGCCTATCTGCGCCGCCTCCTGCGCGAGGGCCGCGTCGAGCTGATGGGCGGCACCTACAACGAGCCCAACACGAACCTCACCTCCGCCGAGTCGACCGTCCGCAACCTCGTGTACGGCATCGGTTTCCAGCGCGGCGTGATGGGCGGCGACCCGCAGACGGCCTGGCAGCTGGACGTGTTCGGGCACGACCCGCAGTTCCCCGGCCTCGCCGCGGACGCCGGGCTCACCTCGTCGTCGTGGGCGCGCGGCCCGCACCACCAGTGGGGCCCGATGCTCACCGACCGCGACCGCGAGCAGGACGGCTGGGGCGACCCGTCGACGATGCAGTTCCCCGCCGAGTTCGAATGGCTCTCGCCCAGCGGCCGCGGCGTCCTCACCCACTACATGCCGGCGCACTACAGCGCCGGCTGGTGGATGGACTCCGCCACCAGTCTCGTCGAGGCGCAGGACGCGGTCCTGGAGCTGTACCGGCTGATGAAGAACGTCGCCGCGACCCGCAATCTGCTCCTCCCCGTCGGCACCGACTACACCCCGCCCAACCGCTGGGTCACCGAGATTCACCGGGACTTCGCCGCCCGCTACACCTGGCCGCGCCTGAAGTGCGCCTTGCCGAGCGAGTTCTTCGCGGCCGTACGCGGCGAGCTGACCGAACCCTCGCCGCAGACCAGGGACATGAACCCGGTCTACACCGGCAAGGACGTGTCGTTCATCGACACCAAGCAGGCGCAGCGCGCCGCCGAGTCCCTGCTCACGGAGGCCGAGACGTTCGCCACCCTCGCCTCCGTCGAGACGGGCGCCGACTACCCGCACGCCCGGATCGACAAGGCGTGGCGGCAGCTCGCGTACGGCGCGCACCATGACGCGATCACCGGCTCCGAGTCCGACCAGGTCTACCTCGACCTGCTCACCAGCTGGCGGGAGGCGTACGACACGGGGCGTGAGGTCCTCGACGTCTCGCTGCGCCGGCTGGGCCCCGCCGCCGAGGACACGGTGACCGTCTTCAACCCGTCGGCGTGGCCGCGCACCGACCTCGTGCGCGTCCGCCTCACCCACCCCGAACCCGGCTTCCACGGCTGGGAGTCGGCGGACGGCACGCCACTCGTCCTGGAGCACCCGCGCCACCACGAGGACGGCTCGCTCGCCGAGGCCGACGTGGTCTTCCTCGCCGCCGACGTCCCCCCGCTCGGCTACCGCACCTTCCGTCCCCGCCCTTCCCGTACGGCATCGTGCTGGGCGCCGTCGCCCGACGGCACGGCCCGCATCGCGAACTCCACGCACGTACTCGAAGTGGACCCGCGACGCGGCGGCTGCGTCTCCCGGCTGACCGTCGAGGGCCGCGAACTGCTCCAGGCCGGCCGCGTCGGCAACGAACTCCTCGTGTACGAGGAGTACCCGGCGCACCCCCGCTACCACGAGGGCCCCTGGCACCTCGTGCCGAACGGGGCCGTGACCGGATCGGCGTCCGCGCCCGCCACATCCGTGCGCACCGAGACGAGCGCCGTCGGCGAGCGGATCACGGTGACCGGCACGGTCGGCCCGGTGCGGTACACGCAGACCCTCACGCTCTGGCACGGCGTCGACCGTCTCGACGGCGTCACGCACATCGACGCGTTCGACGGTGCCGACCGGCTGCTGCGGCTGCGCTGGCCGGTGCGGGTGCCCGGCGCCCTGCCCGTCAGCGAGGTCGCGAACGCCGTCATCGGGCGCGGTTTCGGCCTGATCGACGTCGACTCCGCGGAGCATCCCTGGACCCTCGACAACCCGGCGAACAACTGGTTCGCCCTGTCGTCCACCGCCCGCGTCCGGCTCCCCGACGGGGACCGCGCCCTCGGCATCGCCGAGATCGTCACGCCCGACGGCGCCGGCGCCAGGGACCTCGCCGTCGCCCTGGTGAAGGCGGGCGTGACCAGCACCTGCTCGGCCGCGCCCGGCGCCCGCTACGGCGACCTCGCCGTGGACTCCAACCTCCCCGACGTACGCATCGCGCTCGGAGGCCCGGACGAGAACCCGTTCACCGCGGAGGTGCTGACGGGGGAGTACGCCGACGCGTTCGCCGCGCAGCTCGCCGCGACCGGCCGGGCCCGACTGTGGGTGCCGGCCGAGAGTCCGCTGGAGAAGGTGTGGGTACCGGGTGCCGACCTGCGCGCCGCACACGCGCTGCCGGTCCTCGTCGTGGCCGGTGAGGGCGCGGTGGACGACCTGGTCGCGGACCTGGACGACGCGACGATCGAGGTCGCGCACGGCGGACCGCTCACCGAACCCCCGCTCGACGACTACACGGTCGCCCTCGTCAACCAGGGAGTTCCCGGCTTCGCGGTGGACTCCGGCGGCGCCCTGCACCTGTCGCTGATGCGCTCCTGCACCGGCTGGCCGTCCGGCGTGTGGATCGACCCGCCACGGCGCACGCACCCGGACGGCTCCACGTTCCAGCAGCAGCACTGGACCCACTCCTTCGACTACACGCTGATGGCCGGACCGGGTGACTGGCGCGCGCAGAGCGTGGTCCCGCGCGCCCACGACGTCAATCACCCGCTGCGCGCGGTACGCGGCGAGGGCGAGGGCCGGCCGCAAGCGCGGTCGTTCCTCGCGGTGGAACCCGCGGGCCAGGTCGTCCTCAGCGCGCTCAAGCCCGCGGGCAACCCCCTGGCCGAGGGCGAACTGCCCGGGTCGGTGACGGGATTGACGATGCGCCTCTACGAGGCGACCGGCCGGCCGGTCCGGGCCGCCGTGGCCACGGACCTCCCTCTCACCGAGGCCCACCGCGCCACCTTGCTGGAGCACCCGCGGGCCCCGCTCGACGGACTCACCGTCGACCTCGGCGGCATGGACATCGCCACGGTCGTCGCCCGGCTCCCACAGGCGCGCGGCGGGGTGGAGCCCGGCCACGAGCCGGACCAGCCGGTGTTCACCCGCTACTGGCTGCACAACACCGGCCCGGCCCCGACCGGGAACCTGCCCGTGGCCGTCCACCTGCACCCGCCGGTGCTGCGGGGCGCGGGCGACGTCACGCTCACCGTGGCCTCCGGCCTCACGCGAGCGTCCACCGCCGGAGAGGCCCGACTCCTGCTCCCGGAGGGCTGGTCGGCGGACACGACAGCGGTCCCGTACGACCTCGAACCGGGCGGTCACCTCGCCCGCGAGATGCGCGTCACGCCATCCCCGTCGGCGGAACCGGGAACGTACTGGCTGCGGGCGCGCACGACATACGACGGGCAGACCTTCGAGGACGTGACCCGCGTCCTGATCGGCGAGGGGCCGGCGGCCGAGCCCGCGGCGGCTCTGCGCACGACGGCGCTGCGACTGGCACCGGGGGAGGCCGGAACGCTCGACGTACAGGTCAGGTCGGACGCACGTACCCCCGTCCACGTGCAGGCCCAGCTCATCAGCCCCTGGCAGACCTTCGAGCTGTTCCCGCGCTGGAACACGGGCGCGGAGGTCCCGGCACGGGGTGAGCACACCCTGCGCTTCCCGGTGTCCGTCCCCGCCGGGACCCGGCCGGGGCGCTGGTGGGCCGTGGTCAAGCTCGCGGCCGCCGGATGGCTGCACTACACCGAGGCCGTCGAGATCGAGGTCGTCCCGTGACGCGGACCCACGTCGCCGCCCGGGTCGGTGATCGGACCTTCACCGAGGCCGAGGTCGAGGCCCGGGTGGCGAGGCTCCGGCGCGGCCCCCTGGCGCCCCGCCTGCCTCGCCCCGGAGCAGCGGACGCGCGCAACCTGCGCCGCTGGGTGGTCCAGGTCATGACGTACGAGGCGGTCGTCGAAGCGGAGGCGGCCGCGCTGAACCTGCCGCCTCGACCGCCCACCGAGGGCGGGTTGAGCCTGGTCGACGCCCTGCGGATGGGCGGCGTGACGGCGGCGGTCCTGACGTCGCTGCCGGTGGCCCGCGCGGTACGCGAGCGGGTCACCGCCGACGTCGCCGTACCGGAGCCCGCCGTCCGCGACTACTACGCCCGCAACCGCGACCTGCACCCCGGCCCCTACGAAGCGGAGCGCGCCGCCATCGAGCACGAACTCCACCGGGCGGCCGCAGACCGCCACTTCGTGCTGTGGCTGGAACGCCGCCACGCCGAATCGGTGACCCTCATGCCCGGCTACGAACACCCCGCGGACCCCCGGCACACGGACGCCACGCATCGTCACTAGACCCCGATGAGCACGAGACCCCGATGAGTCAGGAGGTGTCTGTGACCGAGCTCGACGAGCTGCTGCAGCGGGCACGACGGATCCACGACCTGTACGACCGGCTGAACCTGCACGAACGAGGGCGGGTGTGGACCCGGGAGGAGTTCATGCTCGGTTTCATGGGCGACGTCGGAGACCTCGCCAAGCTGGTGATGGCGCAGGAGGGCGCCCGGGAGGTGCCCGGCGGGCGGCAGGCGCTCGAACACGAACTGGCCGACTGCCTGTGGTCCGTGCTGATCCTGGCGCACCGTTACGGCGTCGACCTGCGGGCCGCCTTCGGCCGCACGATGACGGAGCTGGAGCAGGCCATCACCGCGCGGCTTCCCGAGGACGGGTGAGCCGGATGGAACGCGAGGCCATGGACCTCGACGCGTACGTCGCCCGGACGCGCACCGGACCCTGCTACATCTGCGCCTACCTCGCGGGGGACCCGGACCACCGGCACGAGACGGTCTACGAGGACGACGCGCACGTGGCCTACCTGGACAGGTACCCGACCCTGCCGGGCAAGGTGCTGGTCGCGCCGAAGGCGCACATCGAGCACGTGGTCCGGGACCTGGACGAGGCGGCGTACGGACGGCTGATGCTCGTGGTGCGCCGAGTGGCGCTGGCGGTGGAGGCGGTGTTCGCGCCGGAGCGGACGTATCTGCTGTCGCTGGGCAGCGGGCAGGGCAACAGCCACCTGCACTGGCACATCGCCGGCCTGCCGCCGGGCGTGCCCTACGAGCGGCAGCAGTACCACGCCCTGATGACGGAGAACGGGGTGCTCGCACTCACCGAGGAGGAGCGCGCGGACATCGCGGACAGGCTGCGCCGGGCGCTCGGCTGAGGGCCACGCCAGGGACATGGAACCGCCCGGTGGGACCGGCAGGACTGCCGGTCCCACCGGGCGGTTCGGCGTCGCGGCACCTACTGGCCGCCGAGCCCCGTCGTGGCCACGGACCGCACCATCTGACGCTGGAAGATCATGAAGACCAGGATGAGCGGCACGGAAGCGAGCAGCCCGGAGGCGGCCAGCTGCGCGTACTGCAGTCCGTAGGAGTCCTTGACCGTCGCAAGTCCCACGGGCAGCGTCATCAGGGACTGGTCGCTCGTGCTGATGAACGGCCACAGGAAGTTGTTCCAGGCGCCGATGAAGACGAAGATCGCCACGGCGGACAGGATCGGCCGGGACAGCGGCAGGACGACGCTGAGGAACACCCGGGCGTTGCTCGCACCGTCGAGCCGGGCCGCCTCCTCCAGCTCACGCGGGATGGCGTCGAAGAACCTCTTCAGGATGTACACCATCGGCGGCGCCACGACCTGCGGCAGGATCATGCCGGCGTAGGTGTCCACGAGATTCAGCGAGAGCATCTCGCGGAACAGCGGCACGATCAGGATCTGCGGCGGCACCATGATCGACGCGATCGTCACGGCGAACAGCAGCCGCCGGCCCCTGAAGAGCGTGCGCGAGAACCCGTACGCCGCGAGCGCGGACACCGCGACGGTCAGCACCGTGACCATCGCCGCCACGAAGAAGCTGTTCAGCGCCCACATGGGGATCTTGCCCTGGCCGAATATCTTGCCGTAGGCGGCGGCCGTGAAGCCGTGCTCCGGTATCCAGCCGTCCCCGACCGAGGCCGCGTCGGGTTCCGTCTTGAGCGAGGTCACCAGCGCCCAGGCGATGGGCGCCAGCCACATCAGGGCCATCAGCCCGAGCGCGGCCCAGGCGCCCACCTTGGCACCGATCCCCGAACCCAGTACCTGCTGCGGCCGGGTGCTGCGCCGCACCCGTGCGCGGCTCTCGGCTCCGCGCGCCGGCCGGGCCTTCGGGCGGATCAGGGTGTCGGCAGTCATCGTCACGCCTCCTTGCGCGAGAAGAACTTGAGCTGCCCGATGGAGAGGATCAGCAGCAGGGCGAAGAAGATGTACGACATGGCGGCGGCGTAGCCGAGCCGGTAGCCGGTGAACCCGGAGTCGAAGATGTACTCCAGGACCGGCCGGGTGGAGCCGTCCGGGCCGCCCTTGGTGAGCAGGAAGATCTGGTCGAACACCTTGAGCGACGCCAGCACCTGCAACACCGTGATCAGCGCGGTCGTCCGGTGGAGCTGGGGGATGGTGATGGACCACAGGCGGCGCCAGGCACCGGCGCCGTCGATCGCGGCCGCCTCGTAGAGCTGGTCGGGCACGGACTGCAGGGCGGCCAGATACAGGAGGAAGTTGAAGCCGACGGTCCACCAGACGGTGATCAGGACCACCGACCACATCGCGTAGCGCTCCTCCACCAGCCAGCCGACGCCGTCCAGGCCGATCGCCTTGAGAAAGGTGTTGAGCATGCCGGAGTCCGTCTGGAACAGCAGGAGCCCGACCTGCCAGATCACGGCGCTGGTGAGGAGGTACGGCGCGAAGAAGGCGAGCCGCCACAGCCACTGGCCGGGCAGCCCCGCGTGCACGAGGAGCGCCATGACCAGGGCGAAGACGACGAGAGGGACGGTGGACATGACCGTGAAGAGCACGGTGTGGCCGATCGTCTCCCACATCTTCGAGTCGGTGAGCGCCTCGGCGTAGTTGCCGAAGCCGACGAACGTGGAGTCTCCCCGGCCGGTGAGGCTGGAGTTGGTGAAGCTCATCCACAGGCCGTAGACGAGGGGGACCACCAGGAAGAGCGCGAAGACCACCAGGAACGGGGTGACGAACAGCGGCCCCGATGCGCGGCCGCCGAGCGAGCGGCGGGCGGTGCGGCCGCCGCGAGCCTGCCATGTACTCATGACAATGATTCCTCTCGTGCGGCTCAGGCCGGGTTGGGCTTGCTCAGGTAGAAGTCGAGCGCCTTGACCATCTTGTCGACTGCGACGGACGCGGAGTTGGCGCCCACAAGGGCGGTCTGCATCGCCTGGCACATCTGGACCTGCGAGTCCGCGCCGGCTCCCATGAACCAGGCGGGCGGGTCGAGCGCCGGGGTCTTCGCGGCGGCCGCGTACTCGACCTGCGGTTCCAGGTGCCGGTACTTCTGCGACTCGACGATCGGCAGATAGCCGGGGATGTGCCCGGCCTGGGCCCAGGTGAAGCTGGCCTTGAACAGTTCGGCGACCAGACGGTGCGTGGTGCGCCGCCGCTCCTTGTCGGGGTTGGCCTGGTGCGGCAGTACGAACATGTGGGCGTCGGCCCAGCCCGCGGGGCTGTCATAGATCTGCGGGAACGGGGCGGCGCCCAGCTCGATGCCCTTGATCTTGCTGAACGCGGCGGAGTCCCACTCGCCGGTGAAGATCAGCGGAGCCTTGCGGGAGGCGAAGGCGCCCACCGACGTGGTCGGGTCCATGGTCCGGCACTGGGGTGCGACCAGCTTCTGCATGAAGGTGATGACCTCGACGGCCGTGTCCTTGTCGAGGCGGGTCTTCTTGCCGGACAGGTCCAACTCGGCGCCCGTCTGCCGGTACAGGGACCAGAACATCCGCCAGTTCTGGGCGGAGTCGTTGACGTGGCCGTACACCGGACCGAGACCGCCCTTGTTGACGGAGCGGAGCTTCTTCGCCGCCTCCAGATAGCCCTCCGGGCCGCCGAAGGGGAGGAGCTTGCCGTCGCTGTCGACCAGGCCCGCCTTGTCCATCACCTCCTTGTCGTAGAAGACGACGAAGGGGTGGGTGTCGAGCGGCAGCGCGTACTGGCCGCCGTCGTACCGCCCGCGCGTGGCCGTGACCGGGTTGATGTGGTCCAGGGTCACCCCGAACTCCCGGAACAGATCCATGTCCCAGGGGTCGAGCAGCCCGCCCGGCGCGTACCCGGCGAACCGCGACACGTGCATGATCGCGACGTCGGGCGCGCGACCGCCGGCCGAGGCCATCGCCAGCTTGGTGTAGTACGACTGGCCCCAGTCCAGGACCGTCGTGGTCACCTTCAGGCCGGGAGTCCTGCCCTCGACGGCCGTGACCATCTGCTTCATCAGGCCGCCGTCGCCGCCGGTGAAGGGGTTCCAGTACTGGATGGTGCCGGTGCTCGCTGTGGCGATCGAGCTGCACGCGCTCAGTGCCGGGGCCGTCGCGGCCGCTGCGGAGCCGAACAGGGCGCCGCGCAGCAGGTTCCTGCGGGAAACGGCCATCACGCCGCCCCCTCGGGGGCCGACTCGATGGCCGCCGGGCGCAGCTGAGCGGCCCGGACCCGCTCGACGTCGAGCTTGACGGAGCGGTCGAAGCGGTAGACCCCGTTCTGCTCCTGGAACACGTCGGTGAGCTGGGTGTAGCAGTAGCCGAACATGTCCGGGTCGTCGAGGAGCACCCCGGTCAGACCGGCGAAGCGCTGCTGGAACTCCTCCTCGTCCCGGGGCCGCTGCCCGTATCCCCACGAGGCGTCCCGGTCCTCACCGCCCGCTGCCGCGGCCTCCTCCGGGTTCCACCAGATACCGCCGAACTCGCTGCAGAAATAGGGCTGTCCGCGGTACGGGACCGACCATTCGGTGTCGCCCGGCTCGTCCTGCGGATTGATGAACGGCGCGTTCTTGTCGAGCCCCGCCATCAGTTCCCGGAAGGCTTCGGGGTCCTGCTCGTAGCAGTGCGAGTCGTAGACGTCCGTCTCGGCGACGCGGTGGGAGTAGCCGGAGGCGTCGAGCACCGGACGCGAGGTGTCGGCGGCCTTGGTGGCGAGGAACATCGCACGGGTCGCGTCGTCGAGCGTGGTGTGCCGGTCGTGGAGCTGCTGACGGGTCTCGTTGAGCGGGCACCAGCCGATGATCGAGGGGTGCGAGTAGTCCCGCTCGACGGCCTCCAGCCACTGGGCGGCGAAGCCGACGGTCTGCTGCTGGTTGTCGCCGCTCAGCGGACCGCTGCTCGCGCCCCAGTCGCCGAACTCGCCCCACACCAGGTAGCCCAGACGGTCCGCGTGGTGGAGGAAGCGCTCCTCGAAGACCTTCTGGTGCAGGCGGGCCCCGTTGAACCCGGCGGCGAGCGACAGCTCGATGTCACGGACCAGCGCGGCGTCGTCGGGCGCCGTCATCAGCCCGTCCGGGTACCAGCCCTGGTCGAGGACGAGGCGCTGGAAGACCGGCTTGCCGTTGAGCAGGATCCGCTTGCCCTCGATGGTGACCGAGCGCAGCCCCGCGGTGCAGCGGGCACGGTCGACCACGGTGCCGGAGCCGTTCACCACGTCGAGGTGGATCTCGTACAGGTGCGGGTCCTCGGGCGACCAGGTCCTGAGGCGCTCCTCCGGGACGGGCAGCACCAGGCGCGGCGCGAGATCGAGGTGGGCCGCGACCGAAACCTCGGCCACCGTGCCCCGCTCGTCGGTGAGCCGGGCTCGGATGCGATGGCCCGCGCGGCTGCCGGACAGGGGAAGCTCGAGGTGGAAGCAGCCTGCGGCGAGGTCAGGCGTGATCCGGGGCCGTCCCAGATGGGTGTCGGCCACCGGCTCCAGCCACACCGACTGCCAGATCCCCGTCGTGCGCGTGTAGTGGCAGCTGTGATTGGCGTACTGGTCGGACTGCTTGCCACGGGCCTGCGGGCCCTGCCGGGAGTCCCTGGCGCGCACGACGACGACCGCCTCGTCGCCCGCGCTCACCACACCGCCGAGGTCGGCACTGAAGGAGGTGAACCCGCCGCTGTGGCGCGCCACTTCACGCCCGTTCACCCACACGGTGGCGTCGTGGTCGACGGCCCCGAAGTGCAGGACGGGACGCCGGCCCCGCCAGCCCTCGGGGATCCGGACCGTACGGCGGTACCAGACGGCCTGGTGGAAGTCGGTGTCCCCGATGCCCGACAGCTCCGACTCCGGGCAGAAGGGGACGGTGATCCGCTCGGGCAGCTCGGCGTGCACCAGGCCGCGTTCGAGTCCGCTGTCACCCGGGTCGAAGGCGAACTGCCAGGTGCCGTTGAGGGTGAGCCACTCGTCCCGGACGAAACCGGGGCGGGGGTACTCGGGGCGGGGGACGTCGGCGTTCCCGTGATCGGGATTAGGGCGCTCTTCAGACAGAGTCGACATCGTTGTCTCCTGGGACGGCCTCAGCGATGCGCTCATCACAGCACAGGACTTACATCGTTAAAAAGACTTGTGGGCAAGGTAGTTGAAGGAACTAGCCCGCCGACCCCGCCCGCGCACCCCACCGCCGCAGACTTCGCGGCCGTCGGCGTAAGGCCGACGCGCGACACGGCGACGGGCGGGTGGAAGCCGTGGTGTCCGCGCGATCCGTGCCCCGGTGGTGGCGGAGGGGCAGAGGCACCTATGGGGTGCAGCCGGAGCCGGAGCCGGAGCCGGAGCCGGAGCCGGAGCCGGAGCCGGAGCCGGAGCCGGAGCCGGAGCCGGTGTGCGGACCGCGCACCACCGAGGCCACACACCGCGCGGGCTCCGGCAGCGAGGCCACGATGCGCCGGCCCTTCGCATCGCACCTCGCCACCAGCCACGCCCCTACAGTTCCTCCCTCCCCAGCGGCCTATCGCCCCTCCCACGCGCGCTGTCCCAGAAACGCCCGCCTAGGAACGTCTCCCTATATAGGTGCCTCCCTCGGACGCCCCTATATAGGGACGGCTCAGGCACGGGTACAGGGACGGCTCATACACCGGGAAGCAGCCCGATCGCCCGATAGGCGGCGTCCACGGTCGGCTTCGCCATCTCCCTCGCCCGCTCAGCTCCCCGCCGCAGCACCTCCTCTACATACGCGGGATCCGCGACCAACTCCTTGTGCCTCTTCTGCAGCGGCGCGAGAAGCTCCACCACAGCCTCCGCGGTCGCCTTCTTCAGCGCGCCATACGACTCATATACACCGCTCAGGCCTTCCGGGTTCCCACCCTCACAAGCGGCCAGAATCTCCAGCAGATTCGACACCCCGGGCTTGGCCTCGCGGTCGTACTCGACTTCCGTGCCGCTGTCCGTGACCGCCCGCAGGATCTTCTTGCGCACGACGTCGGGCTCGTCGAGGAGATAGACGATCCCGGCCCCGCTGTCATGCGACTTCCCCATCTTGGAAGCAGGGTCCTGGAGGTCCATGACGCGCGCCGCGACAGCGGGTGGCGTCGCCCGCGGCACCACGAAGGTGTGCCCGTACCGCTGGTTGAACCGCACCGCCAGATCCCGGGAGAGCTCGACGTGCTGCGTCTGGTCGTCACCCACAGGAACCTCGTCCGCCCCGTACGCGAGGATGTCCGCCGCCATCAGCACGGGGTACGTCAGGAGCGACAGCCGCACGCTCCCGCCCCGTTCCCGCTCGCGGACGGATTTCTCCTTGTACTGGATCATCCGCCGCATCTCGCCGTCCGTGGCGACGCACTCGAGCAGGTAGGACAGTCGTGCGTGTTCGTCCACATGACTCTGTACGAACACGGTGCACACCTCGGGATCGAGCCCCGCGGCAAGCAACAGCGTCGCCGCCTGCTTACTGAGTCGCCGCACCCGCCCGGGATCGTGGTCCACGGTCAACGCGTGCAGATCGACGACGCTGAACAGCGCGTCGGCCCTGTGCTGATCCACTTCAGCCCACTGCCGTACGGCGCCCAGATAGTTCCCCAGCGTCAGATGCCCGGTCGGCTTGACCCCGCTGAAGATTCGCGTCATTACTCCACCTCCTGGTCAGGACCGCCGCGTCCCGGCTGCCGGGCTCCGTGGTCTCCAGGAGGGAGATACAAGAACGGCCGCCGAGGCGGCGGCCGTTGGGTGCATGCTTCTGCCGGCCGCCGTCAGGCGGCCCACCACTGCTGGGTGTGCGCATGCGTAGTCACGAGTCCAAGACTAGACCGCACAGGCCTCACAGGCGGGAAGTTGACACGCCTGGGCCCGGTACGTAGTGTTCTCCGAGTTGCCCGACGTGAGCTCCGGTCCTTGGCCGGTCCCCGGGTGGCCATTCCGCAAGAACCATTCAACGATCGTTGTCGCGTCTCTCTGAGATGCGCCACGTCTCGTTTTCATGCGTCTTTGCGAAATGAGGAATCCGCGTTCGAAAGGACGCCCCCGATTAGCTCGGGAGTCAGGAATCCGCTAAAGTCTCACTCGTCGGAACGGCCCAACAGCCGAGAAGACAAGCCCCGCTGACTGGGAGTCAGGCCCGAAAGGATCTGATAGAGTCGGAACCGCCGGAAAGGGAAA